>DASYAC010000034.1:0-39934 GCA_036501585.1 Steroidobacteraceae bacterium
GCATCGTTGGCGTAGGTCGCGTTCGAGAGCACGTGCTGCGCCGGATTGAAATCGTTCGCGTCCTCGTGTCCGCCGAGGATATCGATGGCATTGCCGCTGATTCTCAATCTGGGACCGGGAATCCAACCTGCGTTGATGGCATCGCGGACCGCAGTGTCGGCGGAACCCGCTCCCTCCGTTCCCATGTCGCGCTCGGCGGTGTAACCCGCGAACAGATCGTCCCGCGCGGCGATGGTCGCGCGAATGGTTCGCTGCGGTACCGATTCCTCGACGGTCTGCAGATCCTCGGCGCCGGGATGCAGGAACAGATGCACGTGCACGTCGATCAGTCCGGGGAGGAGCGTCGTATCGCCCAGGTCCGTCACGACCGCGCCGGCCGGATGCTCCACCGAGGTCCCCACCGATACGATGCGATCGCCCGCCACGAGAATCTCGCCCGGGGTGAGCATGCGCCCGGTATCGACCTCCAGGAGGCGGGCGGCATGCAGCACGATGGGGCGATCTTCGGCCGGCCGAGCCTGCGCTGCCGCGCCCAGCGAAGCGAGCACTGCCAGCAGCGCGGACGCGATCCGCATCGCCTTCATCAACTCGACCCCCGCATCCCGCTGCCCTCCCGCGGATCGAATGCCCCGAGCGCCTCGCTGAGGCGGGTCACGCCGCGCACCGTCATGCCCTCCGGCAGCCGCCTTGGAACATTGGCCTCCGGTATCAGCGCCGACTCGAACCCGTGCTTGGCTGCCTCGCGCAACCGCTCCTCGCCGAAGGGAACGGGGCGGATTTCCCCGGCCAATCCGAGCTCGCCGAAGACGACGAGGGAATCGGGCAGGGGCTGGTCGGAAAGGCTGGAACGGGCGGCGAGCACGATGGCAAGATCGCCCGCCGTCTCGGCGAGCCGCACGCCCCCGACCACGTTCGCGAATACATCCTGACCCTGCAGCGAGAGACCCGCGTGACGATGCGCCACGGCCAGGAGCATGGTCAGGCGATTGCCGTCGATGCCCACCGCAACGCGTCTCGGGTTCGAGCCCAGGCTCGAGTCGGCCAGCACCTGCACCTCGATCAGCAAGGAGCGGGTACCTTCACGCATCACCGTGATCACGCTGCCCGACACGGGCCTTCCGTGTCGCGATAGAAAAATCGCGGAGGGGTTGGTGACTTCACGCAATCCCTGCTCCGCCATCGCGAACACGCCGATCTCGTTCGCGGCGCCGAAGCGATTCTTCACCGACCGCAGGACCCGGAACCGGCTCCCGGTATCGCTCTCGAAGTAGAGCACCGTATCCACCATGTGCTCGAGAACCCGGGGCCCCGCGATCTGTCCCTCCTTGGTCACATGGCCGACGAGCAGCACGGCGGTGCCGCTGGCCTTCGCAAAGCGCACCAGTTCCGCAGTACATTCGCGCAGCTGCGAGACGGCGCCGGGCGCCGTGTCGATGCCCTGCGAATACATGGTTTGGATGGAGTCGACGATGAGCGCCCGCGCTTTCAGGGCGGCCGCCGCCTCCACGATGGCCTCGACCTGAGTCTCGGCGACCAGCCGGGCGGTCGACTCCGCGAGCGACAGACGCCGCGCGCGCAGCGCCACCTGCTTGATCGACTCCTCCCCGGTCGCGTACAGGACCGGTCCGGCGGCGGCGAGTGCGGCGGCCGATTGCAGCATCAGCGTCGACTTGCCGATTCCAGGATCGCCCCCGATCAAGGTCACCGAGCCGGTCACCAAGCCACCCCCGAGCACCCGGTCGAGCTCCGCGGATCCGGTGGAGATCCGGGGTTGCTCGGCGGCCGCCTCGGCGGCCAGGGAAACCGGCGGCTCCGTCCGGCCCGAACGGCCCGCCGCCGGGCTCCGGGATCCGCTCGACCGCACCTCGGCCACCAGCGTGTTCCATTCACCGCACCCGGCACACTGCCCCTGCCATTTGGGAGACGGGGTCCCGCAGGACTGGCAGACAAAAACCTCTTTTACCTTCGCCATCGGGTTCCTTGGCAGCATTTTGTGAGCTTAGCATTGCAGTCGGGGTCGCCCGATCACCTATACTTCGCCGCTTCTGTACGCGGATTATGTCTATAGCATGCGCAAGTTCGGGATGATCGCGGCAATCGTGGGATTCGGCCTGTTGGGGCTGGACCTCTTGCTTCGGTCCCACGTCAATTTGAGTCCATGGGCCTGGTTGCCCGGGGCGGTGCTTTTGAGCGGGGGCAGCACCCTCCTTTTGCTGTCCATCTGGGCCTCTTCCGCGCCCGCCGCGCCGGCGCCCAAGATTCCATTGCCGCCGGGGCCCGACACCGCCCGCCTTCTGGACAATTTCGAGCAGCGTTTCGCCGAGCTCAAGGGTCGCAAGGGCAGTACCACGGTGCTCGGCGAGCTTTACGCGCTCGGGACTCAGCTCGAGCAGCGCGGACGTGGAGTTCAGGCGACCGCGGTGTACCGCCATCTGGCTCGCATCGACAACACCTACCGGGATGTCGGCGCTCGGCTGCGGCGTTTGATGGACATCGAGCGTGCGGCGGCCAAGGCCCGGCCAGCCTCGACCGGCGCGCTCTCACGGCCGCTCGCGCCGGCGCCCGCACCGCGCAAAGCGTCTCCCGCCGCGGGCCCCGCCGCCGCGGGCCCCGCCCCCTCGACCGGCGGCAATGCGCCGGCGGGTGCCTCGGCCGGCGAGGCGCGGCGGCTCGGCCGTTATCAACTGGAGCGCGAGATCGGGCGCGGCGCGATGGGAGTCGTGCATCTCGGCCGCGACACCGCCATCAACCGCCTGGTCGCCATCAAAGCCATTCCGCTCGCGAGCGAGTTCAGCGAGTCGGAATTGACCGAAGCGAGAACCCGCTTCTTTCGCGAAGCCGAAACTGCGGGGCGCCTCAACCACCCCAATATCGTTACCATCTATGATGTCGGCGAAGAGCACGGGCTCGCGTACATCGCGATGGAATACTTGAAGGGCCGGCATTTGAGCGACTACGCGACCTCCGATAACCTGCTGGAGCCGAGAAAGGTGCTGGAGCTGATGGGTCGAACCGCCCAGGCGCTCGGATTCGCCCATAAACAACAAGTCGTCCATCGCGATATCAAGCCCGCCAACATCATGTATGACCCCAACGCCGATGTGTTGAAGATCACCGATTTCGGCATCGCGCGGCTCACCGGCACGGGCACCACCCGCACGGGGATCGTGCTCGGCACCCCCTCCTTCATGTCGCCCGAACAGCTCGAAGGACGGACTGTGACCGGTCACTCGGACTTGTTCTCGCTGGGTGTTAGCCTGTTTCAGCTGCTGACCGGGCACTTGCCGTTCACCGCCGACTCCATGACGGGGTTGATGCAGCAGATTGCGGAATCCCCGCATCCGCCGCTCCGGTCCTATCGGCCCGATCTTCCGGCCTGTGTCGAGAGCATCATAGACCGCGCGCTCGCCAAGACTCCCGAGGCGCGATTCGAATCCGGGGCCCAAATGGCGGCGGCTTTGGAGGACTGTCGGTCGCGATTGCCGACGGGACTGCCATGATCGAGAGACATTCATGAGCTTGAGGGGAAAAATCGCGAGCGTCGCACTCACCGACACGGGGAAGGTGCGCGAACACAACGAGGACATGATCGGCACCGAAGCGGACATCGGGTTGTTCGTGCTGGCCGACGGCATGGGCGGGTACAACGCCGGCGAGGTGGCGAGCGGCATCGCCGTCAAAACCATCATCAACCTGGTGCGCGATGCGGTGACCCGGGAAGACCTCTCGGTACGCGACGCCGAGAGCGGATTGACGCGCCCCAGCATCATTCTGCGTGACGCGATTCACAGAGCCAATAAAATCATCTACCACACCTCCAAGACTCAGCCTCAATGTGAGGGTATGGGTACGACGGTGGTGGCCTGCCTGTTCCACGACAACAGGATGTCCATCGCGCACGTCGGCGACTCGCGGCTCTATCGGCTGCGTGACAATCGATTCGAGCAAATGACTCTGGATCATTCGCTGCTGCAGGAACTGGTGGACCGTGGCTTCTATTCTCAGCAGGAGGCCCAGCGGGCCACCAACAAGAATTATGTTACCCGCGCGCTCGGGGTGGAACAGAATGTAGAGGTCGAGATTCACGAACAGCCCGTACAGAAGAGCGACTACTACGTTCTCTGTTCCGATGGCTTGTCGGACATGATAGAAGATGAGGATATTCATTTAACAATCAGCACCTTTAGTGCTAATCTTGATATGGTTGCTAAACAGTTGATTCAGCTTTCGAACGATAATGGCGGCCGGGACAACATCTCGGTCATCATGGCGCATGTGGCTGAGCCGTTCCCCGCGCAACGGCGTATATTTGACAAAATCCTGGGATGGTTCGGTTAGGGAGATGAGTCTGTGGCACGCCTGATGCTCAGCTTGGATGGTCAAATCCTCGCAGAATACAACATGAACAAGGAGCGCTATACCATTGGGCGCCTCCCGGACAACGACATCCGGATCGACAATCCGGCCGTCAGCGGTCATCACTCGCTCATCATCAACATCCTGAACGATTCGTTCCTCGAGGACCTGAACAGCACCAACGGCACTTATGTCAACGGCAAGCTGATCAAGAAGCACGCGATGCAGCACGGCGATGTGATCACCGTCGGGCACCATCAGCTTCGGTTCGTCGACAGCCAGGATGGCGATGCGGAACAGGATGAGTTCGAAAAGACCATGGTCATCACCCCGAGCTCACAGGGCGAGGACCGCATTCGCCGCGTCGGTGCCGCGGTCGATCAGGCTGCCAAGGCAGTCGCCGCCAAGCGCCCCGGCACCACCGGCCCCGTACCCGACAGCGCGGCGGCGCTCCCCAAGGCGAAGCTGCAAGTGCTGAGCGGTGCCTTCGCGGGCCGCGAGCTGGAATTGACCAAGGCGCTCACGACGCTCGGACGGCCCGGCGTTCAGGTGGCGGCCATTACGCGCCGCGCCGAAGGCTACTTCATCGTGCACGTGGACAGCGGCAGGGAGAATGACTATCCGCAGGTCAATGGCGTGCCGATCGGCCCTCAGGCACGGCGGTTGAATGACAACGACGTCGTGCAGCTCGCGGGCGTGAAGATGGGGTTCTTCGAGAGCTGATCGGATCTATTCGCGGCGGCCGAGAGGCTCGCCTCGGGTACCCGGTCGATATTCCAACCTCAGGGCGCTATTCCGCGTCGACTGAATTCATTGGCAACTTGCGGCCATAGCGACTTCGCACGTTCGATATCGGCCTGCCCCTCGGAAGCCTTGTTCAGCCGCAGCTCGTCGATGCCGCGGCCGTACAATCCCCAGGGATTCTTTGGGTTGATTTTCAGAGACGCGTTGTAGTCGGCGATGGACTTGTCGAAGCTGCCCATGCGCAGCAACACGAGCGCTCGCGAATCCAAGATCTTGGCAAATTCCGGACTCGATTTCTGAACGCGGCGCTCAGCCGTATCGCAATCCTTGAGCGCCAGCGGCAGCTCCTCTCCCTGGAGGGCACGCGCCCGGCATCTGCCGTTGAGCGCCCTGGGATAGCGTGCGTCGACCGGGTGAAACTCGATCCACAAATCGTATTGCTTGATGGCCGAACCCGGAAGATCGATCGCTTCATAGCCGAGCGCCATCTGATACCGGAGATCGGATTCCCTCGACGCGGCGGCGTCCGCGGCGGCGAGATCCGCCGCCGCACGTGAGCTGTCGCCGCGCCGGAACCACAGATGCGCTCGCGCGAGCAGCACCTGAGCGTCGTTCGATCGCAACTCGAGCGCCCGGTCGAAATCCGTCATCGCGAGATCCGGCTGCTTGTTCTGCAGGTGCGCGAGACCTCGCTGATAGAGATACTCCGGTACCTCAGGCGCGAGCTCGCACGCCTGGGTGAGATCGGCGATTGCGTGCTCGAGATCGCCGCGCGCCGCGGCTGCGGTGCCGCGGCGGCTCAAGTCGGCTGCTTCTTGATCATGCGGCACGGCCGAAGGGGCTTCATTGCCGGGTGACGAGGGCGATAGCCCCGTCTGAAGCTGCGCCGGCTCGACCGGGGGCGCGTCCTCGGCCGTCGGGTGCCTGACGGCCAAATTGAACACCGGGCCGCCGTTGTAGGTGAAATACAGTTTGCGCTGGCTGTTGGCCACGTAGATGTGATGAGACAGGAAGAAATCCGGTCCGAGCAGCATGTCTGCGTTCGGAAGATCGATGTCGCCGATCCGCAATCTGGTGTTCTTGATCTCCTCGTCGCCGATCTTGAAGCTGGCGAACGGAGCGATGTAGGTCGGATAGGTGGTCTTGCCGATTCCATAGGAATCCCCGGCATACACGACTCCGGGAGAGTCGGGTTTGACGCCCGCCCGCGCGGCCGCGCGCAGCGATAAAACCGAGCTTCCGGCGCCCGTATCGAACTCTACCCGGATTTCGGCGCCGTTCACGTAAGCGGTTCCGCCGGTATGGCGGTCCAGCCCGTTCGGCGCATCGATCGAAAGAACCGAATACGGCGTCGAGGCGGTGGCCCAGTAGGCGAGGACGGTGTTTCGGCAGTCGATGGGCTTCATCAAGCGCACGACGCCGTTCCCCAAATCGTATTCCACGTCGCCGAGGTGGAGGATGTTCTGGCCCAGCAGCCCGACGCTGCCGGCTCCGAACTCGCTCCCGCCGACCAGAAACTCGACGTTCTTGATCGGAACACCGGCGAGCGTGAATGTCTTGACGGTGGCGATGGACACGTCCGCCCTCCCTCCACCCACGCCCCGCATGTAGAACCCGACCGGCGCAAAATGGGTCTCGAGCCTGAGTTCGGCGGCGCTCGCCGGGCTGATAGTGCTGTAGAAGGCGCCGCTATCCAGCACGAATTGAACGTCGGTTCCGTTGATTCCTGCGGTCATCAGCGGCCGCAGGCCCCGCATGGTGATCGGAAACTCGGCCATCTTGCCGAGCTTGCAATGGCTGTCGGCCGAGAAAGCGGCCGGCTGAAATGCGGCCGCGAGTGCCAGCGTCGTGAGGCCCGTTCGAGCGCGGCGCAGGAGGCGCGGGCCCGACTTCCATGTCCAGATCATGACGCGAATTCTGCCGGGTACCTTGGGTTCGGTCAAAATAAGACCCTGGACGGGACCTGGTTCTAGGAAATCCCTACCCCCTTAATGCTTACATGCAGGATGGCCGAGATACTGAGCGAAACCCTGCCCGATCTCGCCGTCCTGGTGAGACGCGACGGCGTCATCATGGATCACGTCGGCGGCGGGGCCGTGGGCGCCCTCCTTCCGCCGGCCGATGCCGCCGGGGCCCGCCTGGATTCGGTCTGGCCGGAGGCCGCCGCGCTGCCCGTCAAGCACGCGGTGCGCCGGTGCATCGCCCAGCGCAAGCCGGTCGAGACTCGCTTTGAATGCGACGATGTGCGCTACGAGCTGCGTGCCTACGCACAGGGACCGGATCGCGCGCTGTGCGTCATTCGCGCCCTCTCGGCGGGCTCGCGATCGGACGAGGCGGCGCCGTCCGACGACATCGCCCGTCCTCGATTCGACCGGCGCGGATTCCTGAGCCGCTTCAACGACACCCTGTCGCAGGCCGCAATCCAGGAAAAGCCCGCCGCATTGGCGCTCATCTATCTGGACGGGCTGGCCGAGATCGCACGTGTCGTCGATGCCAGAATCTCCGAGCAAGTTCTGAGCGCCGCCATCTTGCGGCTGCCCGAGGAGACGCGGTCCACGCAAGACGGCGGGTCCGATTCGAGCTGGTATCTCGGTCAGCTGAGCGCGGAGCTTCTGGCGATCGTCATCGAGAGCTCCGATCGCGACACGATCGAGCGCTGCGTCTCGAGAGTCTGCGCGAGCCTGCGCGAGCCTGCGAAGATCGGAGATGCGTCGTTCCATGTGACGCCGTATGCGGGCGTCTCCATCCTCGGGCAGGACGGTTCCTCGCCGCGCAGCCTCCTCGACAAGGCAAGATCGGCGGCAGCCGAGTGCCGGCGCGCGAGCTCGGACCGGATTCACTTCTTCACGGACACGCTGAAACTTCGCTCCATCGCCCGGCTCGATGCGGCGCGCGAGATTCGCGAGGCGATCGCGAGCCGCGAGATCCGGCTCCGCTACACGGGGCGCCACGATCTCGCCTCGGGACGGCTGGTCGCACAATTGGGGTACGCGCGTTGGATTCATCCGCTGCGCGGCGAGCTCGCGCCGGCGGAATTTCTCGGGATGGCGGAGACGACGGGACTGGCGACGCTCCTCTCCCGCTCGTTGCTCGACGGCCTGCGCGAGGACTTCGAGGCGCTGGCTGCGGAACTCCCGCCGGATGCGCGTCTATCGTTCGGACCCCTGAGGCATCACCTGCTGCAGGATGATTTCGTCGACGACATCGCACAAATGCTCGGGCGCGGTGGACTGTCCGCCTCCAGGCTCGAGATTCGGATTTCCGAGCGCACTTTCGCCAGCATGAATCTTTCCGTGTATCAGGCGCTTCACGAGATGGGTGTGCAGATCGTCATCGACGAGATGGGCCGCGGATTCGGTTCGCTCGACCGGCTCGCGCGTGCTCCGATCTGGGGACTGCAGCTCGACCGCGCGTGGGTCACCGCTCTCAGATCGGATAGCGTGGCGCTCAAGGTCTGCCGCGCCGGCATCGGCGCCGCCGCGGCGCTGGGGATCACCCCGATCGCGACCGGGGTGGATGATGATGCGCAGCGGGAAGCGCTGCTGGAGCTCGGCTGCCGGCACGGCAGCGGGGATCTCTACAGCGAGGCCGGCCGCCGCCGATTTGACACCATCGTTATGAGACGTCCGTCACAAATCGCCTCCTGAGACGTGAGTCCGGCTCGACCGTAACCGGTTCAACTTCCGGATGTAATGCACCGCAATCCGGACTGTCGGGATCCGGCGACTCAGGTAAGGCGCATGAACTCAAGAACGTTGATCCTCTCTGTCGGCATGTTTCTGATCGCGGCCGCGGTGACGGCCGCTACGGGCCCCGACACCCGCGACTCTCCGGGCACCCCCCGATTCCTGGTCCAAGCAGCCAGTCTCGACACCGCCCGCCGGGACGTGGCTTGGGTGGGCGCACCGATCGAGCATGACCTGGCCATCGTCAACGCGGTCTCTGCGCATCTGTATCCGTGGCAGGCGGCGCAGCTCCGCGCCATGCCGGGCGTTCATGTGTTCGCCGATAGAGCCCTGAGACCGTCGGGATTGCTGGGCGGATTGCTGGGCGGCGTCACTTCCACGGTAACCTCGACGGTCGACGATGTGGTGTCGACGACCCTGGTGACGGCAAATAAGCTGCCGCTCGTTCCCGCGGTCACAACGTCGGTCGTCGCTGCGACGAGCGGCAGCACGGTACCGCAGGACGGCACCGGGGTGAATACGCCCACGCTGCTTTACCAGACGAATTACCCCATGCTGGTCGGCGCGGATACGTTGCAGCAAGCGGGCATCACCGGCCGAGGCGTCACCATCGCGGTGCTCGACAGCGGCCTGTGGCAGGCCCCGAGCCAGAACTACGGCACGCGAATATTGGCCACGGTCGACGTGACCAATGGGGGTTCAGGTCCGGTCACCGGTGACCCCTACGGGCACGGAACGCACGTCACCTCGATCGCGGCCGGCGGCGCCGTGAACCTCTCGGGCAGCTACCTGTCGATCGCGCCGCAGGCGAATCTCGTGATCGTCCGCGCCTTCGACGGGGAGGGCGGCGGACGCTACGTCGACGTGATCAGCGGTCTCGACTGGATCGTCGCCAACCGCGCGAAATACAAGATTCGTGTGGTGAACCTCTCCTTCGGCGCGACGCCCGAGTCCTACTACTGGAACGACCCGCTCAATCAGGCGGTCATGGCCGCCTGGCAGGCCGGGATCGTCGTGGTCGTGGCCGCAGGCAACGAAGGCCCGAACCCGATGACCGTCGACGTGCCCGGCAACGTGCCTTACGTGATCACGACCGGCGCGCTCACCGACAACTTCACGCCGTATGATTTATCGGACGATCGACTGGCCTCGTTCTCCTCGGCGGGACCCACCTACGAGGGCTTCGTCAAGCCCGAGGTGATCGCGCCCGGCGGCCACATGGTCGCTTCCATGTCGAGCCAGAGCTACCTCGCGAACATCGACCCCGGGTCCATGGCGCCCACCGCGCAGATGTTCACCATGTCGGGAACCTCGATGGCCGCCGCCGTCACCAGCGGTGTGGTGGCACTGATGCTGCAATCCGATCCCGCTCTGACCCCCGACAACGTCAAGTGCCGTCTGCTCGCCTCGGCGCGACCGGCCGTGAGCTCGAACGGCACGCTGGCCTACAGCGTTTTTCAGCAGGGCGCCGGCCTCATCAACGCCGTCTCCGCGGTAAACAGCTCGGCGACGGGCTGCGCGAATCTCGGACTCAATATCGCCGCCGATCTCGCCGGAACGGAGCACTTCGGCGGCCCCGCCAACGAGGATGCAAACGGCGATTACTACGTCATGAACATGGCGGGCTCGACCTGGGGCGCTTCGACGCCGTCCGACGGCTATTCGTGGTCGAGCGGCTCGACCTACTCCACCCAGGGCTACACTTGGAGCGAAGGGTATGCCTGGAGCCAGGCTTATAGCTGGAACCAAGCCTACGCCTGGACCAACGGCTACACCTGGGCCAAGGGTTATACCTGGGCGAAGGGCTACACCTGGGCGAAGTCGGTCCCCTGGTGGACCTCGAACACCTCTCCCGGCGGCGCCGCGCGATCTGCGTCGATCGAGAGCTGGGTACCGAACCAATGAACGAAATGTGAAGTGCATCTCCCTATCCCCGCAACGCTCGAGCGGGGATTGCCGGACGCTTCAATCCATCGACGCCGCGGTTGGGGCATCGTAGCCGGGTGAGTGCCTATATGTGTGTGCGGGAGGGTCTGCTGATCGGCGCGGCGTGGCTGCTCGCCGGCTCGATCGCGGCCGGCGCTGCGGACCCGGCCGGCGCCGCGGAGGCGCCGCCGCTGGTTCTCGATCACCTCACCCCCGCGAACGGCCTGCCTCAGGGGCGGGTCGATGCCGTGCTCCAGGATTCGCAAGGCTTCGTCTGGATCGCCACCGAGGATGGCCTGGTGCGCTACGACGGCCACGAGCTCTACCGGTACGCCTATTCGCGCACCTCCCAGGGGTTGCCCGGCAATTTCATCCGCGAGATCGCCGAGGACGCTCATCACGATCTGTGGATCGCGATCAAGGACGCCGGGCTCGCCCGGTGGAACCGCGCCACCGACACCTTTACCCGATTCCACCACGACCCGAAGGACCCGAACTCGTTGTCGAGCGATGTGACCCGCGCGCTCGCGATCGACGCGCGTGGACGCGTCTGGGTCGGAAGCGACGATGCCGGCATCGATGTGCTCGACCCCGGGTCCGGGCGATTCGAGCATTTCCGGCACGATCCGGCCGATGCCGATTCGCTGAGCGACGACCAGATCTTCACTTTCACGCTGGACCGCTCGGGAGCCGTGTGGATCGGCACCGCCAAGGGCCTGGACCGATGGCAGCCCGAAAGCGGGGCTTTCTCGCATTTCCGCTCCGACGATCCCCGATCGCTCGGCGGCAAGCGGATCTCGGCCATCGTCGAGGACGAGGACGGCAGCTTCTGGGTGGGCGCCTACGACGGCGGTATCGATCGCATGGATTCCAGCGGACACATCCTCGAGGCCTACCGGCACGATCCCGGACGCCCCGCCTCCCTGGCGAGCGATGACGTGCGCGCCATCCTTCGGGATCGTTCGGGGCATCTCTGGGTCGGCACCTCCGAAGGACTCGATCTGATGAGTGGGGCGGGATTCTCCCATTATCGCCATGACGAACGGGATCCGGATTCGCTGCCCGACTCCTTGGTGATCTCGCTGTATCAGGACCCCGCCGGGTTGATATGGATCGGCACCGCCGAGGGCGGCGTCAGCCGCTGGAATCCCCGCAGCCGGGAATTCGGCGGCCAGCGCCCGAAGTGGCTCGACGGCAACCCGGTCACCGCCTTCGCCGACGCGCCCAACGGCAGGATCTGGATCGGCTCGATGGGCGGCGGCCTGGTGCAATTCGACGACGCGGGCGGCGAGGCCATGGACATCGACGCCATCGTCGGGCGGCGCGAGGCGCTCGGAGACCGCCGCGTGATGGCGCTCCAGCAGGATCGGCACGGCACGCTCTGGATAGGCACCATGACGAGCGGGCTCGAGAAGCTCACTCCCGATCACCGGCTGCAATCGATTCCCGTCAAGGCCGGCGATCCAAGAAGTCTCAGCCGGGAAGGAATCATGACCATCTTCGAGGCGCGCGACGGACGCCTGTGGATCGGTATCCACGACGGCGGGGCCAACGTGCTCGATCCGGCCACGGGTGCCGTACGCCAGCTTCCTTACGCGAACAAGACGCCGGGCGCGATCAGCGCGGCGAGCGTCACCGCATTCGCCGAGGACTCCCGCGGCAACATGTGGATCGGCACGGACGACGGCGGCCTCGATCTTGCACGCGCGGACGGCACGGTGATGAAGGTGTTCCGGCACGACCCCGCCGATCCGGCCAGCCTCCCATCCAACACCATCTATGCGCTCGAGGCGGACGCCGGCGGCAGCATCTGGGTCGCGACCGACGGGGCCGGCCTGGCACGCGTCGTGGGCACGCCCGCCTCGCCCGACGCCATTCGGTTCAAGTCCCTCTCGCGCGAAGAAGGCCTGTCGAGCGACACCATTTACGGTGTCCTGAGCGATGCGAAGGGCCGTCTCTGGCTGAGCGGCAATGCGGGTCTGATGCGTCTCGATCCCGACACCCAGGCCGTCAAGACCTTTCATCGGGAACACGGGCTGCAGGGAGAGGAGTTCGATTACAACGCCTATCACCGCCTGCGCGACGGCCGGCTGTGCTTCGGCGGCCCCGGCGGATTCAACGTCTTCGATCCGCTGCGCTTGTCGGAGAACGCGCACGCGCCGCGCGTCGCGTTGACGCGCCTCGAGGTCCTCGGCGTGCCGGTCCAGAGCGCCACCCCGTACTGGTTGCTGAACCGCATCGCCCTCGACTACCGGGCCAGCATCGTCTCGCTCGACTTCGGCGCGCTCGATTTCATCTCACCGCAGCGCAACCGTCTCGCATACCGGGTGGCGGGCCTATCGGATCACTGGATCGATCTCGGCACGCAGCATCGGGTGACTCTCACCAACCTCGATGCGGGCGACCATCTGCTCGAAGTGCGGGCGGCGAATGCGGATTCGGTGTGGAGCGACCCGCCACTGCGGCTGACGATTCACCGCAATGCGGCGCCGTGGCGCTCCTCCTGGGCTTACGCGTTCTACGCACTGGTGATTCTCGCATTCATCGGCTACCGCGTGAGATCTCACCACGAGAAGATCCGGCGCATCGTGGAGGGCAAGCAGCGGCTGGAGTCCGAGGTCGAGGCTCGCACGCGCGAGCTCGTAGAAAGCAACCGGAGGCTCGCGGAGGCCGCGCGGGCCAAGAGCGACTTCCTGGCGCGCATGAGTCACGAGCTGCGCACGCCGATGAACGGCGTCGTCGGCATGACCGAGCTCCTGGGACGCACCGCGCTCTCCTCCACGCAGGCGAGACTCACCCAGACCATTCGATCCTCCGCGCAGATTCTCCTCAAGATCGTCAACGATCTTCTGGATCTGTCGAAGCTCCAAGTCGGCAAGGTGGAGTTCGAGTCGCTGCCCCTCGACTTGATCCGCCTCCTCGAGGAGTGCACGGCGCTGTTCGCAGGGGCCGCGGAGGCCAAGGGAATCGAGCTCATCGTGCACCCGCCCTTGCGCCATTCATGCACGGTGCGCGGCGATCCCCTGCGAATCCGCCAGATCGTGTTGAACCTGGTGGGCAATGCGGTCAAGTTCACCGCGCAGGGCGAGGTGGTGGTCAAGGCGGAAGTCGACTCGATCGACTCGCGCCGCGCGATGCTCGGCATCTCGATAACGGATACCGGGCTCGGCATGGACGCGGCGACCATCGACAAGATCTTCGAGCCGTTCACTCAGGCCGACGAATCGACCACGCGGCGGTTCGGGGGCACCGGTCTCGGCTTGGCCATCTGCCGCGAGCTGGCGGAGCGCATGGGCGGGACCATCACCCTCGAAAGCACGCCGAACGTGGGATCGACCTTCCACGTGCGCCTGCCCCTGGAAACTTCGGCCGAGCCGCCGCAGGAAATGGCGGCCCCGTTCGACGGGCAATTCGTTCGGATCCTCACGCGTAGACCCGCGATGGCTGAATCCCTCGCCCGCCACGCCGCGGCGCTGGGCCTCTCGGTGCTCCACCATCCGGGCGATCACGGCCTCGACAGCCTCGGCGCAGGCGGCTTGCTGATCGTCGATTTGAGCACGCACGCAGCCCTCGTCGAGGAGGCGCTCAGCCGCGCGCCAACCTCGCCGCCGAAGATCGTGATCGTCGCCACCGCCGCGCAAATGGAGAGCCTCGCCTGCAGGCACGCGGTCGATCCCGCCCTGATCGTCGCCAAGCCCGTGCATCGGGATGCATTGGGCGCGGCCCTGCGCGCCGCCGCGGGATGGCACTCGGGCACCGGCGACTCCATGCCCGCGAGCGAGGAAATCGCGATCGGCGCTCATGTGCTCCTGGTCGAGGACGAGCCGGTCAACGCGGCGGTGGCACAAGGATATCTGGCGGAACTCGGCTGCAGTTGCGTGTGGGTGGACAATGGCTCCGAGGCGGTCGCGCGGAATTCCACGGAGCGCTTCGACCTCATCATGATGGACCTCAACATGCCGTCCATGGACGGCTTCGCCGCCGCCCGCCTGATCCGCGAGCAGGAACCGGCCGGGCGGCGCGTGCCCATCATTGCGTTGACGGCGCACGACGCCGAGAGCTATCGGGTTTCCTGTCTCGCCGCCGGCATGGATGACTTGCTGAGCAAGCCTTACACCTTCGACCAGTGCACGCAGCTCCTGCTCCGATGGATCGGCGCGCCGGGCCGTTCCGATGCGGACCAGGGCGGGACCGCCGCCTCCGCCGGACCCGGTACAGCGGCCGAGTCGGCGCCGCTTGCGGAAATCGACATGTCGACGGTGGACGGGCTCAAGGCGCTCCGGACCAACGGTCCGAGCTTGTACTCGAAGCTCGTGGCACTCTTCCAATCCGGATCGTCCCGGGCGATGGAGGAACTCGACACCTCGCTTTCCGGCGGCGACCATCCGGCGGCAAGCGCGGTCTGCCACAAATTGGCGTCGAGCGCGGCCAATGTGGGCGCGCTCGCCTTCGCACGCTATGTACGCCAGCTGGAGAAGGCCTGCAACGACCGCGACGGTACGAGAGCCGCCGCTCTGTACGGGACCATCCGGGCCGCGCATGCGCCGCTTCTCGAGGAACTCGCGCGGCTCGAGCTCAAGGCCAGCGCATGATCGAGCGATCTCCCCCGAAAGGAATCGCGATCATCGCCGACGACGAGGACCTCGGACGGCTGCTGCTGGCCGAGACGGCCGAGGCATCCGGGCTCGCGGCCCAGAGTTTCGACAACGGGGCCGCCGCGCTCGAGGCTGCTCTGTCGCGGGAAGTTGCCATCGTGCTTCTCGACGTCGACATGCCCCGCATGGACGGCTACGCCGTGTGCAAGCGGCTCCGGGCGGAACCCCGCTTCGCGACGGTTCCCATCGTCATGGTCACGGGTCACGAGGATGCGGCGGCCATCAGCCGGGCGTTCGAGGCGGGCGCCACGGACTTCATCTCGAAGCCCGTCAATTGGGCGCTGCTCCCGCGCCGGCTCGCCTACATCCTGCGCAACGCGGCCGCCGCCGAGCGCATCGAGAGGCTCGCGTATTACGATCCCCTGACCGGCCTTGCGAATCGGCAGCGCTGCATCGAGACCGCGGAGCGGTTGTTCGAGGCCGCCGCGCAGTCCCACCAAGTCGGGGTTATCTACGTCGATCTCGGCGGCTTCAAGCGCGTGAACGACACCTTCGGTCATTCGGTCGGGGACGCCGTGCTCAAAACAGTGGCGGACCAGCTGATGAGCTTGCTCGCCCCATTCCGGGCCGCCCATCCCTCGCTGTCGGTCGCGCGTTTCGGAGGTGATGAATTCGTGATTCTGGTGGCCGATGCAGCAGCGCGCGAGGTCGCTCTCGAGATCGCCCGCGCATGCTCCGCGATGCTGAAGGACCCCATTTTGTACGACGGGCTCGAGTTCTATTCGATCCCGAGCGCCGGTATCGCGATCTACCCGGATGACGGCACGGACGTGTCCACCGTCTTGAAGCACGCCGACACCGCGAGGAACCAGGCGAAGTCGGAAGCCTCCGGATCGATCGTTTCATACACGCCCGCAATGAGCGCGCGCATCAGGGACTGGCTCGATCTGGAGGGCCGGTTGCGGCGCGCACTGCAGGAGAATCAGCTGCAGCTGCACTATCAGCCCAAATTTCGGCTGCAGGACAATCGGCTCATCGGAGTCGAGGCGCTGCTGCGCTGGTGCGATGCGGAGTACGGCGACATACCGCCCACCCGGTTCATCGAGATTGCCGAGGACAGCGGTCTGATCATCGACCTGGGCGGCTGGGTGATCCGTGCGGTATGCCGCCAGCTGCGCACATGGCAAGATCTCGGCGTCCGCGTTCCGGTGGCGGTGAACGTCTCGGGCAAGGAGCTCTTGTACGGAGATCCGGCCCGCCTGATCGAGGACGAGGCGGCGGCCGCGGGCGTGCCCGCCTCGCTGATCGAAGTCGAGATCACCGAATCGCTCCTGATCAAGGATTCGGACCGCGTGCAGGGAACCCTGGAGCGGCTGCGCCGGCTGGGATGCCGGATCGCGCTCGACGACTTCGGCACCGGCTACTCCTCGCTGGCATACGTCACCCGGTTTCCGCCCGACCGGATCAAAATCGACAAGGCATTCGTGCACAACCTCGATCGTTCGGAGAGCGATGCGGCAATCGCCAATACCATCCTCTCGCTGGGCGACAGCCTGAAAGTGACCGTCACCGCCGAAGGCATCGAGCGGCCGGCGCAGCTGGAGTGGCTGCGCAGGCGCGGCTGTCACGAAGCGCAGGGTTTTCTGCTGTCGAGGCCCCTGACCCCGGAGGCACTCACTCACCGCCTGCTGCAACTCGATCTGCAGCCCGCAGACGAGCCGCAATCCGCGGCGAACGATCGGCACCGCTGAGGCGGAGCCGTCGGGACCGGCCGCGAGCATCACACCGGCGGGACGCCATCACACCGGCGGGACGCCATCACACCAGCGGGACGCCATCACACCAGCGGGACGCCCTTGCGCACCCGGACCACCACGGTGCCCGCGATCTTGTCGTGCCAAGCCTGCTTGCCGGCATCGAATGCAATCCAGAAGAATCCCAGTCCGATCACCGCCAAGGACAGGAAGCACGCGAGCGCCCGGATGATCGCCGTCTCCCAGTCGACGGGGCGGTCGTCGAGGCGAACGACCTGCAAGTCGAAGACGATGCCGCCGACCGTCGAACCGCGCATCTTCCACATGACCGCGCCGTAAATCGCGAGCAGCAGGAGCTCCGCGTCGAACTTGTGACGCAACACGCCCATCAAGAACCCCACGAGCAGGGCATCGAGCAGCAGCGCGGCCATGCGAACCCAGAATCCCGCCCGCGGCAACCCCGTGGCGGAGATGACCGGCGCCGCGGCGCCCGCAGGGTGCGGGGAACTTGCGCGCACGCCGGCATCGGGCGGAACCGCCGGATTCGGCGCGGCTTCCGGAGCGGGAGCAGCGGCGGAGCCATATGCTGTCCCTGCGCCGCCGGCTGTCCCTGCGCCGCCGGGCGCGTTCGTCGTCGCCGCGCGTTCCGAATGCTCCGCGCGCCGCGCGCGCGCGAGCAGCACGAGCGTGTAGACCACCGCGCCCAGCCCGAATACGCCGAGAATCTTGTACACGATGAATCCCAGCACCGGCACGAGATACAGCACCAGCACGATGAGGCCGCCGACCAGGACCGCAGCGGCCGGATGTCCGAAGCGCTCTGCCCCGCGGGCGCCGAGAACGCGATGGCCCAGCCATGCGAGCATCACCGCCTTTCCGAACACACTCGCGCAGAGAAGGCCGACGGCGACGAAAGGCACGGCCGCGATTCCGACGAAGGTGATGCACAAGAGGACCACCAATACCGGCGTCAGCAGCACCGTGATGAGCGCAGCCACGAGCGTCATGCCGGGCTGCGATTCGAGCGTCTGCACGCATCGGGTCACCCCCTCTCGAAACAGCAGCGCGAGTCCGCAGTACAGCGCGAGGAAACCCAGCGCCAAGCCCCACGCCCAGCCGAGTCCCGGTGCGAGCGCCAGCGGGCGCGCGTAGAACAGGCAATTTTCGATCCACGGTTTGAGCCATCCGAATCCGCCGAAGCTGCCGACCACCGTCTGCACCCTGCCGTGTACCTGTGCGGCCGGATCGCGCTCGACCTTGCCGCCCACCGCGACCACATCGCCCCCGACGTTCGCGTTCGGGCCGAGTTCCACGTTCCCGAGCACGGAAACCGCGTCGCCGTCGACGGGCCCGTCGATCATCGTGTTGCCCAGCACCGCGACCGCGATGTGGCGCACCGATCCGGTCACTTGCGTATTGCCCATCACCGACACCACGTCCGAGGCATCTCCCTCGGCGGTGGACGAGCCAAAAATCGATATCACCGAATCGGCCCGCTGTCCCGCCGGCAGGTCCGAGTCGCGCCCGACATTGACTAGATCATGGCCGTGCCGATGGAAGCCCGCATGGGACCGCCCCTCCCATTCATCGGACGAATCGGCCGGCGATCCGGATTGGGCGACGGACCCGGATTGGGTGACTGACGGAGCATCGTCGGATGCGGTTGCCGGTCGAGCGATGCCGCTGCAGACGGTCACCGAGATCACCCACAGCAGAACGATTCCACAGGAGCGCAGCGTTTTCATGATCGATCACCTGCCGAAGAGGAATTCAGATAAAGCGTCCGGTAGGCGGCTGCACCAAGCCCGAACAGCGCCGCATACAAGATCACTCCGGCGGCCAGCGCGCCGTACAGCCACTCGAGCGGGACCACGCGGACGAGTGCGGCATCGAGCTCCCGGGCCACCTCCACCAGGGTCAGCGCCGATCTCGCCCACGGCAGCCGGAGCGGACTGCCGCCCGCCCACGCCCCGGCACCCGCCGATGCTCCGCCCGACGCCCAAGGCCAGGTTGCCGCGAGCACCGCCGCGACGACTGAGCCGCAGGTCACGGTGAAACCGGCGCGCGCAAGACGCGGCCAGCGCGCGAAGCTATGACGCCACCAGGGCAACGCCGCCCGCCGGCCGAGTTCTCTCAGCACCCGCGGCTCGAGCGAGGGCGGCGCACGCCGCAAAGGCGCCTCCTGCAGCGCACGTCTCACCAAGGTCTCGAGCGGGTCGCTCATTCGCCCGCCCCCTCGATGCCTTGCGATTTGAGCATCGGCAACATCGCCGCGCGGGCCCGGGCGATGTCGGTCTTGACCTTGGCGAGCGAAACCCCGAGCCGCTGCGCGATCTCTTGATAGGAGAAGTCCTCGAAATGATAGAGCACCAGCGGCACGCGCTGATGGGGCGGCAGCCGGCGCAGAGCGTCGTGGATCGAGGTCTGGCGCTGATCGGCGCTGAGATCCGCAACCATGTCGTCCGGAACCGGTATCTCGGGAACCGTCGATTCCTCGGAAAACAATCGCCAGCGCTTGCGGTATCGGGTCAGGTAATTCAGGGTCAGATTCGTGGCCACGGTCTTCAGCCAGCCGCCCGCGGCCGGACTGGTCCGCAAGTGCTCGAAATTCTCGTAGGCCTTGATGAACACGTCCTGCGCGATGTCTTCCGCCTGAGCATCGCTCCCCGCCAGTCGGGCGGCCGTCGAGAAAACCATATCCTGATGGGCACGCATGAAGGTCGTGAACTCGCTCGAGCCCGAAGGCTCCGTGGATGGTGTCGGCACTTTCGTGTGTTCGTTTGAACCCATAACACGGTTCGCCCGGAAAAGTTGCAATCCCACGGGCGCGCCCTCCCCGGCCTGTATATCATCCTCTTCGAGGATTTCTTTCGATGCCTAAAACAAGAATCGACGCCCGCTACGCCGCGTGGCTCGCCATCCTTGCGCTGCTGCTCGCCCTGCCGGCATTCGGCGGCTTTGCCGGAATCGGCTGGGAAGCCTCCCAGGTGGCGGGTTACATCGGCGCGCTGACCTGTATCGCGCTCGTGGGGGCGCCGCTGCGGCCGAGAAGCTCGGTACCGCCCGCGCTCGTTTCGCTGCGCCTCCATACCCTGCTCGGCTGGACCGCACTGATCGCCGTTGCCGTCCACATCCTCGGCCTCGTGCTCGCCGATCGGACGGTGATCGAGTATTTGAAGTCCACCGCTCCGGTCTACCAAATGGCCGGCATCGCGGGAACGGCATTGCTGGTGTTTCTCGTCGTCGGCGGACTCGGGGCGCCGCGCCGCCGCCTATGGCAAAGCCATCGGGGCTTTCAGGCCGCACACGTCGTCGCCGCCTACCTGACGGCCTGCCTGATCGCCGTGCACGTCGTCGTGACCGCGCGATATCTCGGCGGATGGGGGCGACGCACCCTGTTCGTCGCCGCCACAGTGAGCGCGGTGCTCATGTTGCTGCGAGCCCGCCGACCGCCGCCGCCGGCAGCAGCGGCGCCCGCGTCAGCAGCAGCGCCACCATCAGCGCCGGCGCCCGCATCAGCAGCAGCGCCCCCATCAGCCGCCGCGCCGGCAGTACCCCCGGCGCCCCCCCGAGTGAGCCGCCAGCTGGTCTTCGGCCGGCACTCGACCTTGATCGTGATCGCTGCCGTCGCGTGCGTCATCGGGATGGCCGCGCTGCTGCCCGCCAAGGTCGACGCCACGCTGCGGGAGCCGCTCGTCCGGCGCGCGAGCACCCTCCCGCTCGACTTCCCGCACGACAAGCATGGCGCGGTCAATTGCCTGACCTGTCATCACAACTACGCCGACGGGCGAGGCATGGAAGCGTGCATTGCCTGCCACCGCAGTGCGCGCGCCGACCTTCGAGAGGGCGTCGAGGCCCGGTTTCACGGGTTCTGCTTCCAGTGCCATCGTCATCCCGATCCCGCGCTCCAGGGGCACGGTCCGGTGTCGGGCTGTACGGTGTGCCATCGGGCGGCGGATCATCCGCGCGCGCCGCCGTAGCGCCTCGGCGTCTTCTTGCGGCGTGCCCGGCCCGGGTTGCGTACCGCCAGGCTGCGGCGCTCCTGGGTGGGCGGAATTCCGAATATGCGCTTGTAGGCGTGCGAGAAATGAGACGTCGACGCGAACCCGCACTCGACGGCCACCGCCAGAATGGGATCGACGGTCTGCCTCAGCAACGTCCTGGCGTGCGCCAACCGGAGCTTCAGATAGAACACCTTGGGCGACATGCCGAGCTGTTCGCGAAACAGCCGCTCCACCTGCCGGGCGGAGATACCCGCGAGCCCGGCGAGCTCGCGGATATCGAGCGGATTCTCCACGCCGCTCTCCATGAGCTTGATGATTCCGGCCAGCTTCGGGCTGTCGACGCGATAGCGGGCATGCACGCCCAGGCGTTGATGCTCGTCCTGGCGGCGAATCTGGGGATGAATGAACTGTTCCGCCACCGCGGCGGCGATGGCGGGGCCGGCGGCCTCGCCCACGAAATGCAGCATCATGTCGAGGGCGGCGGTACCTCCCGAGCAGGTGAACACATTTCGGTCCACGACGTACAGATCCCGGCTCAACGCGATCGACGGATAGCGCGATTGGAACCAATCCGCGTACTCCCAATGCACGGTACAGCGGCGATCGGCCAGCAGGCCGGCATCGGCCAAAACGAACGCGCCGGTGCTGATGCCGCCCATCATGGCACCATGGCGCGCGAGCCTGCGCAGCTGGTGATGCACGAGATGGCCGGCGCCGAACTGCGCGGGCTCGAGGCCGGCGCACACGATCAGCAGATCGATCGCCTTCAGCTGATCGAGCCGGCACTCGGTGGAAATCCGGATTCCGTTGCTCGCTTCGACCTGGGTTCCCTCCGCGGAAACCAGCGTCCACTCGAAGAGACGGCGTTCGCTCATGCGATTGGCCGAGCGCATCGGCTCGATCGCGGCGGCGAACGACATCATGGGGAACTGCGGAACCAGCAGGTACGCGATGCGAATCGGCCTGCCGGAGGCCCGCGGCGCAGTCGTTGTCATAAGGTCTCGTCGCCCGGTATGTGGCGCCATGATGTCGCACTGAATCATCGTGACGTCGCGTTCACGCAGCCATCCGCTTCGCGATGCAGAGAGTATATGATTTTGACGCTCAACCAAAATGCATGAGGAGCGAGGTATCGACACCAACCGCCGCCGTCATGGAGGCCGGGGCCGGCGCACCAACGGAACCGCCGTACCGCAATTGCCCTGGACGGAGGTCGTCAGTCCCTACCCGCCCATGGAGATCCTCTCCGCGGATCAGCTGGAAGCGGTGCATCTCACGTCGCTCCGCATCCTCGAAGAGCTCGGCATGGAGGTCATGTCCGAGCGCGCATGCGGGATCCTCGCGGTGGCCGGTGCCCAAGTCGACCCCCTCACCCGCACCGTGCGCCTCGATCGAGGCCTGGTGGAGAAGGCGCTGGCCACCGCGCCCTCCTCGTTCGTTCTCGAGCCGCGCAATGCGGCGCGGCGCATCCTCATGGGCGGCAACCGCATCAACTTCGGGCTCGTGGCCGGACCGCCCAACGTACATGACTGCGAGCGCGGCCGCCGTCCTGGAAACTTCCGGGATTATTGCGACTTCGTCCGGCTGGCGCAGTATTTCAACGCCATTCATCTGCTCGGCAATCAGGTGTGCGCCCCGATCGAGCTGCCCGCCAACTCCCGCCACCTCGATACCTACCGGGCGAATCTCATCTATTCCGACCGGGTCTTTCATTGTTCGGCCATCGGCGCGGGGCGCGCCCTCGACGCCGTGCGGATGGCGGCGATTGCCCGCGGCCTCACGCTCGAGGAAATCGCCCGGAGCCCGAGCGTCATTACCATCATCTCCGTGAACAGCCCGCGCCGATTCGACGAGGCGATGTGCGAGGGACTCCTCGCCCTGGCGGAGCACGGACAGGCGGTCGTCATCACCCCGTTCACGCTCATGGGGGCCATGGCTCCCGTGACTCTGGCGGCCGCGCTGGCGCAGCAAAACGCCGAGGCGCTGTTCGGCGTCGTGTTCGCGCAGGCCGTCCGGCCCGGCACACCGGTCATGTACGGCGCCTTCACCTCGAATGTCGACATGCGTTCCGGAGCGCCGGCCTTCGGAACCCCCGAGAACACCAAGGCGAACATCGCCGGCGGACAGCTCGCGCGCCGGTATCGCCTGCCCTACCGCACCTCCAATGCCAGTGCCTCGAATGCCGCCGATGCGCAAGGCGCCTACGAGACGCAGATGTCCCTCTGGGGAGCGATCCTCGGCCACGGCAATCTCATCTACCACGCGGCCGGATGGCAGGAAGGCGGTCTCACGGCGTCGTTCGAGAAACTGGTGCTCGACGTCGAGATGCTTCAGATGATGATCGAGTTCCTGAAGCCGATCGCCGTCGATGAGGCCGAACTCGGATTCGACGCCATCAAGGGAGTGGCCACCGGAGGCCATTTTTTCGGCGAGCCGCACACCATGGAACGCTACGAACACGCCTTCTACCGGCCGCTGGTGTCCAATTGGCAGAACTATGAGAACTGGCAGATCGCCGGCGGGAAGGACGCCACGCAGCGCGCCACCGACATCTGGAAAAGCGCCTTGAAGGAGTACGCCGAGCCGCCGATGGATCCCGGTGTCCGCGAAGAGCTCGACGCGTATGTCGAACGGCGGCGCAGCGAGATCGGGAGCGGCGATCCCTAGCGGTAGCGTCCCATCAGCTTCTCCAGAGCGGCGCCGCCCGGCGAAAGCTTCTCGTAGGGAATGCGGCTCAAGGGCGTCGAGCTCGACCGGTTCAGGGTGTGAAACTCGGTCTTGCCGCTCTCCTCGATGTGGATCAGACCGGTGACGTATTCGTTGTGCTTGAGCTTCTGCTCGATGAAGGCGTAGGCGGCGCTTCGATCGGCGGGGTCATAGCTCGCGCCGAGCTTGCGCAGCACCACCCGGCTGCCGTCGTGAAGCTGCACGGGAATGGCCACGCCCGGCGGAAAATCGACCGAGATCTCGTGAGCGGGCGGCACGAAGTCGGCTTCCATGGCCGGATGATAATGCTCGCGCGTGAAGGTGTAGCTCTTGGTCGACCCTTCGTGATCGTTGAAGGTCACGCAGGGAGAAAGCACGTCGATCAGGGCGAAGCCCCGATGGCGCATACCGGCCTGGATCAGCGGCACGAGCTGTGCCTTGTCGCCGGAGAACCCGCGCGCGACGAAGGTTGCGCCCAGGGAGAGCGCCAGCAACACCGGATCGATCGGCGGGCTCTGATTGATGTCGCCTTTCTTGGCCTTGGTGCCGATGTCCGCCGACGCCGAAAATTGACCCTTGGTGAGTCCATAGACGCCGTTGTTCTCGATCAGGTAGAGCATGTTGACGTTGCGCCGGATCGCGTGCACCAGCTGTCCCAAGCCGATGGACAGCGAATCCCCGTCGCCGGAAATGCCCACATAGGTGAGATCGCGATTCGCGGCGTTGGCGCCGCTCGCGATCGAAGGCATGCGTCCATGGACCGCATTGAAGCCGTGGGACCCGCTCACGAAATAGGCCGTGGTCTTGGACGAGCAGCCGATGCCGGAGAGCTTCGCCAGCTGTTCCGGGCGCATGTCGAGCCCCCAGCACGCTTCGACGATCGCGGCGGTGACCGAGTCGTGGCCGCAACCCGCGCACAGGGTCGACATGCTGCCCTCGTACTGGCGCCGCGTCATGCCGAGCGCGTTGGTGGGGAGCGAGGGATGGGCGACTCTCGGCTTGTTGATGAATGACATGGGATTCTCCTAGCGTGCGCCCTTGCCGGTGATCGCCGCCAGCCGCGGCGCATCCGGCAGCGTCGCACGGATGCCGTCCACGATGGGGTCGCAGGACATCGGAAAGCCGCTGTAGCTCAAGATGGATTTGAGCTTCGACTTGTCGACCGCGGTCTCGAGCGTCAAGAGCGAGCGCAGCTGCGCGTCGCGATTCTGCTCGACCACGAAGACCGTGGCGTGCAGGCTCAAGAAACTCTCCACGGCGTGCCCGAAGGGAAAGGCCTTGACGCGCATGTAGTCCACGGCGATCTTCTGGCGGGCGAGCACGTCGATGGCCTCGCGCACCGCGCCGTCGCAGCTGCCGATGCTGACGATCCCGATCTTGCTGTCGCCCTTGCCGAGGACTTCGGGCTCGGGAACGTAGCGGGCGGCGGTCGAGAACTTGCGCTTCAAGCGGTCGAGCACCCCCTGATACTCGGCGGAATCCTCGGTATAGGCGCCGTACTGGTTGTGGCCCGATCCCCGCGTGAAATAGGCGCCCTTCGGATTCACCCCCGGCAAGGTTCGGTAGGTGATCGCATCGTCGTCGCGGTCCACGTAGCGGTAGAACTTGTCGAGGCCGGCGAGCTCCTCCGCCGAGAGCACCTTGCCCCGGTCGGGCCGGTACGCGTCGTCCCACTTCAGGTCCCGGCACATCCAGTCGTTCATCCCGATGTCCAGATCCGACATCACGAACACCGGGGTCTGCAGACGCTCGGCGAGATCGAAGGCCTGCGCCGCCATGTAGAAGCATTCCTCCGGATTCGCGGGGAACAGCAGCACGTGCCGCGTGTCGCCGTGCGAGGCGTACGCGCAGAGCATGATGTCCGCCTGCTGCGTGCGGGTCGGCATGCCGGTGGAGGGGCCGACGCGCTGCACGTCGAAGATGACGCACGGCACTTCGGCGTAGTACGCGAGCCCGAGGAACTCGTTCATGAGCGAGATGCCCGGGCCGCTGGTGGGCGTGAATGCCCTCGCGCCGTTCCAGGACGCGCCGAGCACCATGCCGATCGCGGCCAGCTCGTCCTCCGCCTGGATGACGGCGAAATTGCGCTCGCCGGTCTCGGCATCGACGCGATAGCGCTCGCAGAAGCCCTTGAACGCATCCATGAGCGAGGTGGACGGCGTGATGGGATACCACGCTCCGACCGTCGCGCCGGCATAGACGCATCCGAGGCCCGCGGCGGTGTTGCCGTCGATCATGATGTGCCCGCGCGTCTTGTCCAATTTCCGGACTCGCAGCGGCAGCGGGCATTGGAGGTGCTCTTTCGCGTAATCGTAGCCGAGACGCAGCGCCTTGGTGTTCGAATCGAGGAGCTTCGGCTTCTTGCCGTAGCTATCCTTCATCATGCCGTCGATGATCTCGAGATCCAGGTCGATGAGCGCCGCGACCACGCCGGCGTAGGCGATGTTCTTGAGCAGGATGCGGTTGCGGACGCCGTCGAAGTTCTCGTTCACCATCTGCGCGAGCGGCACGCCGATCACGGTGATGTCCCCGCGCTGCAGGAGGGCGCTCCGCGGCCAGGTGGAGTCGTAGATGAGGTACCCGCCGGAGGCAACCTCGCGCACGTCCTTCGAGTACGTCTCCGCATTCATCGCCACCATGATGTCGACGCGGCCGGCGCGCGCGGCGTAGGCCTCGCGGGTCACGCGAATCTCGTACCAGGTCGGCAGGCCCTGGATGTTGGAGGGGAAGTAGTTCTTGCCCGTGACCGGCACGCCCATCCGGAAGACGGCCTTCATGATCAGCGCATTCGCGCTCGCGGAACCGGTGCCGTTGACGTTCGCGAACTTGACCACGAAGTCGTTCACACGGTCGTGCGCAGTGACTAGATTCGGCATGTCTCGCTCTCATCCTCGGCATAAGGAATCTTGATCGTCGATTTCTGCATGTCCCAGGCGGCGGTCGGACAGCGCTCGGCGCAGAGCCCGCAGTGCACGCAGACATCCTCGTCCTTGACCATGACGCGTCCGGTCTGAGGGAGCCCCGCCGACACGTACAACGCCTGCTGAGGGTTGGTGGCCGGCGCCTTGAGCCGTGAACGCAGTTCGGCTTCGGGACCGTTGGGTGCAATGGTGAGGCAGTCGACGGGGCAGATGTCGATGCAGGCGTCGCACTCGATGCAGAGCTTCGCGGCGAACACCGTCTGCATGTCGCAGTTGAGGCAGCGTTGCACCTCGAGCGCGGCCTGCTCCGCCGTGAAGCCGAGCTCGACCTCGACGTTGATCTTCTTGAAGCGCTCGATCAGGCCGACGTGCGGCACGAGACGCCGCTCCACGGCGCTGTACTCGTTCTTGTAGGACCACTCGTGCATGCCCATCTTGCGGCTCGAGAGCGTGACCCCGCGCGGCATCCGGCTCGTCACGGGCTCTCCGCAGCAATACTTGTCGATCGAGATGGCCGCCTGATGTCCGTGCTCCACGGACCAGATGATGTTCTTCGGGCCGAACGCGGCGTCGCCGCCGAAGAAGACTTCGGGGCGCGTCGATTGGAAGGTGGCCTTGTCGACCTTCGGCAGGTCCCACTTGCCGAATTCGATGCCGATGTCGCGCTCGATCCAGGGGAAGGCGTTCTCCTGGCCGATGGCGAGAATCACATCGTCGCACGGGAAGAACTCCTCCTCCAGCACGCGAGTCGCGGTGATCTCGCCGTTCTCGATGTCGTACTCGAGGTGCTCGAACATCATTCCTTTGAGCGCGCCGCCCTCGATCACGAAGCTCTTGGGCGCGCGGTTGACGATGATCTGAACGGTCTCGTGCTCGGCGTCCTCGAGCTCCCATTCGGAGGCCTTGAAGAACTGCCTCGGCTTGCGCGCCATCACCTTCACATCCTTCGCCCCCAGGCGAAGCGACGTGCGGCAGCAATCCATGGCCGTATTACCGACGCCGATGATGAGCACGCGCTCGCCGATCCTGTCGACGTGCTGGAAGGCCACGGACTCGAGCCACGCGATGCCGATGTGCACGCGGCTGCTGTCGTACCGGCCCGGCAAATCGAGCTCCTTGCCTTTCGGCGCCCCCGTGCCGACGAACACCGCATCGAACTTCCCCGATCCGAGAAGACCCTGCATGCTGTCGATGGGCGTATTCAATTCGAGCCTCGCCCCCATGCCGACCACATAGCCGATTTCTTCGTCGAGCACCTTCGCCGGCAGGCGGAAGGCCGGGATGTTGGTGCGCATCAGGCCGCCGGCGACGTTGTATTGCTCGAAGATCGTGACGTCGTAGCCCAGCGGCACCAGATCGTTGGCCACCGTCAACGAGGCCGGTCCGGCACCGATGCAGGCGACGCGTTTGCCGTTTTTTTGCTGCGGCGCACTTGGCAACAGGGCGGTGATGTCGTCGCGTTGGTCGGCGGCCACCCGCTTGAGCCGGCAGATCGCGACGGGCTTCTCCTCGATACGGCCGCGGCGGCAGGCCGGCTCGCAGGGTCGGTCGCACACCCGGCCTAGAATTCCGGGGAAGACGTTGGAGGCTCGGTTCACCATGTAAGCCTCGGTGAACTGCCCTTGAGCAATCAGTCGGATGTATTCGGGAACGTCCGTGTGCGCCGGACAAGCCCACTGACAATCAACCACCTTATGAAAATAATCAGCTTTCCCGGTGTCGGTCGGTTCCATGGTTCCTCAAGTTGAATCGCCCTCCCGAAGGCCATGGCAAATTATAGGCCCTTGGGGGACCTAACGGGGGGTACCTGGCGCACATCGACGGGCGGCACCTCAATCGGCGGGCGGCGCCGCGGTCGATGGACCGCACCGCGGTCGGTGGACGGCCCTCCGGCCGGCCGGCGGCGCTCCGGTCGGCCGGCCGTGCGCCCGAAGGAAGCCGTCAATGCGGGCGCTCGGCGTATTTCGCCACATCGTCCTCGAACTCGTACCACTCGGCCCGATCGGCGAAAAAAATATGGGACTGCGGTTTGGTCTTGAGATAGGAGTCCAACGTGCCGATTCGGAGCCGGATGATCTCCGGCGGTCCGGGGCGACGGCTGATGATGGGCGAGCCGCAGCCGCGGCAGAAGATTCGATGCACGCCCGGCGAGGACTCGAAGTCCCCAAGGCTCTCCGCGCCCGACACCAGCCGAAACTCGGCCGGGTTGACTTGCGCCCCCGCGAGAAAGGCCGAGCCGTTGGCCTTGCGGCACCGCGAACAGTGACACAGGCTGATGGGCCCGATCTCTCCGGCGATTTCATAGCGGATCGCTCCGCACAGACAGCTTCCCCGATGCATTCTCGATTCTCCCCTACGATTGATCGGCTGAACGCGAGTGATCGGCCGGATGCGGCCGATATCCAGGCCCCCGCAAGACGTGGCCCGGCAGCATATGAGTGGCTGCACCGTCGGCGATGACCGGCACGCCGTTCACCAGCACCCATTGCATGCCCACCGACAACTGGTTGGGCGCCTGAAAGGTCGAGCGCTCGGTAATGGTGTTCGGATCGAAAACGACGATATCCGCCCAGAGTCCGGTCTTGATGACACCCCGATCGTTCAGCCGCAGCCGCGATGCCGGCAGGCTGGTGAACTTGCGGATCGCCTCCTCCAGCGTGAGACGACGCTCCTCGCGCACGTACTTGCGCAGCACGCGCGGGAACGTGCCGTAGGCTCGCGGATGGGGGAACTCCTTGCCAAGGAGCCCCTCTGGAGAGGTACCTGCGCTGTCGTTGCAAAACGACACCCAGGGCTGGACGACTGCCAGCTCGATGTCCGGCTCGCTCATCGCGAACACGGCGGCGTAGGTCTGCGCATCGTCCTCGACCAGGATGTCGAACAGCGTGTCCATCGGATCTGTCCCGCGACTCTTGGCGATGTCTGCAAGCGTGTGGCCCTGAATGCCGAGGAGCTTCGGATTGGTCACCGTGGAGATGAGAATGGCCTCCGGTCCGGGCACCGACTGCCACTCGTTGTCCCAGTCCGAAGAGACGGTGGCGAGTTCCTTCTTGAGACGCACCCGGATCGCGGGATCCTTGAGTCGTTCGACCAGCTTTTCGTTTCCGCCTTCATGAGCCCACGGCGGAATGAACGCCGACAGCTCGTTCGCCCAGGCCGGGTAGGCGTAGGTATCGGCGGCAATGTCCACGCCCGATGCGCGCGCCCGGTCGATGCGTGCGACGATTTCGGGCATCATGCCAAAAATCCTTACAGATCCTGCTTTTATATGCCATATCTCAACTGGAATATGAGCTTCTCGGCCGATGCGGATGGCCTCATCCAGCGCGGTCAAGATGCCCTCTTGCTCGGACCGCATATGCGTCGCATAGATTCCACCGAATTCGGCGGCGGCCTTCGCGAGCGCGATCAGCTCCTCCGTGTTCGCGTAGGGAGCGGGAGCGTACTCCAGCGAGCTCGAGACGCCGACGGCACCCTGGCGCATGGCCTCGGCGACGAGCGCCTGCATGCGGACCAGCTCCTCCGGCGTCGCCGCACGATCCGCATAGCCGACCACCATTTCCCGCGCCGTCGTCGCGCCCATGTACGAGGCGAGATTGATGCCGATGTGCTGCTTCTCGAGCCGCGCGAAGTATCCGGCGAAATCGGTCCAGTCGCGCTTGATCTGGAGATGCTGGAATTCGGCCGCCTGCTCGCGCGCGATGGCATCGTTCACCGGCGCCACCGAGTTGCCCTCGCCCGTGATTTCCGTGGTGATACCCTGAAAAACCTTCGAGGGCACCGTGGGGTCGACGAGCAGCGTGAGCTCCGATTGACCGAGCATGTCGATGAATCCCGGGGCCACCACGCGGCCGGCTGCGTCGATCCGCTGTTTGGCGGATGCTTGATCGAGGCGGCCGATGGCGGCGATGCGTCCGGCGCGAATCCCGACATCCGCGGCATACCAGGGCGCACCCGTTCCATCGATCACGTGGCCGTGCTCGATGATCACATCGAAGGACGGCGAGCCGCGCTCCGCTGCCGCGGGGGCGCCCATCGCGGGGGCGCCCGGTGCGCAGGCCGCGGCCGCCGCCATGACTGCGCCCGCCGTCAACACCGCCCATCGAGGCATCGAAAGACGCCACCCGCCTCGCCGGCGCGCGACGTCGCACACGATCGCCCTTGTCATGACCCACTCCGCCGAGCAAAGGCGCGATCATAAACTCAAATGCGACCTGCGACGGGGACTCCACGCCGCGGACCTCGCCCATCCCGTCTGCGATCGCCCTGCACTTCGTCGGTGCGCCGCGCGTAGGTACGCGGCGCAAGGGCCATTCGGTCGATTCTTGCGCAACGCGAAGAATCACCGTATATTTAATGACTTACAATCAGCTGTTGAGCAAACGTCGAGTTTGACTCCGGCGGCATCAAGGGAGAAGGTGAGAGACATGCCAACACAAGCGCGATCCATTGCCTCGCTCACGATTTCTTTCGGCCTCGTCGCGATTCCGGTCAAGCTGTATTCCGCAACGGTCTCCTCGGAGCGCATCTCGTTCAACCTGCTGCGCCAGAAAGATGGCTCGCGCGTCAAGCAGCAATACATTGCGGCGGCGGACGGAGAGCCGGTGGAGCGCTCCGCCATGGTCAAGGGCTATGAATTCGCCAAGGACCAGTACGTCATGTTCTCCGCCGAGGAGTTGAAGGCGCTCGAGGACACCACCACCCACGCCATCGACATCGGACAGTTCGTCCCGCTGCAGTCGGTCGATCCCGTGTACTTCGACGGCACCTATTACCTCGCGCCCGACAAGGGCGGCGCCAAACCGTATACCTTGCTCGCCACGGCGCTGCGCAAGGCCGGTCAGTGTGCGGTGGGCCGCTGGGTATCCCGGGGCAAGGAGCACATCGTCGTGATTCGGCCGATGGAAGACGGCCTCGCGATGCATCAGCTGCACTTCAAGGAACAGGTGCGCGACCTCAAGGATCTCGGCATCGAGCCCGCGCAAGTGTCGGATCCCGAGTTGAAGCTCGCCCAGCAGCTCATCGAGCATCTGGCCGCGAAGCGCTTCGATCCCAACGAGTATCACGACGAGTTCAAGGGACGGGTCGAAGCGGCCATTCAAAAGAAGATTCAGGGCAAGCAGATCTCGTTGTCTGAGGCGCCCGTTCCGTCGGCCGGCGGAAACGTCATCGATTTGATGGAGGCGTTGCGCGCCAGCATCGATACCCGCGCCTCGAAGGCCGCCCCGAGCTTGAAGGAGCGCAAGGAGCCGAAGCGCGCCGCCGCGAAGACGGCCGCCCGAAAGTCCGCTCGTCGATGAGATGCATGAATTCGATTCGAAGGATCTCAAGCGCTTGTTCGGGATACCGGCCTCCCAGGTCCGCTCGCTCATCCGCGCGGGCCACATCCATCCCCTGAAGAAGGCCGGACGGCTCAGCTACTCGTTCCAGGATCTGATCGTACTGCGGACCGCCGGATCGCTCCGGGCCGCGAAAATTCCCGCACAACGGATCAATCGGACGCTGCGCGAGATCCGCGAATCGCTGCCGGGCGAGCTGCCCTTGAGCGGGCTCTCCATCATCGCCGTGGGCGACAGGATCGTGGTGCGCGAAGGCCAGGCATTGCGCGAGGGGGACACCGGCCAGTACACCCTGGAGCTCGAGGTCATCGACCGCGGCGGCGACCTCGTAGTCATCGATAAACAGGCGCAGAACGGTGGGACGGCGGGAGGGACCCGCGCCGCGCGCCGCGCCTCGACGAATGGCGTCCCCGCGGCGCCCGGTCCGGCTGCCGTCGCCGCCGATGAGGCCTTCGAGAAGGGGCTCGAGCTCGAGGACACCGATCCGGCGGCGGCGCGCGAAGCCTACGAGGCCTGCCTCGCCGCCGACCAGCACCATCTCGAAGCGCGGCTCAATCTCGGGCGTCTCCTGCACCTGGACGGTCGGCTGGACGAGGCCGAAAAAATCTATCGCAGCACGCAATCCGGCGAGGCGATTCTGTCGTTCAATCTGGCCGTACTGCTCGAGGATTTCGAGCGCGAGGATGAGGCCATGGCGGAATACCGGCACGCGCTCGCGCTCGACCCGGGGTTCGCGGACGCGCATTTCAATCTGGCGCGGCTGCACGAGCGAGCCGGCCATCCCAAGGACGCCCTTCGCCATCTGCTCGCGTATCGGCGGCTGATGAACGAGTCATGAGCGTCTCGGCCGAGGTCGAAAGCTACTTGAACGAGCTTCCCGGGGTCGCCGAGAGCGCCGTGATCGGTGTGCCGCACCCCGACTTCGGGGAGGCGGTGGTGGCGGTGATCACTGCCGAACCCGGCGCCTCGCCGGACCCGGCGGCCGTCATCGCCGAGCTCAAGACCAAGATCGCGAACTTCAAGGTGCCGAAGCACGTGTTCGTGACGAACGAGCTGCCGCGCAACGTCATGGGCAAGGTTCAAAAGGCGACGCTGCGCCACGAGCACAAGGGGATCTTCTGAGGCCCGACGACCTGTGCTTTCTGCCTGCGCACGAGCTGGCGCGGCTGATCCGCGAGCGCGACGTGTCCGCGCTCGAGGTCATGCAAGCTCATATCTCACGTATCGGCCGCGTCAATCCGGCGGTGAACGCCATCGTGACCTTCCGTCCGGAACCCGCGCTCGCGGCCGCCCGCGCGATGGACGCCGCCCTCGCTCGCGGCGAGCCGCAGGGCCCGCTCGCCGGCCTCCCGGTCGCGCACAAGGACCTCGTGCCGACGCGTGGCGTCCGCACCACGTTCGGGTCGCCGATCTTCGAGGATTTCGTGCCCGAGGCCGACGCGATCATCGTCGAGCGGCTCCGGCAAGCCGGCGCCATCATGATCGGCAAGACCAACACGCCGGAATTCGGCGCCGGCTCACAAACCTTCAACGCAGTGTTCGGCGCCACGCGCAATCCCTACGATCTCGGCAAGACCTGCGGCGGCAGCAGCGGCGGCGCGGCGGCCGCGCTCGCCGCCGGACTCGTGCCGATCGCCGACGGCTCGGATCTCGGGGGGAGCCTGCGCAATCCGGCGAGCTTCTGCAATGTCGTCGGTCTCAGGCCCTCGGCCGGCCGTGTGCCGAGCTGGCCGAGCCTCTCGGCCCGGTTCGACATGCCGGTACTCGGGCCGATGGCGCGGACGGTGACGGACGTCGCGCTCATGCTCTCGGCGATGGCGGGGCCGGATCCGCGCGCCCCGCTCTCCTTGCAGGACGATGGTTCGATCTTCGCCCGGCCGCTCGGTCGGGACTTCAGGAACGCGCGCATCGCGTGGAGCTCGGATCTCGGCGGATTACCCCTGGAACCCGAGGTTCGACGCGTGACCGAGGCACAGCGCCGGGTGTTCGCCGATCTGGGCTGCATCGTCGAGGACGCGACGCCGGATCTCACGGATGCCGACGAGGTGTTCCGGGTGCTGCGTGCGTGGGATTTCGAGCTCTCGTTCAGCGAGCTGCTGCGCAAGCACCGCCCGCTGCTGAAGGACACCGTGATCTGGAACATCGAGCAGGGATCGAAGCTCACCGGCCCGCAACTCGGCGCGGCCGAAATCAAACGCACGCAGATCTATCACCGGATGCGCGAATTCCTGGAGACCTACGACTACCTGGTCGCACCGGTCGCCCAGGTTCTACCCTTCGATGTCGACATCCCCTTCGTCACCCGCATCGGGGACATCCAATTCGAGACCTACCTGGATTGGATGAAGTCCTGCTACCTCATCACGGCCACGGGCTCCCCGGCCATGTCGGTACCGTGCGGATTCAGTGCGGCGGGGCTCCCGGTGGGCCTGCAAATCGTCGGGCGGCACCGGCAGGAGTTGGATCTGTTGCAGATGGCGTACGCCTTCGAGCAGGCGACGGGGTGCGGGAAGCGCCGACCGCCCCTGGCATAGGCGCACCGCCACGGATCCCGTTTGTCGGCTATGCTTGCGGACTCGAGCGTCGCCGGCGACGCTCGACGGGGATTGGGATGCCGGACTAGATTCAGGATCCGCCGGCCATCAGCGGCGAAGGGAGATCGGCGTTGGTATTCAATACCCTGACGTTTGCGGGGTTCTTTCTCTGCGTGCTCCTCGTTCACTCGCTGCCCCTGCCGTGGACCTTCCGCAAGGTCAACTTGCTGCTCGCGAGCTACGTGTTCTATTCGGCATGGAATCCGCCCTTCGTCGTGCTGCTCTGGATCTCGACGGTGGTCGACTGGTACGCGGCGCAGGGTCTGGTCAGATCCGAACGGCCCGCTGCGCGGCACGCCTGGATGCTCTTGTCCGTGGTCGCGAATCTCGGGATGCTGCTGTATTTCAAATACGGCAACTTCCTGCTCGCCAATCTCACCGCGGCGGTGAACGCGGCCGGCCTCGATTATCATCCGCCGAAGATGGACATCGTGCTGCCGGTGGGCATCTCGTTCTACACCTTCGCCACCATGTCGTATACGCTCGATGTCTATCTGCGGCGGGCTGAACCGGCGCGAAACTTCCTCGACTACGCGCTGTTCGTGACCTTCTTTCCGCACCTCGTGGCGGGCCCCATCATGCGCCCCACCGAGCTCGTGCCTCAGTTCGAGAAGCCGCGCCGCGCGACGGCGCGCATGCTCGCGTTCGGGCTCGGCCTCATGACGCTCGGCCTGTTCAACAAGGTGGTGCTCGCCGATACCTTGCTTTCCGGTGCCGTCGAGCGCGTCTTCGACGCGAAATCCGCGCCCGGGATGCTGGATGCGTGGGTCGGAACCCTCGCCTTCAGCAGCCAGATTTTCTGCGATTTCGCCGGGTACTCGACCACCGCGATCGGGGCCGCAATGTGTCTCGGGTTCGCGATGCCCGACAATTTCCGCTTCCCCTACGCAGCGGTCGGCTTCTCGGATTTCTGGCGCCGCTGGCACATCACGCTATCTTCGTGGCTGCGCGATTACCTGTACATCCCGCTCGGCGGCAACCGGCACGGCGCCGCCCGCACCTACGCGGCGCTCATGACCACGATGCTTCTCGGCGGGCTGTGGCACGGAGCGAACTGGACGTTCGTCGCCTGGGGTGGATTGCACGGGAGCTATCTTGCCGGCGAACGCGTGCTGCGAAAGCGGTTCCATGGCTATCGCCCGAGCCCCTGGGCGCTGGTCGGGCTGGGTCTGTTGACCTACCTGCTCGTCGATGTGACGTGGGTGTTCTTCCGCGCGAAAGACTTTCCGAGGGCGTGGCACATGCTCACCGGCATGGCGGGCGGCAACTCCGCCGCGAAACCGCTTTTGGAAACTCCGTTCATCGTGATCACTGCGGCGGTCGTGCTCGGTCTTCTGACCGTTCATTGGGCGATGCGACGGCGCACCCTGGAATCAGTCGTCGCGCGTACGCCGGCCGTGGTCCTCGGGGGCGCCTGGTCGCTCATGCTGTTCTTGATCGTCATTTCTCAAGGTACCGGCAATGCGTTCATCTACTTCCAATTCTGAGCGCCCCAATTCGGAGCGTCTGACGGCGGCGGACCGCCCGGGCGAGGCGCAACCCGTTCCCGAGCGCCCCGTGCCCGATCGTCCCTTCGGCCGCATACTGCTGGCGGCCGCGGCGATCGCTGCCGTGCTCATAGGCGGCTGGGAATGGCACTGGCGCTCGCTCGGCGTGGCGCCGGACTATCGCGACGACGAAGCTCTCTGGGCCATCCAACGACGACGCATCGATCAGGGCGAGGGCGATGCGACCGTGCTTATCGGTGCGTCGAGAACCTTTTTCGACGTGCAGCTGCCGGTCTGGGAGAAGATCGCCGGCCGGCGCCCGATCCAGCTCTCGCTCGACGGTACCTCGCCCCTCGGCATTGTCGAGGATCTGGCCGACGATCCTCGCTTCACGGGGCGACTGCTGATCGGCATCGCCCCGGATATTTTCTTCACCGGATTCGAGTTCGAGGACGGGCGGCCGCGATTCACCCACCAGGAGTCGCCGTCGCAGCGGGTCGGCAAATGGCTGTCGATGCATACGATCGAACCGGCCTTTGCCTTTTACGACGGCGATTTCGCGCTGTTCACGGTCCTGCGGCGACAATCGTGGCCGGACCGCCCCGGCCGGCCGCGAATGCTGCATGTGCGCAGAATTCAACTGGTGGAGGCGGATCGCAACAGCTACATGTGGGACCGCGTCGAGACCGATGCCGCGTACCGCGATCTGGTTCGCCGAACCTGGGCGCAGAACTTCGATCCGAAGCCGACGGACCCGAAGGAACTTGCCGAGATCGCACGCACGCGCGACGAGCAGATCGATCGCATGACACGCGCGATCGCAAAGCTTCGCGCCCGCGGCGTCTTCGTGGTGTTCGTGCGCGAAATGAGCGCAGGCGACTATCTCAAATTCGAGAAGGAGACCTTCCCGCGCGAAGAAACCTGGGACGCGCTGCTCGCGAAAACCGGCGCGCCGGGGATCTTTTATGCGGATTATCCGCAGCTCTCGAACTTCGACCTGCCCGATTGGTCGCATATGTCGAAGAGCAGCGCGGAGCGCTACACCGCCGAGCTGGTCGATCTCCTGCGGCAAAAGTACCCGCAAGCCGGTTCATGGTGAGCGGAGCAGGAGAGCCTCGGCACGCCAGTATCCCCCATCATGCAACTCATCTCGTTCAAGAACACGGTTCTGTTGAAGCGCGGCATTTGGATCAGCGCCGCGGCTTTGGTCGCGTATGCGGCTGCACCTTCGATGTTTAACGGTGAATTGTGGCGGCGGCCGGCGGTGAATCTCATCCCCCTCGGCATCCTCGGCGTGTTTTTGGTGTATTTCCTGCGCAAGACAGCCTTTCATCGGGTCGCCGACCAGGTGGTGGATTGCATCGATCACCTGGAGGTTAGAAAGGGACGAACGGATCAGGTGATTTCGTTTGCGGACGTATCGGCGGCGGAGGTATCGACGCGTTTTGGGATGCACTGGATCACCGTCCGCCTGCGCCGGCCGACGAAGCTCGGGGATCAAATCGACTTCTTGCCGCAGGCGAGTCTCTGGGGCAATTTACCGGCGATTCAACAGGTGGCGGCACGGCTCACGGCTCGTGCGCAACAGGCAGGAGGTGGCAATCCATAAGGTCGAGGCCGGCCCGGCCTCGCCTTGCGGGTCATTGCAGGCCCGGTTTCTCGGCCGCGCGCAGATTCGATGTGATGACCTGCCCGGTATCGAGAAATGTCGCCTTGTCGAAGGCTCCGCCGTGCTTACCGTCGCGCAGCGGATTGAACTCGAGCTCGATTCGATCGCCGGGCTTGAAGGAGTGCCGGGTCCAGCCGCCTCGCGTGAGGTTGCCGGGACTGGTCAGCTCCATCGACCAGACCTCCGGCGGGGCACCGGGCTTCCCGTCGAATTGCACCAGCAGCGCCACGTGAGGATTGGTCCAGCGAAACTCGGTCACCGTACCCTTGACCGTCATGGTCTTGGAGAAATCGAACATGGCGAACGAATGGTGTGCCGCGGCGGGCACCGTGAAAGCCAGCACTCCCAGCAGGGTCATCGCGCAGAAGGCCGGCCAAGGTTTCATCGTCATCGTGGTTTCCCTGATTCACTGTCGGAAGGAAGCGTGTTGCCACCCTCGGTTTGCGGCACGGGAACGAATACGGCATTGCCGTTCGCGTCCTTGCCTTCCGAATAACTACCCTGCAGGCACACGCCCTCAACGATATCGTATTTCCGCGCCCGTTGGCGAAACAGGAAGCGCGAGGTCTTCCAGGGCCTGGTGAGCACATGCGGCGCGATGATTTCGAGGTCATCTCGCAGCACGTCCGGCTTGTCGAGATGAATACGCTCGATCACGTGCAGGTCGCCGTCGTTCGGAATGCCGACCGCTTCGCTCACCGCAATGTAGGTCTCGGGCAGGATCCCGACGGTGTCGACCACCAGAGTGTCGTTCTCCCAGTGCCCTATGGAGTGGCCGAAAAAGGTGGGATCGGGATCGTCCGGATGTCCGCGGCCGTCGGTATAGATGCGCCTGAGCCGGTTGCCGTCGGACTCGCCGAGAATCGTGACACGGCCCGGGGTGAACAGAAATTCCAGCGCGTTATGCGTGATCAGCATCCAGGTCGGCATCGCCTCCGGCAGGCAATTCACGAACAGCCCCTTCGGATCCCCGCGCTTCTCGTCGGCCTCGAGTTTCGCCACTTGCACGGCGGCCGCCTTGTTCCAGGGAACGGGATCGCTCTGAATGCGCCGCTCCTGATCCGTTATATTGGGCGTCCAGACGCCGCTCCAGTCCGGGAGGCCGGCGAGCGCGGACCAGTCCTTGGCCTGGGGAGGCGGATTGATGACGGTGCCGGCGATGGCGGCGGGCGCCTGCACGGCAAGTCCGACCAGCGCCGCCGCAGCGACCCTCCACTTGCGCGCAGTCAACGACATCGCGAATCCTCCACGGCTGCTACGCTCACGGGACGCTTGCTCGCCGTTCACGGGATCAAGTCGGCCCATTGATGGTAAATCCGATCCACCGGCCGCATGCTGCGACGGCGATCCAAAGCGCGAGCGACACGCCGCCGACCAGTCGAGCCCGCAGCGGCGTCAACGCTGCCGTGTGCCAGGAAGCGGCGCCGCGCCCCACCACCAGATGATATCCCAGCATATTCAGGCCCGCGAAGGCAATGAGCGCGATCTTCGCCTGGAAGAAGGAATTGTGGGCATAGGCAATCGCGTTCGAGGAGAACATCAATCCCCCGGTGAGGAGCGCGAGCGCGAAGGCCGTCCAGGTGACCGGCAGCGCCTCGGCCGTCGTCTCGAGAACGCTCCGATCGCGGTAACGCAGCCCGAGCAATCGCAGATCCACGATGGCGATCGAACCGATGACTAGGGTGAGCGCGAGCACGTGGACGCACTCGATCCAGGGAAACAGCGACCCACCCTCGCGGATCGCTGTGGCGATCTGCGTGTCCTGGAGGTGTTGAAGAGCGGAGTCGAGCATCAGTTCTGCACGTAGGCGATCCAACGGCCGGCGAACAGAATGGCCGTCCAGAGCGGAAGCGACAGGAACCCGATCAGCCTCACCGTCCGCCGCCGCGACTCCGATTCATCCCAGTAGCCGGGGTCCTTGGAGAGCGGCAGCTGGCAGACGAGCGTGACGCCCGCGGCCAGCAACAACAGGAACATCTTCAGGAAGAACACCGGATTTTGCAAAGCGCGCGAGGGCTCGGCAATGATCAGCGCCGACCCGGTCACCAGCAAGACGGGCAACGCGTACCAGACGGGCGGCAAATATCGCCCCGCGACCGCGGCGATCGACTGACGGCGCGCGGCAAACCCCATGAGGCGCAGATCGACCATCA
>DASYAC010000035.1:0-3484 GCA_036501585.1 Steroidobacteraceae bacterium
GGCCCAGAGTGCGAGGCAGACCCCGATGATGATCGCGAGCACCACACCCGTCGTGATGGCGCCCTTGACGGTGTTGAGTGGATGCATGTTTTATCCCTCTTTGGTTGTTGCTGTTGTAGATCGTCGCGCCGCAACCCTCGACCTTCCGCGGCGTCAAACCGGTGGAATTGTACGGCATGTCGCAGCCCCCGTCATGAGCGGCTCTCCCCGGCGTCCGGCAGGGGCTCCACCTCGTCGAATTTGCCGTAGTCGATGTGCAGCGATCCGGGCCATGCTGTCGATGTCGGGCGGTCGAGCTCGGACGGTTGATGAAGCGCGCCTGAAGTTTATACTCCGTCGATCCCGGCCGGCCGAGGTTTTCTCTTGAGTTACAAAGCGTGGATGGCGTTCGCTGCCTTGAGCGTGATCTGGGGACTCCCCTATTTTTTCATCAAGCTTGCCGTGGCCGAGGTACCGCCCTTGATGATCGCCTGGGGCCGGCTGACGCTGGCGGCCCTGATCCTGGTGCCGATCGCCTGGCGACGGGGCGCGCTCGGTCCGCTCAAGGGGCACGCCGGCGCTCTCCTGACCTTTGCGATTGCCGAGTTCGTGATTCCCTTCGCGGCGATATCCATCGGCGAGCAATGGATCGGCTCCTCGATCGCCGGCATTCTGATTGCGACCGTGCCCATGGGGGTGGTGCTGCTCTCGCGCTCCTTCGGCGTCCACGAAAAGTTGGGCGCGCGCCGATTGATGGGATTGACGCTGGGCTTCGTCGGCGTGGTGGCGCTGCTGGGATTCGGGACGATAACGGGCCCGTGGGGTTGGGCGGGCGCCGGGTGCATGCTCGTCTCGGCCGTCGGCTACGCCGTGGGCCCGCTGGTGATCCAGCGCCACATGAAGGCACTCGATGCGATCGGTCCGCTGGCTGCATGCCTGGCGATCTCGAGCGCGGTTCTGTTGGTTCCCGCGCTTCTGACGACACCCGCTCATTTGCCGTCGGCGACGGCGCTCGGATGCGTTGCGGCGCTCGGCGTCCTGTGCACGGCAATCGCCATGATGTTGATGTTCTACCTCGTCAATCATGCGGGCGCATCCCGCGCGAGTCTGATCACGTACCTGAATCCGGTGGTCGCATCGCTGCTCGGCGTGATGCTGCTGGATGAGCGCCTGGGCGTGCGCGGCCTGCTTGCCCTCGCTCTCATTTTGCTCGGGTCCTGGCTCGCCACCCGCCGGGCCGAGCCGGCGCTCGTCGAACTGGCCCCCGAGCGCTGAGCTTTCGCGCGGCTTCCCGCCTATCGAAGAACCGCGCCGATCCAGCCCGTCAGCGCATCGGCGATCTCGCCGAGGGCGTCCGCATCGGTCCGACCCGAGCGCGCGAGAACGTGGAAGGCGTGATCCGCCCCCTCGATCGCCTGGATGCGGGCGCGGGCCCCCAATCGCTCGACCGCCTGGCGGATCAGTCCGGGATCCGCGAGGGCATCGCGGGTGCCTTGCAGAAACAGCATCGGGACAGAGACCTTCGATAGATGGTCCGCGCGCGCGAGCGACGGCTTTTTTGGCGGATGCAACGGGAATCCCAGGAATGCGATCCCGTGAACGCCGGGAAGAGGTTCGAGCGCCTGCGCCTGTGAGGTCATCCGTCCGCCGAATGATTTACCGGCCGCGATCAGAGGAAGCGCGGGCGCGATGTCGCGGGCCGTCGAAACGGCCGCTCGAACCGTCGCGTGGCAGAGCGCGGGAGGATCGGGACGCCTGCCGGCTCGTTCCATGTAAGGAAACTGGTAGCGCAAGCTCGCCACCCCTCGCCGCGCCAGCGCGGCGGATACCTCCGACAGGAACGAGTGGCGCATTCCCGCACCCGCGCCGTGGGCCATGACGAAGAGGGCGCGTGCATTCGCAGGGCGCTCCAGAAGTGCCGAAACTCGGAATCCGTCTGCGAGGGTGAGAGAGAGAGGTTCGGGTGCTGCGGAGCTCACCTATCCAGTATGCGGCAGCCGCTTCAGTGTTTCCCCTTCATTTGCTCGGTCTTCGAGTCGTCGTGCTTGGCTCTGGACTTGCCGAGCCGCTCGGCTTGCTCGAGAGGCCCTTCTTCGGCGGGCTGGACCCGCGGCCCCTCCTTGATCTTGCGTTGCCCCTCATCGGAGGCTACGAAGTCGCGCTCCGCCTCGTTGAATTCCGCTGCCGCCTCGGGGTTTCCTTCGCCGTGGTTGACCGGTGGTTTTTGCATCGTTCGCGCTCCTCGATCGGGTGATACTGCAGTTGAAGAATGCGCCCGCCGTGTAATTGCATCGGCGGTCGGCATTCGACATAAGCTTGGGCTCTGCCAGCCGGCTATTCGAGCGGAACCGAGAGACGTGTGCTGTAGGGGATGTCCGACGTCTGCACGGGTCGAGCGTCGTTGACATAAACCCATTTCAACATTTTTGTCGTGGCTCAGAGACGCTCGTCACAGTTTCCTTTGACGTGGTTCGCCAATATCGCCGCCAACACCGAAGCTACTTCACGGAATGCACCGATGGCTACACCGATCAATGCCCCATTGACGAGTGAAATTTGGCATCTGAGCATCGACGATCTGCTCGAGCCCCTCTCCGAACCGCCCCGGCTGGGAGGCCCCGGGCCCTTCGTGATCAATCTCAGCGCATCCAGTGCCCCCTTGAGCCAACCCGCCAAGACCTTCACCGCGCCGGATGGCGCTTACGTATACCAAATTCAACGCATGGAGGATCGGCGCCCGCGTTATCGGCTGCGCCTCGGACCCTTCGTGACCGAGGACGAAGCCGACGCGATGCTCGCCATAGTGCGCGATGTCTATCCGAGCGCGCTGACGGCCACTGCCGAAACGGACGATCTCAAGGCGATTACGGCCCTCAAGCCGAGGCGGGAGAGTGCGGCGGCGCCAACGGTCGCACCGACCTTGTCCGCCGCGCCGCGGACGCAGCCCATTTTGCGTCAGCAATCATTGCCCCCGACAGTTTCCATTCCCGTTCTGTCGGACTCCGTGGAACCGGTGAGGCGCCCACCCCCGCCCGTCGCTGCTTCGGTCAAGGCTCCGATCTTGGGATCGGCCAAAGCGGCGCCGCCATCGGTCAAGCCCGCGGCACCGAGGCCCTCGAACGGGGCGGCTCCGCCGGCGCGCCGCGCCGAGGTGCTGGGCGGCCGGGTGCCGCATCTCGAGTCGACGCAGACTCTGCGGCCCTTGACGCCGTCGGAACTCAAGGACTCCGGTGCGCGCTGGTACGTCATTCAGCTGTCGCTCTCGAGCGAGAGCTTCGATCCCGACAGCTTGCCGAACCTCGATATATTCAACGAGTACCGCCTGTATTCCGTGGCGGGTCTCGATCAGGGACGCATCGTGCACGCGCTGCGGCTCGGGTTTTTCGCCGAGGATGGCGCGGCCGCCGCCGTGGCGAGCTATCTGGCAGCGTTCTACGAGAAGCCCACGGTCAAGCGGATCAGCGTCGCCGAGCGTGAGCGGTTCCGGGACCAGCGGGTGGAGGCG
>DASYAC010000036.1:0-12774 GCA_036501585.1 Steroidobacteraceae bacterium
GCACGCTGCAGGCTCCGCATTGGCCGACTCCGCAACCGTACTTGGGTTGGCAAGCGAGTTCCGGACGCGCGGAGATATTCCGGCATCACAGGCGAGGCATCACAGGCGAGGCATCCATGGCGCTGACCCACGCGCCGGCAACCGGGCCGCGCCGCCTTGCCCGATCACCGGGCGCTCGCCCAGTTGCTGAGCTCCTCGACGAGCACCCGCTGATTCTCGGAGTAATCGATGGGTACGGAAACGACGTGCAGGCCGCCCTCGGTGAACGCTTTCTCGAGCGTCGGCAGGAACTCGCCGATCGCCTCCACCCGCGTTCCCCGCGCCCCATACGCCTCGGCGTATTTCACGAAATTGGGATTGCCGAAAGTCATGCCGAAATCCGCGAATCGATCCACCGATTGCTTCCAGCGGATCATGCCGTAGGCGCCGTCCTCGATCACCAGCACCACCAGGTTCAACTTCAGCCGCACGGCGGTCTCCATCTCCTGGCTGTTCATCATGAAGCCGCCGTCGCCGCAAACCGCCATCACACGCCGCTTCGGATAGAGCATCGCGGCCATCATGGCGGAGGGCAGTCCGGCCCCCATGGTGGCGAGCGCGTTGTCGAGCAGCAGTGTGTTGGCGACGCGGGTTCGGTAATTGCGGGCGAACCAGATCTTGTACATGCCGTTGTCGAGCGCGACGATGCCGTCGGCGGGCATGACGCGCCTGATGTCGTGTACCAGGCGTTGCGGCGTGAACCGCTTCTCCGTGGCGCGGTCCGCGATTCTCGCGAGAATAGCCTCGCGCAGCGGCAGCAGTGCGCCCGCGTTCGGTATCTTTCCCTCGAGGCGGTCCGCGAGAAGGCGAAGCGACGGGCCGATGTCTCCGACCACCTCGGTCTGCGGAAAATAGACCTGTTCGACGCTCGCGGGCTGGTAGCCGACGTGCACCACCTGCGGTCCTCCCGGCCCCATGATGAAGGGTGGTTTCTCGACCGTGTCATGGCCGATGGTGATGATGAGATCCGCGCGATCGATGGCCTCGTGGACGTAATCGCGCTCCGAGAGCGCGGCGGTGCCCATGTACAGTTCCGTACCACCCGGCACGGTGCCCTTGCCCATCTGTGTGGTGAAATAGGGAATGCGCGTGCGCAGCACGAACTGCGCGATGTCGGAGGTGGAGCGCGGCCGCGACGCGGCTGCGCCCAGCATGGCGAGCGGCCGCTCGGCCCGGGTGATCAACCGGGCGGCACGATCGAGCGCCCGCGGTCCCGCAACGGGCAGCTCGACGGGGTGAGGCGCCACCAGCGCAACGTCTTCGCAGCGTTCGGCGGCGATGTCCTCGGGAAGCTCCAAGTGCACGGGGCCCGGACGCTCCTCCTCCGCGACCCGAAAGGCCTCCCGGACGAGCGTCGGTATCATCCGGGCCGAGACGATTTGACGCGACAGCTTGGTCAGCGGCTTCATCGTCGCAACGACATCCACGACTTGAAAGCGCGCCTGCCTCGAGGAGAGGATTCCCTTCTGGCCGGTGAGCATGATCATGGGCATGGCACCGAGAAGGGCGTACGCCGCACCTGTCGTGAGGTTCAACGCGCCCGGTCCCAAGGTGGAGATGCACACCCCGGGCTTGCCGGTGAGCCGGCCATAGGTGGCGGCCATGAAGGCCGCGGCTTGTTCATGGCGCGTCAACACCAGCTCGATGGAGGAATTGCGGATCGCCTCGACGACATCGAGATTCTCCTCGCCGGGAATGCCGTAGATTCTGTCGACGCCTTCGTTCTCCAGCGCCGCCACCAGCAAGGTCGATCCTTTGATCATCGTCGTCGCCTCCGCCGGCCCGCCGGCGTCAGATTTGCCCTGCATTGGATATACAATGACCGCCACATCGGTGCAACGGCCCGGGAGGTACGAAGGTCCGGGAGGTACGACAATGAATACGATCACCACCAAGCCCTGAGTACGGCCCCATGAACATCTCGGGCACGCACTATCGCACGATCTGGCCGACGGCCTCCGGGGCCGTCCGCGTCATCGATCAATCGCGCCTGCCCTTCGAATTTACGACCGTGGATCTGGCCGGTCTCGATGACGCCGCGCGGGCGATAAAGACCATGATCGTGCGCGGTGCGCCGCTGATCGGGGCGACCGCCGCCTACGGTCTGGCACTCGCCGTTCGGTCGAACCCGTCCGACGCCCATATCGACCACGCCTCGCGGATGCTCGCGGCAACACGTCCCACGGCTCACAATCTGGCCTGGGCGTTGACGAGGATGCGCCGGTCGCTGGCCGGGGCTGCGCCGCCGGAACGCGTGGACGCGGCTTTCCGGGAAGCTGCCCGCATCTGCGAGGACGACGTCGAACAATGCCGGGCAATTGGATCTCACGGACTCGAGCTCCTTCGCCAGGCCGCCGCGCGATCGCCCCGCCCCCTGAACATACTCACCCACTGCAACGCCGGCTGGCTCGCGTGCGTGGACTTCGGAACGGCGCTTGCGCCCATCTACATGGCTTTCGACGCCGGCATCCCGATCCACGTCTGGGTGGATGAAACGCGGCCGCGCAACCAGGGCGCCTCGCTGACCGCCTTCGAACTGGGTGCACACGGCGTGCCGCACACGGTCATCGCGGACAATCTGGGCGGTCATCTCATGCAGCGGCGCCAGGTGGATCTGGTGCTGGTGGGCAGCGACCGGACTACCTCGACCGGCGACGTGTGCAACAAGATCGGCACCTATCTCAAGGCGCTGGCTGCGCGCGACAACGCGGTGCCCTTCTATGTCGCATTGCCGATGAGCACCATCGATTGGTCCCTTGCGGACGGTTGCGATATTCCGATCGAGGAACGGTCACCGGCAGAGCTCACGCACGTCACCGGCAAGACCGCCGCCGGCGTTCTCGACACCGTGCGGGTGGTGCCCGATTCGAGCCCGGGGCTCAATGTGGCGTTCGACGTGACGCCCGCGAGATTGGTCACGAGCCTGATCACCGAGCGGGGCGTCTGTCCGGCGAGCCGATCCGGTCTCCTGAAGCTCTACCCCGACCAAGGAGCGACGCCATGAGGGCTCCGCAGGACGCGGCGGCGGATGAGAAACTTCGCGATTCCATCGTCCTCGGCTGCCGGGAGCTGACGCGCCGCGGCTTGACCTATGGCAAATCCGGCAACATCAGTGTGCGCCGCGACGATCGCTCCTTCTTCGTGAGTCCCACCGGCATGCCCTATGAATCGCTTGCGCCCGACGACATTCCCCGGGTGGATTCGGACGGTCGCTGGTTCGGCCGGCGGCGGCCATCGAGCGAATGGCGCTTCCATCGCGATATCCTGAAGGCCCGAAGTGAAATCGGTGCCATCGTTCACACCCATTCGCCGAGGGCTACTGCACTCGCCTGCACGGGCCGTGGAATTCCCGCTTTTCACTACATGGTCGCCGTCGCGGGCGGCGCCGATATTCGCTGCGCCCCCTACCACACGTTCGGCTCCAAGGAATTGTCCGCCGCCGCCGTCGAGGCGCTGAAAGACCGCGCGGCCTGCTTGCTGGCCAATCACGGCGTCATCGCCCTCGGACGGGATCTCGAGAGTGCCCTGTCGCTCGCGGGCGAGGTCGAAGATCTGGCCGCCAAGTACTGCACGGCGCTCGCCCTCGGGGAGATCCGCATTCTCGGCGATGTCGAGATGGAGCGCGTGATCGACAAATTCCGCAGCTACGGAAAGCAGGAGGCCGTCGACCCCGGCCTGGAATTTGGCGGACGCGTCGCGCCTGAAGCTCAGGTCCCCGAAGGTTAGCCGTGGCGGACCCGCGTAGCGGCGACATGAACAGCGGCTACCAAATCCTGGATGCGGGGCGCATACCGCCGCTCATCGCGGAGCTCGACGGCGTACGCACTCTGTTGGGCGGGCGTCCCGAGGACTGGCGCGTCCGGGAGGTGGGCGACGGCAACTTGAACCTGGTGTTCCTGGTGGACGGACCGGCGGGGTCGGTCTGTCTCAAGCAGGCGCTGCCCTATGTTCGCGTCGCGGGTCCGGGATGGCCCATGTCGCCGGAGCGCGCCCATTTCGAAAATGCCTATTTTCGCACCGTCGCGCCCCACGTCGGCAAGCTCATTCCCGCCATCCACCACTACGACCCGGACCTTCATTTCACGATCATGGAGCGGCTGTCGCCCCACATCATCCTCAGACAGGGACTCATCGCCGGGCGCCGCTACCCGAGCGTCGCCCGCGACATCGGCGAATACATTGCGCAAGCGTGCTTTTTCACTTCCGACCTGGCCTGTCCCTTCGAGCGCAAAATCGACGGCGTCGCACTGTTCGCGGGCAACAAGCCGCTGATTCGAATTACCGTGGACTTGATATTCACCGAGCCCTATTTCAAAGCCGACCGGAACCGCCATACGTCCCCGCAGCTGGACGAGGCGGCCGCGGAGCTGCGGCGAGATGCCGCCCTCAAGGTGCGCGCCGCGCGGTTTGGCCAGAAGTTTCTCACCGAAGCCCAGGCGCTCGTTCACGGCGACCTTCATTCCGGCTCGGTGATGGTCACCGAAGACGATACCCGCGTGATCGATCCGGAGTTCGCGTTTTACGGGCCGATCGGCTTCGACCTCGGCGCGTTTTTCGGGAATCTTCTTCTCAGCTGGTACTCCCAATTCGGCCGCCGGATCGACGGCGAGTCCGCGCAGCGCGGGTGGATTCTCGACCAGGTGAAGGCGTTCTGGACCGCGTTCCGGATTCGCTTCCTCGCGCTCTGGGCCGAGCACTCGGCCGGCGATGCGTTTCCGAATGCCATGTTCTGCCTGCCCACGGATGCCGCCGCGCTCGCGTCTGCGCGCGCTGCTTTCATGGACTCGCTGTTCCAGGACATGCTGGGATTCGGTGCCTGCAAGATGATCAGGCGCATCCTCGGGTTCGCGCATGTCCTCGATCTCGACGGCATCGCGAATCCCGACGTGCGCGCGGACTGCGAGCGCGCCGCATTGGCCATGGCCGCCACGCTGCTGAGACACCCGGAGCATTTCAAGTCGATCGACGACGTCACCGAGACGGTGCCGCGCTTTCAACCGCGATCTCGACAATGACGAACGGGCCTTTGCTTATGCGCGATAGGCATCATGGCCGGCCCCGACACCCGGGTACACTTACCCTCCGATGTCCAATCCCCTGCTATATGTCCTCTGCGGCCTGATGGTCGGCGCACTCGTGGGCCTCACCGGCGTGGGCGGCGGCTCGCTGATGACGCCCATCCTGGTGCTCGTCTTCGGACAGTCTCCGGCCGTGGCCGTCGGTACCGACCTCATGTTTTCCGCCAGCACGAAACTCGTCGCCACCGCCTCTTTCGGCTTCAGCCGGCGAGTCGACTGGCGCATCGTCGGGCGGCTTGCCCTCGGCAGCGTCCCCGCCACCGCCGCGGTCATCCTCTGGTTCTGGTTCGACCATCGGCCGCCCGGCGTGATGGATCAGCTGATCTCCCGGTGCCTCGCGGTCATCCTGGCCCTCGCCGCGGTAGCGGTGCTCCTGCAGGATCCGCTGAGACGTTTGGGATTGAGATTTGCCGCCGCATGGCTCAGCAATGCCGAGAGGCACAAGATCGCGCTGACGGTAGCCGCCGGCGCCTTACTCGGCGCGGGAGTCACCATGACCTCGGTCGGTGCCGGGGCGCTGGGCGTGGCGGTGCTGGTGGCGCTCTATCCGCTGCGTCTGCCCTCCGATCGGCTGGTGGCCACCGATATCGCCCATGCATTGCCGATCACCGCGATGGCGGCGGCGGGACACGCCTTTTTAGGTCATGTGAACCTTCGTGTACTTGCGTGTCTGCTCGTGGGATCGATCCCCGGCGTCATCCTGGCCACGCGGGCCACCATTCGCCTTCCGCCGCAGCTCACGCGGACGCTGATCGCGATCATGCTGGCCATCGTGAGCGAGCGCCTATTCGTCTCGTGAGCGGCGTTCCGCCGGGCAAATCCGCGACCGCGCCGGCCCTTATCCCTCGTGCAGGCCCTTATCCCTCGTGCAACCCTATCCCTCGTGCAGGCCGCACTCTCGCTTCAGTCCGAAGAAGCGCAATTCCTCCATGCTGTCCACCTCGGCCAGCGAGCGCGTCGTGTGCCAATCGCCGATCGAGAGATAGCCCTTCTCCCACAACGGGTGATAGGGAAGTTTGTGCTTCGCGAGGTACCGGCCGACGTCCCGATCGGTCCAGTCGAAAAGCGGATGCACCTTGTAGCGCCCGCGCTTGAATTCGATGGGCGCGATCCCAGCCCGGGTCGCGGCCTGAACCCGCCGCAGTCCCGCAAACCAGGTCTCGGCACCCAGATCCCGCAATGCCCGATCCAAGGGCTCCTGCTTGTTGATCCGATTGTACTGTTCGATGCCTTCGAGGCCCTGATCCCAGAGCTTGCCGAAACGAGACTCCTGCCACGCCGGCGAGGCATCGGAGCGGAACACCTTCAGATTGAGGTCGAGTTTCCCGGTGAGATCGTCGACGAACCGGTAGGTCTCGGGAAACAGGTAGCCGGTGTCGATCAGCACCACCGGGATCTTCGGGATCACCTCATTGACGAGATGGAGCATGACCGCAGCCTGGGCCCCGAAGCTCGACGTGAGCACGTGCGCTCCGGGCAGAAACTCCGCCGCTTGCTCGACACGCCTCTCGGCCGACAAGGGCTCGAACGCCTGGTTGATTTTCTCCAGAGCGCTTTGACCGGCGGGTTCGCGTCCGCCGGTCAGCCAGTCAGTGAAAGTCGATCTTAAGGCCATGCTCCACACGTCGATCTCCGGCACAGAGGACTCAATCCGAGTCCGCCACATAGATGATATCGCGGTGGCAGCGATCCCCCTTAGTCTCAAACGTTATGAACTCATAACCAACCTTTCGGGAGCGCTAAAACCCTTCGGGAGCGCTGAAATCGGGCTTCTCACAGCTCGCGTTCGAGCGGCAGTACCGTCAACAGCTTGACCTCGACTCTCTGCCAGCCGCTGCGGGCAGGCTCCCGCGTGTACTCGACATCCATCCCGCTTTCCTGGGTTCGCCATACGAGACCTTGCGAGACGCCTGGAGCAGCGGACGGCCGCAGGCCGAGGATGTAGCAGTTCTCGGGCTTGACCATTTCGTCGAAACGATGCGCTGTTTGCCGGGCGAGCTCCTGGCTGTCGATGATCAGCCCGATCTCCGTATTGATGTGCGTCGATCGCTGATCGTAGTTCATCGAGCCGATGAATACCCGCCGGCGGTCGAAAACATACACCTTCGCGTGCAGTGCATAGTTGCCGAACCGGGACACCCTCGCGGTCTGACCGCTTCCCCGCGCGTTGCCCAGTCGCGAGCGGACTTCGTAGAGCTCAGCGCCCTCTTGCAGCAGCGGCACGCGAAAACGGTCGTAACCCGACTGCGCGGCGATCCGGGGCGTCGATTCGAGAGAATTGGTGAGAACTCGCACCGACACCTCGCGCCGGCGAAGATCCTCGAGCAACTGCAATTCATCGGGAGCGGGGACGAAGAACGGGCTGATCATCAGGATCTCGGATTTCACGTCGCGTGCCGAATCCATCACGGCGCGAACGATCAGCCGGCCGGGCTGCGCACCCTCGATCACTTCTTTCTTGTCCGGACTGTCGTGAACCACCCGGGCCTGCGCCCACGCGAGAGGGAGCCTCCCGGAGACGATTCCCGCGAACGGCTCCCGGGTCTCGAACAGGGCAGCGTAGTCGATGGCGGTCGACTGCCCGGATCGCGCCTGCGACCCGGGATTCGCATGCCCCAGCGCCTGGGCGGGGATGGCCAGGTCGCTGTTCCAAAACTCATCGAACGTGCCCGAAAGCCGGGCGACCATCGGCCCGACGGTAAACACGTCCTCGTCCGCGAACTGCGACTCAGGATCAACCTGAAAGTACTGATTGCCGATGTTGCGTCCACCGACGACCGCCAACGCATTGTCGACCACGAACAGCTTGTTGTGCATTCGATAGTTGAGCCGGGACGCGTGCAACAGGAAATCCAGGTCACGCAACACTTTCGAGTGCCCGCGGTACCCGTAAGGATTGAAGATTCGCACCTCGACCGAGGGAAAAGCCAGCAGCCGCAGGATCTGCTCGTCGCCGGGGACCGTATCCGCGTCATCGATCAGCAAGCGTATCCGCACGCCGCGCTTCGCCGCCCGCGCGAGGCTATCGGTCAACAATCGGCCGGTCACGTCGCCGCGAAAAATATAATATTGAAGATCGAGCGTCTTTTGAGCGGCGTCGATCATCTGCATTCTGATGCGGAATCCGTCGGCGCCCACGCTGACGATGCGAAAACCCGAATCGTCTCCGTGTTCGTGCGCCTCGGCGGCAAATTGCCGTCCGAGCGGAGTCTCTTCGGGATGGGCGAACGCCGCCGAGGTGCTCTTGTGGAACTCCGAGCCCGGCGGATTTCCCGCGCAACCCCATAGGGTCGCGGTGAGCAACAGGGCGAGACCACGGCGCGTAGCGCACCGTCCCCTTTGCATCGCAGCATCGCCGAGTAGTGTAGAGTCACGGGTTGGCGGCAGGGGTCGTGCACGACATGGCCGACGCCGCCCATGAACGAGAAGTCTTATCAACAATAACGAGTAGGGGAGCATGTCATGCGTATCCAAACGATTTTATTTTGTTTGATCATGGTACTCGGTTCGACCGCGGCGTTCGCCGATCTCGAGCCCTGGAAAGACTATTCGATCAGTGACGCCGTCTGGTCGGTGACCACGATCAAGGTGCACTCCAACATGGACGATGCCTATCTCGAGGGACTGAAGAGCACCTGGGTAGCCTCGAGCGAAATCGCAAAAAAGCTCGGACAAATCGAGGACTACCACATCTATCGAAGCGATCTTCCGGAGAGCGGCAGCTTCAACCTGATGCTGGTGGTCCAATTCAAGAACAATGAGATGCTGGCGCCGAACAGGGCCCGATACCAAGCCTTCATGAAGGAATGGGGCGAGGAGCGCCGCAACAAGAAGACGACGGACACCGCGCAGCACACGTATCCGGCGATGCGCGACATCACCGGAGAGTACAACGTGCGCGAGATCACGTTCACCAAGTAATTCGGCGACCGACGCGACGGGCGCCCGGCCTATGGCAGGAGGGCGCCTCCTTCGACTATCGGCTTGATTCGCAATCAATCCGGATCGAGTCCTCGGTCCGCGACTGCGATCAACCGAATTTCCGCCTCCAGATCGATCGAGCGGCAGGCGAGCACGTAGATCGCCGCCGACACCGGCAGCCCGACGAGCATCGCGATATCGGCGCCGCCGAGCGCCTTGGCCACGGGACCCGTGTAGATGCCGTTGCTGAAGAACGGGATCATCGCGGCGAAGCCGCCGAAGTAGGCGACGAGCCCCCGCCAGCTCCAGCGCCGGTACATGCCGTTCGGATTGAAGATCTCCCGCACCGAGTAGTGACCCCGGCGCACGAAGTAGAAATCGACCAGATTGATGGCCGTCCACGGCGTGAACAAATACAGCAGGATCGCGAGGAACTGGCCGAATTGCTCGGCGAAGTGCGCGGAGGACAGAAGCGCGATGGTGCCCGACACCGCGAGCAGCGCGACGAGCGTCGCAATGCGCTGCCGGACCGTCGGCCGCAGCGGCCTGATCGAGTCAGCGAGGCTCAACAGGGTGAGCGAGGCACTGTAGAACATGATCGTCGTGATGGTCACGAGTCCCAGGAGCGAGACGATCAGGAACGGACCGCCCGAGCCCGGCAGCACCGTGTCGGCCGCGGCCTCGAGCGCGGCAGAGAGCTTGAGCGCCGGAAAGAGCGCCGCGGCGACGGTGCCTATCAGCATCGGCCACACGCCTCCGAGGAGGGCGCCGACATAGGTCCACCAGAACGAGGCAGCCACGCCCACGTTGCGGGGCAGGTAGCGCGAGTAATCGGACACCGAAATCGACCAGGACACCTGGTACGCGGCCGCCGCAAACAGCTGCGTCAGGAACGGAATCATGCGAAAGGCGTGAAGATCGAGCTGTTCCGCGGAGAAATGCATTCGCACGGCAGCGCCGGTCATCACGGCGAACGCCGCGATCAGCACATACGCGAGCACTCGCTGCGCCCGGTGAATGGGGTCGTAACCCAGGACCGCCAGGGCGGTTGCCAACACACCCACCGTCACCATCGTCATCGGGCGGTTCCAGCCGACGAGCGTCGAGACGGTGTCCGCCGCGAGCACGAGATTGAACGAGCAATATCCGACGACCGTCACGAGCGCGACGCACCAGACGAGAAGCGCGCCTACGTAGCCGAACTGAGGCCGCGACTGAATCATCTGCGGCAGCCCGAGTTGAGGGCCCTGAGTCGAGTGGAATGCCATGAAGAACGTGCCGAACGCACAGCCGACGACGACCGCCAGGGCCATCCAGATCAGATTGCCGCCGAGCGCGACACCGACGAAGCCGGTCGCGATGGTGGCGAGATGTGCGCCCCCGGTGAACCACACCGGCCATAGATGCCAGAGCTTGCCGTGCCGTTCCCGGACCGGCACGTACTCGATCGAGCGATGCTCGATGAGTTTGCTCACATCTGCGCGTGAAGCCACTCGTGCAGGGAGTGCACCATGTACTCCTCCGGCATGAGCACACCGGCGCTGTGGCGGATCGAGCGCAAGCCGCGCTGGTTGATCTCACAGATGTGCGCATCCTCGCTCATCACCAGATCCGCGAATTCGACCACATTGCGCGGGTTGAAGCCCGGGGCGGCCAACGCCTCCGGCGCGAACAAATACTCGATCCGAAGCTCGGTCCGTTCCGGACCCAGCGGGTAGATGCGCACGGTTCGCACATAGTCGACGTGCGCGGCAAAGAAGGTGCTCGGCCGGCCCGTCATGTACACCTGGCCCAGAGCCCGATCCTCCTCGGTGAGGCCGGGGAAAATGCTGCCGGTCGCGCTTCCGTCCATCGACCAACTCGCGGCGCCGGCCCGCAAGCCGCCTTTATAGAGCGGGTTCTGATCGTCGGCATGAGCCTTCCAGTTGGGATCGTCCCGCTCGCGGACGATCCCGCGGCCAAAGATGGGCACGAGTTGGGACAGCTTCGGGTGCACGCCCGGGCAGTGCAGGCATTCGCTGAAATTCTCCCAAAAAATCTTCCAGTTGCATTCCATGGTCTTGGTCATGACGTGGGCGACCGCGAGCTCTTCCAGAGGCCAGCGCTCGAGCCGGCCGAAGGTGTGGCCGAACGTATCTGACAGCGACGGCGCATCGTCGCCCAGACAGACAAAGATGAATCCGCGCCACTCGGCGACCTTGATTCGATAGAGCGAGAAATCCTCGAGTGCAAATCCGGCCGGGGTGCTCTTCGATGACGTACGCAGCAAATCGCCCTTCAATCCATACACCCAGGCGTGATACGGACACACCACCGCCGACGACCGAAGCACGCCCTGCGGCTCCGTGCACAGGGCCGCGCCCCGGTGGCGGCAGGTATTGTGGAACCCTTGAAGCACGCCCTCCTCGTCGCGGACCAGCAGCAGCTGCTGACGGCCGAGTGCGAACGTCATGTACGCCCGCGGTCCCGAGATCTCGCTGGAGCGCGCGACGTAGATCCAGTTTCGGTACCAAATGCGTGCGAGCTCGATTTCGTGGTGCCTTTCGTCGTAATACCAGGCAGCCGGCAAGCCGCTCTTCAGCTCGGTGAGTCCGGTGTAGGTGGCGATCGACGATTCCGATGTGAGCGGTGCAGACATAAAGGGATCCTCCGTCAAAACCGCTGCCGATACTGAATTCCCGCATTGAACGGCTGCAACGTCACGACTCTGGGGTCGATCGGAGCATCCGGCGACAGGCTCGTATGTGCGACGTATCCCGCCGGGTTGAGGTCGCCGAGATTCGGATGCCGGTTGGTGATATTCGCCGCATACAACGAGAGCTCGCTCTTGTTCCAGCGCACGCCGAAGCCGCCGTTAACCAAGGTGTAGCCGGCGCGGGTCAGTGGATAACCGAGCGAGGCGGTATAGGAATCGCTGCTGCCCGTATGGCTCACATCGCCGGTGACGAACCCGATGTACGGGCCCGTCAGCGGTTGGGTGATGGTCGCGCTGAAGTTCTCCGTCGCCTCCGGCACTTGCGCGAGCCTCGCCCCGACCGGCGGCAGCACCGCCAAGCCCTGCTCCGTGATCCGGGCGTCGACGTAGCCTACCCCTGCGCGGAGCTCGAGGTTATCCCACGGCCGGCCCGTGAGCTCGAGCTCGCCGCCGCGCGATCGGGCCGCTCCTTCGTTTTCGGTGATGCCCAGAAAACACACGGGCACGGTGAAATGCTGTTGGATGTCCGACCAGTTCATTTGGAATAACGCGCCCGACAGGACCATTCGCCCCCCCTCGAGTTGGGCCTTGCCGCCCACCTCGTAGTTCCACACGGTGTCCGCATTGTACCGAGTGGGCTCTCCGGGCTTTACACCGAGCTCGGACAACAGCCCGCATTCGCTCAACAACGCTTGGCCGACGCCGCCGGCGCGAAAGCCTTTCGCGGCTGAGGCGTAGACCATGGTGTCGGGATCGATCTTGTAGGCGACTGCGGCCTTCGGCGTGATGCCGTGCTGCGTGGCATCGCCCAGGTTCTGAGCGCTGTAGGCGCCCTCGACCGCGCCCGCATCGACGTCGGACTCCTTTTGACGTTCCCGGTAATAGCGCAGGCCGACCGTGAACTGCCACTTTTCCCACTCATAATAGAGCTCGCCGAAGACGGCCTCATCGAGCTTGTTGAGGGGATACGCCGAGTACCATATGAGATTGCTGTTGTAGGTGGGGCATGGCGGCGCGCCCGGGCAATAGCCCGGGAAATTG
>DASYAC010000037.1:0-13924 GCA_036501585.1 Steroidobacteraceae bacterium
CGCACCTTCGATCTGAAGTCCAGGGTCGCCGCGCTCATCAAGCAGCACGGCTATCCGATGGTGTTGAACGTGGTGCTGCACCGGCTCAATATCGATCACGTAGAGGAGATCCTTCAAATGGCCGAGCGCATGGGCGCGGACTACGTGGAGCTCGCCAACACGCAGTTTTACGGCTGGGCCTGGCACAATCGACAGCAATTGATGCCGAGCCGCGCACAGGTCGAGCGGGCGGAGGAGGTCACCCGGCGCTTCCGCGAGCGCCAGGAGCGGCCGATGCGGATCTTCTTCGTGGTGCCCGACTACTTCGAGAAGCGTCCGAAGCCCTGCATGAACGGGCTGGGCTCCATTTTCCTCACCGTCACGCCGGACGGCACGGCGCTTCCCTGCCATGCGGCGCGGATGCTGCCGGGACTCGATTTCCCCAACGTCAAGACCTCGAGTCTGGAACACGTCTGGTACGAGTCCTCCGGGTTCACGCATTACCGGGGAGATGCGTGGATGAAGGAGCCCTGCAGGAGCTGTCCCGAGAAGGCGCGCGACTTCGGCGGTTGCCGCTGCCAGGCGTACCTCTTGACGGGAGACGCGGCCAATGCCGATCCCGTCTGCGACTTGTCGCCGCACCATCACAAGGTCGTCGAGGCGGCGCTCGCCGCCGAGCGGCCGGGTGCGGGCGAGTCCGTCCGCGAGAAGCCGAGCCTGTCCGGACAGGAGAGGCCGCTGGTGTTTCGCTCGCGCGCCAATTCGTCTAGGCTTTTCTGATGGGTCCCGCCTCCGAGCCGCCTTTGCATCTGATTACCGTGTTGTTTCTGGCCGCTCTCGCCGGCGAGACGGCCGTCCGCCTGTGGCTCTCATCGCGCCAGATCGCCGCCGTGAGCGGGAATCGCGACCGGGTTCCCGAGCTGTTCTCCGAGCGGATCTCGCTGTCGGATCAGCGGCGCGCCGCCGATTACACCGTGGCCCGGGTGCGGGTCGGCCGATGGGCGACGGTGTTCGAGGCGCTCATCAAGCTCGGGCTCACCCTCGGCGGCGGATTGGCGGCGCTCGAAGTGGTGGTGAACCGCAGCGGCTGGCCTGAGCCCTGGCGGGGCACGCTTGCGGTGCTGGCCGCCCTGTTGCTGCTGAGCCTGCTCGGATTGCCGTTCACGCTCTGGCGGACCTTTCGCATCGAGACGCGGTTCGGGTTCAATCGGATCTCCCCGGCGCTCTTCGCCGTGGATTTCGTGAAGCGGCTGCTGCTCGGGTTCTTGCTCGGCACGCCGTTGGTGCTCTCGACAATATACCTCATGGAGAAGGCCGGCTCTTGGTGGTGGGCCTGGGCGTGGCTGGTATGGATGGGGGTCTCGCTCGCGCTCACCTGGGCGGCGCCGCGTTTCATCGCGCCGCTGTTCAACAAGTTCTCGCCGCTGACCGATGGTGCGCTCCGAGAGCGCGTGGAGCGGCTCCTCGAGCGATGCGGGTTCAAAGCCGGGGGCGGGGTGTTCGTGATGGATGGCTCCCGGCGCTCGGCTCACGGCAATGCCTATTTCACCGGGATCGGACGGAACAAGCGCATCGTATTCTTCGATACCCTCCTGTCCCGCATCGACGGGGACGAGATCGAGGCGGTGCTGGCGCATGAGCTGGGACATTTCCGGCTGCACCACGTGCGTCAGCGACTGGTGGTGTCGTCGGTGTCGCTATTGGCCGGGTTGGCGCTTCTCGGCTGGCTTGCGGCTCAGCCGGGCTTCTACTCTGCGCTCGGCGTGCCCTCGGGATCGGCGGCCATGGCGCTGGTGCTGTTCGTCGTGACCGTGCCGGTCTTTACGTTCTTCGCCACGCCGCTCGAGGCGTGGTGGTCGAGGCGCCACGAGCGCGAGGCGGACGATTTCGCGGTCGCTCATTCGAATGCGGAACGGCTGGCGGCGGCGCTGGTCAAGCTCTATCGGGACAATGCCAACACCTTGACGCCGGACCGCGTGCACTCGGCGTTTTACGATTCGCACCCGCCGGCGGTCGAGCGGATTGCGCGGCTGCAGCGGATGGCATGACTGTCCGTATTTTGTGCACGAAGGCCGGATCCGATCCGGCCTTCTTCCGGCGAATTCGTACGTGAATGGTTCAAGCCGCCGCCCGGTGGGCCGGAGCGTCCTCCAGGGCGCGGGCGAGCACGTCGTCGATCCGTTCGGCCCACACGAACTCGAGTCTGTTGGGCACGCTTTCGGGGATGTCCTCGAGATCGCGGCGATTGCGCGCCGGTAGAATGACCGTGCGGATGCCGGCACGGGCCGCGGCCACGCATTTCTCCTTGATGCCCCCGACCGGGAGCACGACGCCGCGCAGGCTGATTTCGCCCGTCATGGCGACATCGGAACGCACGGTGCGCTTCGACAGGAGCGATGCAAGCGATGTCGCCATCGCCACGCCCGCGCTCGGGCCGTCCTTGGGGATCGCTCCCGCCGGCACGTGGATGTGCAGGTCGCAATTGTCCAGCGCGGAAGGGTCGATGCCCAATCGATCCGCCTGAGACTTGACCAGCGTCACGGCGGTCTGGGCGCTTTCCTTCATCACGTCGCCCAGCTGCCCGGTCAGGATCAGCTTGCCCGTGCCCTTCACCCGGCTCGACTCGATGAACAGGATATCGCCGCCCGCCGGCGTCCACGCGAGCCCCGTGGCGACACCGGGCACGCTGGTGCGGAGCGCCACGTCGTTCTCGAAACGGGGAGCGCCGAGTATCGATGCCACTTCCGCGACGTCGATGCTCACGCTCGAGGCTTTTCCGGATGCGATGGAAACCGCGCTATTGCGGAGCAGGGCGCCGATCTGGCGTTCCAGACTTCTGACGCCCGCCTCGCGCGTGTAGTCGCCGATCACCTTGCGCAGTGCCTCGTCGGAGATCTTGATCTGCTCCGAAGTCAGGCCGTTGGCGGTCAGCTGCCGCGCGAGCAGGTAGCGCCTCGCGATCTGAAGCTTCTCCTCCTCCGTGTAGCCCGCGAGCTCGATGACTTCCATCCGGTCGCGGAGCGGCGCGGGAATGGAATCGAGGACGTTGGCGGTCCCGATGAACAGCACCTTCGACAGGTCGAAAGGCACCGCGAGGTAGTTGTCGCGGAAGGTATTGTTCTGCTCCGGATCGAGGACTTCGAGCAACGCGGAGAACGGATCGCCCTGGTAGCTCGCCGAGAGCTTGTCCACTTCGTCCAGCATGAGCACGGGATTGCGGCGCCCGGCCTTGCGCACCGCCTGGGCGATATTTCCAGGCAGCGAACCGATGTAGGTGCGGCGATGCCCGCGGATCTCCGCCTCATCGTGGACCCCGCCCAGGCTCACGCGCCGGAACTGAAGGCCCAGCGCCTTGGCGATACTTTGCCCGAGCGAGGTCTTGCCGACACCCGGCGGACCCACGAAACACAGGATCGGGCTGCGGCCTTCCGGGTTCAACTTGCGCACCGCAAGGAACTCGAGTATGCGGCGCTTGACCTTCTCCAGTCCGTAGTGATCCTCATCCAGGATGGTGCGTGCGCGCTCGATGTCGAGCTGCTCCGGGTCGATTTTCGACCAGGGCATGGCGATCAGCCAGTCGAGATAATTGCGCGTCATGGAATATTCCGCGGCGCCCTCGGGCATGCGCTCGAGGCGCGCAAGCTCACGCAGCGCCTGCTCCTCTGCTTCCGGCGGCATTTTCGCTTCCGCGATCGATTTCTTGAGATCCTCGACCTCCGCTCCGGTGCCGCCGCCCTCGCCAAGCTCCTTCTGAATTTGGTGCAATCGCTCGCGCAGCACCGCCTCCTTCTGGCGCTCGTCGAAGGCTTCGCGCGTGCGCTCATCGATCTGCCGCGAGACCTTCAGCACTTCGATCCTGCGATTGAGGAACGCAAGAACCCGGTCGAGCCGCGCCTTGAGCTCGAAAGTCGCCAGGATTTCCTGTTTCTCGCCGGACTTGAGGTCCATGAAGCTCGCCACGATGTCCGCCAGCGTCGCCACGGACTCGATGGCGCGAATCGCGTTGACCAATTCGCCGGGTGCCTGCGGCAGGAGCTGCGAGGCTTCGATCGCCCGCTCGCGCAGCGTCAGTCCGCGCGCCTCGACCTCGCGGTCGTTGACGGCCGGCTCCCGGTGGGGCTCGATTCGGGCGACCAGGAACGGGTCGTGGCTCACGTAATCGAGCACGGTGAAGCGCTGCTCGCCTTGCGCGATCAGATGGTGCGTGCCGTCCGCCGCGGTCACGAATCGCACGATGGAGGCTACGGTGCCCACGTGGTGCAACTGATCGGCGGAGGGCTCGTCGCCCGGGTCGGATTGCAGCACGAGGCCGACGCGCCGTTGGGTGCGCACCGCTTCCTGCGCCGCAGCGAGGGCGCGCTTGCCGGTCAGGGCAATCGGCAGCACCACGCCCGGGAAGAGCACGGTGTCGCGCACGGGCAGAACGATCAGCACGTCCTCCGCTATTGCCGTGTTTTGCAAGGAATTCTCGTTACTCATATGGGGGACCCCGTCAGCCGCAGGAAGAGATAGCCGCGCTCCAGTTTGAGCTCGAGCAGCGCATAGCTGCCCGCCGGCAAATCGATGCGCCGCCGCATCCGACCGTAGGGAATCTCCATGCGGATCACTTCGCCTCCGGATCGAAACTCAGGAGGAGGTACGGTGGTCTCGATCAGCAGACCCGAGGGCGTGATCTTTGCAACCACGTCTTCGGCACGTGCTCCCGGCAGCGCCAGGGTGACCTCGACCTCGCGGCCCTGAGCCACGATATTCGCCGGCGGTTCCCAGGCGGGACTTGAAGGACCCGTCAGGAGCTCATAGAAATGGCGATGGCGGCGCTCCGCCTCGTCGAGGCGCGCGCAGGCCTCCGCCCACATCCAGGATTTTCGACGCATCATAGAACCCGTTCCAGATAACTCATTTCGATAGGAAATGAGGGCTGACGGGGTCAGTTCAAGGCCTCAGGGCTTGGGCGAAGCGCCCTTCTCGGCCAGCCGTACCGTGTAGCCACCGGACTTCTCGTCCGCTCTGAGCGTGAGGAGCCCGCGCTTCTCCGCGTCGGCCAGGAGGTCGTTGAACGAGCGGAAACCGTAGAAGCGCTCGTTGAATCCCGGGTGGCGGCGCTTGATGGCCTGTTTGATCATCGAGCCCCAGATGGGCTCGTTCTCGCCGCGCTCCTCGGTGACCGCGTCCAGCGTCTCCACCACCAGGTCGAGCGCATCGGCCGGGTCGGCGGCCTTGCTTTCCGCCGGCGCGGCGCTGTCGGCGGGCGCGCTCGCCGCGCGAGACCCCGCATTCCCGCTCCCGGTACGCCGGCGCTTGGAGTGCTCCTTGCGCACCAGGTCGTCGTAATAGATGAACTCGTCGCAGTTGTTGAGAAACAGATCCGAGGTCGAGTTCTTGACGCCGACGCCGATCACCGTCTTGGAGTTCTCGCGCAGCTTGCTCACGAGCGGCGAGAAATCCGAGTCACCGCTCAAGATCACGAAGGTATCGACGTGTCCTTTGGTGTAGCACAGGTCCAGCGCATCCACGACCATCCGGATGTCCGCGGAGTTCTTGCCCGACTGGCGCACGTGCGGTATCTCGATGAGCTCGAACGCCGCCTCGTGCAGCCCGCGCTTGAAATCCTTGTAACGGTCGAAATCGCAATAGGCCTTCTTGACCACGATGTGGCCTTTCAGAAGCAATCGCTCGAGTACCTTGTTGATGTCGAAGCTCGGGTACTTGGCATCGCGCGCGCCCAAGGCGATGTTCTCCAAATCGAGAAAAACGGCCATGGTGGCATCGGATGTGGTCGTAGGCATGGATCTTTGTCCGGGAGCGCCGCGGGAGCCGCGGCTAGAACCAATTGTAATTGAAGCTGACGCTTACCCGCTCCGTGGGCACGGGATTCGGCGCCACTTCGTGCCTCAGCCAGCTCTCGAACAGGACCAATTCACCGGCCTCGGCGGGCACGGTCGTCCAGGGACGGTTCGACGCCCGCGCATCCGCTTTGCGGGGCGGCGCCGCCATGTACCGGTCGAGCCGCGGATCTTCGAATTTCAGTCCCGGCGAGCCGCGCGGCACCCGTACGTAGTAGGTGCCGCTCAACGTCGACAGCGGGTGCAGATGCAGCACGTGCACCGTGCGCTGGGGCATAATGTTCACCCAGCAATCGGTCATCGACAAGGGGCGTCCGTCGAGATCCCAATCGGCCGCCACGGCAAACGCCCGCACGTGACGCCGAAGCTTGCGCTCCAGCATCTCGAAGGTCGGGGAGACGGTTTGCAGGCGGTGAGCCGACGCGTAAGAAGTGTAGCCCCCCGGATAATTCTTGGCGGACCAGCGCCGGCCCGCCCGATCGTCGAGCCGCAGCCGCTCGCACTCGCGCAGGAGCGAGCGGTTGAATGCGCGCGCGCCGCTTCCCTGCAATGCCGCGGTATACACGAGCGTCGGAAAATACTCGTGAAAGGGCACTCCAAAACCGCGCGGACGAGGGGCGTTACAGGGACAGTTTGACTTCGTTGAACTGGATGATGGGTTCAACGTCCGTGTAGCGGGGGATGTCCGCCGTGATTTCCGCCGCCGCCGGTCCCCAGACCTTGGCGAACGCATCGATGGAATCGAAGTAGAACTGGCAACCGCCGTAGAAAGCGGGCGGCTGTCCGGGAGCCGCTCCCTGCAGGCCCGCGTCCACCTCGGTCTTATGCAGTCCGTTCGCGAGCAGCTTCATCGCCAGCGGCATGTGCTTCGTCGTGTAGTACGTCATGTCGAAGTGCGAGCCGGGCTTGTTGGGATACAGGACGCTGACTTTGATCATGGGGAACACCTCGAGGTTTGCGGGAGAGGGGAGCGCGAGCGCGCATTATACGACGCCGGCTAGCGGCGATGTGCGGCCCGGCGATGCAGTTTTTACCACGATCGTCGCGCTAATGCTCCGTACGCCCATCATGATCCAATCCCACCGCCGATCCGGCCGGGGCGCGCGAATCGGCGGCGCCGTAAAGCATTGCGGGGCGCTCGAATCCCAACACCTTCGCCTGCGCCGCGTCGGCGGGTGCGATGCCGATCGCCTCCACCGCGTTCGCGGTTCCCCAGGGCGGCAGCGGTACGACTCGATATCCCATGTGCGTCAACGCAGCCGTGGTATCCGCGGATAGCGCGAAGGGCTCCGCGGCGAGCGTATCGGGCAGCCATTGATGATGAATTCGGGGGGCATCCACGGCCTCTTCGAGCGGCATCCCGTGATCGATGACGTTCACGATGACCTCGAGGACGGTAGTGATGATGCGCGAGCCGCCCGGGGTGCCCAGCACCAACACGGGCTTGCCGTCCTTCATCACGATGGTGGGCGTCATCGAGCTCAAGGGGCGCTTGCCCGGCGCGATCGCGTTGGCGCTTCCTTGGACGAGGCCGAACATGTTCGCGGTGCCCGGTTTCGCGGTGAAGTCATCCATTTCGTCGTTCAAGAAAAACCCCGTGTCGCCCGCGATCACCTTGGCGCCGAAATCGTCGTTGATGGTGAACGTGACCGCAACGGCGTTGCCGGCGGCGTCGACCACCGAATAGTGGGTCGTGGTGGGGTTCTCGCGGGATTGCGCCGCGGTACCGAGCGATGCGGACGGTGTCGCGCGATCAGGGGTGATGCGGGCGCGGATGGCCGCGGCGTTGTCCGGCGAGATCAGCCGTGCGACCGGGTTGTCGACGAACGCCGGGTCTCCCAGATAGAGATTTCGGTCGTGATACGCGAAGCGCATCGCCTCGGTGAGATAGTGCACGGAACCGCTGGAATGAAAGCCGAGCGCCTTCAAAGGATAGCCCTGCAATATCTCGAGCATCTCGCAGAGCGTGACCCCGCCGGAACTCGGCGGGGGCGCGGAGGCGACGGTGTAGCCTCGATACGCACAGCGGACCGGCGGGGACTCCGTGACAGTGTACGCCGCGAAGTCCTCGGCCGTCAGTATGCCGCCGTTCGCGCGGCTCGCCGCGGCGACCGAACGCGCAATGGCGCCGCGATAGAACGCCTCGGCGCCTCCCGCGCTGACCGCGCGCAGGGTGGATGCCAGCTGCATCTGCACCAGCCGATCCCCCGGCCGAAACGGCACGCCATGGTTCAAGAAAATCGAGGCAACGTTGGGTTGCCCGCGAAACTCGCGCACGGCGTCGTCGAGGACATCGGTGTCGCCGCGGGTCAGGATGAAGCCGTCCTGTGCCAATGCGACGGCGGGCGCGATCAGCCTCTCGCGCGGCAGAGTGCCGTATTTCTCGCGCGCGGTCTCGAGCCCCATCACGGTTCCCGGTACTCCGACCGCGAGGTACCCATCCACGCTTCGCGCCGGAATCGGATCGCCCTTGGAGTCGAGGTACATGCCCGCCGTCGCGGCGAGCGGAGCCTTCTCGCGAAAATTGAGGAACGTGTCTCTCCCATCGGCGAGGTGAATGACCATGAAGCCGCCTCCGCCGAGATTTCCGCAGCAAGGGTGAACGACCGCAAGGGCGTATCCGACCGCCACGGCCGCATCGATTGCGTTGCCGCCCGCGCGCAAAACGGCGGCCCCTACGTCGGAGGCTAGATGCTGCGCCGAGGCCACCATGGCGCCGGTGGATTCGACGGCCGGCGGCGCGGCGCCTTGGGCGTGCGCCCCAAGGAGGGCGGCGGCGCCCGCCGAGGCAAGCCGGCGAAACGCCTTCAGACCCCCTCCACGGGACGGGGCGCGGGAATCGATCCCAGGATTTGTTCGAGCGAGACGCCGAGCTCGAGCAGCGCGCGGTCCCCTCGTGCGGGACCGTCGAACTCCAGCGCCACCGGCAGCCCGCTTCGGGTGAGACCGGCCGGCAACACCAAACCTGGGATTCCCGCAGTACTCCCCGGAGCGATGTTGCGGGCGACGGCCTGGTCGAACGGTACGGGCTGGCCGCGAATATCCAGCGTGGTCTCCTCGCCGATGCGCGGGGCGGGAACCCGGGTGGCGGGGAACACCATCGCCGCGACGCCGGTTTCCTGGAAATAAGCGTGGTAGAGCCGGCGTAGCTCCGGCAGATACCGGTCGCGTGCGGCCGTATACACGGGTTCGGTGACGAAGTTGGCGCCGCCGGGCATCACGTCGCTCTTGAAGATCGCCTGGATGTCGGGGCTCGCTTGCGCAATGAGCTCCTCGAGCGTCACGCCCGCTCCGAACTCCTCGAGGTAGCGCGCGAGCGCCAGGCGCACGTCGTGGTTCTGGACCTGGTCCGTCGTCAAGTCCACCAGGCGCTCGATGCCCGGGAGCGGCGTCTCGACGAGCACGGCGCCGGCCTCCTTCAGGCGCCTCAGGGCGGCATCCGCGATCCGCTCGACCTCGGCATCGAGCCCGGTGAACCAGAAGTCACGCACGATGCCGAGGCGTACGCCGCGCAGCGGCCTGGGCTCGAACGGGCGTGCATCCGGAACCAGCGCCGAATCGAAGAGCCGGATATCGCCGGTGCTGCGTGCATGCGGTCCCGCCTGATCGAACAGACCCGAAATCGGCACGCACGCCCGCGTCGAGTAACGGCCGGTGGTGGGCCTGAAGCCGACGATGCCGCAGAACGCGGCGGGCACTCGGATGGAGCCCTCGGTGTCCTCCGCTATCCCGAGGGGAGAGAGGCGCGCGGCGATCGCCGCGGCGGTGCCGCCGCTGCTGCCGCCGGGAATGCGCGAAGGATCGTAGGGGTTGTGGACGGCGCCGAACGCCAGGTTGTTGCTGGTCCAGCCGTAGGACAGCTCGTGCAGATTGGTCTTGCCGAGAACGATCGCGCCGGCGGCGCGGAGCGAGGCGACCAGCGGCGCATCCTCCTTCGGCCTGAAATGCCGGAGCGCGGGAGTGCCGCCGGTGGTGGGGTAGTCGCGGGTGTTGACGCTGTCCTTGACCGGGATGGGCAGGCCGAACAACGGGCCGGGCGCCTTGCCCGCCCTGCGCTCGCGGTCGCGGGCCCGAGCATCCTCGAGCACCCGATCCGGTTCCAGCGTGATGAACGCGTTGAGCGCACGAGATGCCCGGCAACGCTCGAGGAGGGCGGCAGCATAGCGCTCGCAGGAGAGCTCGCCGCGCGACATTCGCGCGACCGCGTCCACGGCATTGAGCGCGGCAAGATGGCCGCGGGGCTCGTCCTCGGCAGCCAAGGTCAGGCCGCGCAGCGCGGGCAGCGCTGCGACGGCCGCCACGCCGGCGGCCGCACCCAGTGCGAAGCGGCGGCGCTGCGGGTCATCGGGGCGCGACACGGTCGCGCCTCAACGCCTGGCACATGCAGTGCACCGCGCCCCCGCCGTTGCCGATCATCGAGACGTCGGGGTCATAGACGGTGAGTCCCTCGGCGCGGCAGGCCGCGATCAGATTCTTGCTCGAGGCCGGCACCAGCACGCGTTCATCGCCCAGCGCCACCACATTGCTCCCGAGCTGCATGGCATCGCCGTACGAGATCGGGATCGCACGGATATGCTGCGACCGCAGCCAGTCGACGAGCTCCGGCTCGACCGCTTCGACGCAGACCACGGCCAATCCTTCGGCGATCATTCCCATCTGAACGTCGAGGTGCAGGAAGTGCGAGTCGAATTCGTAGGTGCGCATCTCCCATCCTTCGGCCGCGAACCAGCTTTGCAGCTGTTTCACGGCCGGTTCGATCGAGCGCTCGCCGGAGAAGCCGCAGATCGCGACGCCCGGCTTCAACACCATGAAGTCGCCGCCCTCCACGTTGCCGGCGGTGATCAGGTCATAGATCGGAATGCCCGCGTCCAGATAGAACTGAATGCACGCGGCGTACTCCCCGCGCCGATAGGGCTTCAGCGTCTGCAAGATGACCGCGCCCCAGGGCGTCATGGCGCTCGAGTCGCGGGCGAAGATTTGATAGGGGAGATCGGGATCCGGCGGCAGGGTGTGAACATTCACCCCGGCCTGGCGGTAGACGTCGAGCATCTCGCCGTACTGTTTGCGGGCGAGCTCGAAATCGAACTCGAGTCCGACCCGCTGGGAGCGCTCCGCCACCGAATTACCCGCCCGCCAGGCGAAGTGATCGACCGGTCCGACCAGCACCTCGCGCAGCCGGCCGTATTCACTGTCGACCCCCCAACGCTCCAACCTCGGCGTACCGCCGCCCTCGATGCGGGTTCTGAGTTTCATCGCGGATCCTTGTCAGACGATGACGGACACGCGGACATGATTGCATAACTCGTTCCGGTTCAGGCGCGGTTTGTTCTTCGGGATGTCGAAATCGCCGTGACCGGAAGCCCCCTAGGCGCGGCGGCGGGGGACTTGGGCATTCACTGTCTGCGGAGCCGTGATCGAGGGGCTGCGGAAATTGAGGTCCTGCTAGAGCCCGGACTTGAACTCCAGCCACGCTCGATTGAAGACCCGCGCTTCGTCCGGCGAGTACACCTTCTGGAGCTCGAACCGCTCGCGCACCTCCGGGGGCGGATAGATCACCGTGTTGTCCCGCACGGCGGGCTCCAAGAGAGGCAATGCCGCGGCGTTCGCCGTCGCGAATCCGATGAACCGGGTGACCGACGCCGAGACCTCGGGACGCATCACGAAGTCGATGAACGCGGCCGCTCCGTTCGGATTCGGCGAGTCGGCGGGAATCACCATGCTGTCGATGTAAAAGGGCACCATCTCGCGCGCGAAAGAGTAGTCGATCTTGATGCTTCCGTGCGACTCTCCGATCATGCGGCGGGCAATCAAGGCGTCGCCCGAGTAGCCGATCGCCAGGCACAGCTCCCCCTCCGCCAACTGCTGGTAATAGCCGCTGGTCGAGACGCGTCGAATGTAGGGTCGGATCTCGTCGAGTTTCGCCGTGACGGCCGCGAGCTTCGCCGGATCGGCCGAGAGGGCGGGCTGGCCGAGGTAGCGTGCGACCATCGGCATGATGTCGCCCCAGGAATCGATCAGTCCGATTCCGCACGCCGCAAACCTGGCCGCCACCTCTTTCTTGAACACCATGTCCAGGCTTCCGACGGGCGCGGCGGGCATGAGCGACTTGATCTTGTCGACGTTGAAGATGATGCCGGTCGTGCCCCACATCCAGGGGACCGCATGCTGATTGCCGGGATCCACGCGGCTCAGCAATTGCATGATCTTGGGATCCGCGTTCTTCGCGTTGGGGATTCTCGACGGGTCGAGCACCTTCCAGAAGCCCTTGGGAATCTCGCGGCCGAGCTCGGGCGCCGCGTTCATGGTCACGATGTCGTAGTTCGAGCTGCCCACCGACAAGACGGTCTCGGCGGTTTCGGGCGAATCGAGCACCGAATAGTTCACGTGGATGCCGGATTGGGCCTCGAACTTCGCGAGGAGCGCCGGGGGAAAGTACTCCGCCCAGGCATAGACGTTCAGGGTGTGGGAGCGGTCGGCGGCGTCAACGCGAACCGAGAGAAGACAGAAAATAACCGCCGCAACGAACCCTCGACCGCCCCAGTCGGCTGCGCTCAATTGAATTTCCCGTCACACCTCATGACCCTTCGGATCTTACGTGATCCTGCGGGCGAACGTGCCGGCGCGGGTAACGTACCGGCGCGGGTCGGGCGTACCGGCGGCGAGCTTCAGGTGCGCGGCGCGGGCCTAGGTGCCCTCGCACTCCGAGTCCGCGCGTATCCGCACGGAGGCGGAGTCGGTCAACCCCTGCCTGTCCGCGTGCCCGCACCTTCGGCTGTTGGGATCCACGGTGACCGCCGTCCAGGCAATGTTGGCTCGGCCGGTAGCGTCGGGGGCCAGGGACACCGGTATCCGCGTGAAGCCGTTGATGCGCTGGGACAGCACCACGTTGCTGGGCTGGGTGCTCGTGTCGTATACGGTGACGAGGACATCCTCGGTTCCATCGTTGCTGATGGTTACGTCGACCCCGTTGAGGCCACCCACCGCGGCCGCGCTCACCAGCAAGAGCGGTATGGAAGTCAGTAGTAATCCTTTATGGATGCGCATGACTCTCTCCTTCCGTAGTGACAATTCGAGAGAATTCGAGAACATGATGGGGCGGCCGGCGCGGCCGGCGTAGAGGACCGGCACTCAATCCGCAGTGGGACCGCACCTACGTGGACGCGGCTAATAGATTGATTATTATTAATAAATTGTCCATGTACCCAGGGCGAGCCCGGGCGTGGCCTGTACGCCCGGGCGAACGCTAGCGCTCCCCTGGCGGCGCTCCGGGCCCCCCGGAGGTGGTCGGGACCGGGACCGGGGCATTGCCCGACGGCGGCGCCTGGTCAGCGGCGTCCTGGTGCGCCTCGGCCATGACGGCCGAGCAGTCCTTGTTCTTGGCGAGACCCGGATCAATGAGGGCGAGCGCGGCTGCAGCGGGGGTGAGGAGGGTCCCCAGGGCGATGGCGACGCCGGCCTGGGCGAGGAGCTGGCCCGGCTTGACTCCCACCGCGGGGTGCAAGAGCGTTCCATGCAAGGTGATGGGGGAGCGCAGACGAAGCAGGCGGATCTTCTTCGGGTCCCCCTGGAGCGTCAGATCGAGCCGCTCGTCTCCCAGATCGATATGGCCGCGCCCGGTGATCAGTACGTTGGTCGTATCGATGAACACTGACTTCGAGTCGAGCATTCCTTTCTTCGCTTGAAAGTCCACGATGCCGCAGCGGATCTGGGTGTCCTTCTCCTTCTCGGACAACAGCAAGCCCAACCCGCGAACGACATTGATGCCCGTGAGCTCCGCGAGCGCATTGTTCATCTGGCCCTCGGGCAACGCCACGCTGAGAGTGCCGTCGGCGGTCGAGGCAAGCTTATGCACCGAGGTGCCGAATCCGTGAATGTCGAGACGCCCCAGGAGGGAGCCGTCGAGCGGCGGCTGCTTGGCCGATGCCGACTTGAATTGCGCGAGATCGACGTGATCGATCGCCATGTCGATGGTGGTTTCCGGAACATCCTTGCGCGCGTCGATCGCGAGGCGTCCGCTGAATCTGCCGGTGTCCAGCACGAACGTCAGGGGGTCCATGCGCAGCAATCCGTCGTGGAGCTGCAAATGGAAATTCACCTGCCTC
>DASYAC010000038.1:0-8745 GCA_036501585.1 Steroidobacteraceae bacterium
GATCCCGATCGCCAGATTCCACCGGGTGGTGAGCGCCTTGGCGCTCGCGATCACGCGGCGGCCGCCCGCGAGCAGCACCGCATCGGTGAACGTTCCTCCGGTGTCGAGCCCCAGCCAAAGACCCTCGATCGGCCCCGCCGAGATATGTGCATTCATCTGTCTGGATACCCCGCCCTCGGCGTCGCCGCCGGGCGCGTAACATACCATTGTTGTTCCAGCACCTGGTTGAGGACGGGCTCAGAGCAGCCCGTGGCGCAGGGGCGGGCGCGCCCGCTCGTTGCTCGAGAATCGTCGCAACCAGCTTGATCCGTCCTCAAATGGAGACAGTTCTGACTCCCCGCGCCGGCCCCCTATCCTAGGATCATCGTGGGCCTCGCTTGCGCCGCATACAGGGGACCGGCTTTGAATCGACCCAGCGCTCGAGTGCTGCACTTCAGGATCCGGCATGCCGGGCTCCTTTTCCTCGGCCTGATGGCGGCCTGCGCCGCGCCGCGCCGTGGCGAGGCCCAGGCAGACCTTACGGCCCCGTACGGTCAGCACGGTGCCTTCGAGCTCGTCAAAAACTGGACGTTCGGCGCGCACCGCGCCGACGCCACGATCCGCAGCCGGGCCGACCTGGACCGAAGCTTCTACTATCGCTACATCCAGGCCGGCGGCAAGCTCGACGGCCTGCCGACCTACTGGTCTTACCATCGGGATTATCCGGAGGGTGATCCGCGCTCGCTGCACGTATTCGGCAGCGACACCCTCACCCTCAAGGCGCGAATTCCGGCCGGCGGAGGCCTACGGCCCCGGGGCATCGAGTCCGGCATCTTGCGCGCCAAGTTGCCCATCACACCCGGCATGTACGTGGAGATGCGCGCGAAGCTCCCGAATGGCCTCGGGTCGTGGCCGGCGTTCTGGTTGGCACCCGGGGTGCAGTACGACAACGGCACCTTTTCCGCATTGCCCTGGCCGCCCGAGATCGACATCTTCGAATTCTTCAATTGGCAGGGACGCAATCAGACCCGCGTGATGACGGCCAACGTGCAATCGGGCGGCAAGCCAGAGAAATTCGGCCATCCGCACGACCTGTGGACCAAGTTCGTGAAGGGCGAGTACGCCCCCGGTTTCGACTTTTCCGAGGACTTCCACGTGTTCGCACTGGACTGGCGCGCGGATGATCCCGTCTGGCTGCTCGACGGCGTTCCGATCAAGCAGACCCACTACGAGTGGCGCGCCCCGCCCGCCAATCTCCTGGTCACCAATCAGATCGGGATGACCCTGCCGGGCGCCAACCTCTCCGGCATGAAGGCCGATGAATCGCAATGGAACTACGTCATCGACTACATCCGGATCTGGAGGCACGCGCCGTGATCACGCTGATCGTCCCCACACGCAATCGCGCACACACCTTGAAGATCGTGGCATCGAGCTATTTCGTCCAGGACGAGGTGAGCGAGCTGATCTTCGTCATCGACGCCGGCGAGGACGACACCGGTACGGTGCTCACCGAGATCGCGCGGCACCATCCCGAGAAGCGCCTGCGCATCCTCACCAACGACCGCAGGCTTGGAGCCTCCCAGTCGCGCAACGTCGGGATCGCCGCGAGCACCAATGAGCTCATCCTGTTTTGCGACGACGATGAATATCTCGAGCCCGGCTACGCGCGCGTCCTCTCGCGCAAGCTCCGGGAGCTGAATGCGGGCGCCGTGTCGGGTCGGCGCATCTATCTGCGCTCCGGCGAAAGCAAGGCGCAGGCGCTCGAGCGCTTCGGCTCGGGATTGCGTCCCGGCAAGCCGTTCCGGCCGCTGCTCTGCGAATACGTGAATGGCGCGAAGTTCGCCCGCGATCTCGCGCTGCCCATCACCAACGCCGTCATTCTCACGAAAAAGAGCCTGCTGCTCGCTTTCCCCTTCGACGGCCATTACGCGCGCGGCAACGGCTATCGCGAGGAGACCGATTTTCAGATGAACTTGTTCGTGAATGGTTTCGATATCTACGTGACGAACGAGTGCCATAGCTTTCATCTGCCGTTGTCGCAGGTTCGCACCGGCGGTCAGCGAACCCGGCCGCTGCAGCGGCTCTACTGGTCCGTCTACTACACGCGCTATTTTTTCGGCAAGTACTATGCGCGCTATGCCCGGCGGCTCGGGTTGAGATCGCCGCGCTGGCTCGCCCTCGCGGCGTTCGCGCTGTTCGCCGCCTATCGGGAAACGCTGCGTCCGGGGCTGCACGGCGTCGCGATGTGGGCGCTGACACGGCGCCGCGCCTCCATCGCACGGCTGCCCGCGGCATAGCCGAACGCGCCATGGAGGAACCCGCCCCTCTTTTGACCTTCGTGATTCCTCTGCGTCACCCGCAGAATTCCCCCGATTGGGGCGCCCTCAAGCGGCGCCTCGAGCAGACCATCCGCTCCATCGCCGCTCAGGACGATCCCCGCTGGCGCGCCATCATCGTCGCCAATGCGGGCGCGGACTTGCCCGAGCTGCCGCAACGGTTCCTGTGGAAACCGGTCGATTTCCCCCCCAATCCGTTGTTCGAGCAGGGCGATAACGACCTCGAAGCGTTCCGCGATGCCTGCCGCCTCGACAAGGGCCGCCGCGTGCTCGCCGGGGTCCTGGCGGCGGGCACCGCCGGTTACGTCATGGTGGTGGATGACGATGACCTGGTGAGCCGGCGCCTGACCGGCTTCGTGGCGGAGCATCGGGGCAAGAGCGGCTGGTACGTGGAGAAGGGCTATTTGTGGGGCGATGGCGGCAAACTCCTCTACCAGTACGCCGATTTCTCCACCTTCTGCGGCACCTCGCACATCGTCCGGGCGGATCTGTACGACGTGTCTCCGGGCCGGCCCCCGCCCGGCTCCGCGCTCGTCCGCACGCTCTTCGGCAGTCACATCTTCATCCGCGAGTACCTGGCGGCTCGCGGCCGACCGCTCGAGCCGCTGCCCTTCCTCGGCGCCGTGTACCGCATCGGCCACGCGGGCGCCCACAGCAAATCCCCGGGGTTGTTGAGACAGGTATTCTTCAGGCGCGAAATGCTCCGGCATCCGCTGCGCAGCGTTCAGCGGTTATCGGGGCTGCGGCTTCTGGGACCGAGCATCCGCCGCCAATTCTGGGGGGTCCGCCCGTGAGGGAGGATCCGCCCGCGACGGGGAGTCCGCCCGTGACCGGGGATCCGCCCGTGGCAGTGAATCGCCGCACGACGGCAAAGTCCTTGGTCTGGAGTACGGTCGAGAACGGCGGCCTCGCGCTGATCTCGTTCGTCTCGTTGATCGTCTATCTGCGGCTCCTGTCGGCCTCGGACTTCGGCCTGTACGCCGCGGCGCTCGCCCTCGTCGAAGTGCTGGGAGTGCTCGTCACCATGCTGTTCCACAACGCGCTGGTGCAGCGGCTCGACATCACCGAGCGGCATTTCGATACGGCTTTTTGCGCGACCCTCGCCTTGAGCCTGGTCATGGCGCTCGCCTGCCGGGCGCTGGCGCCGCTTTTTGCCGCTCTGCTGCATCGGCCGAGCGCGGCCCCGGTGCTCGCGTGGATGGCGCTGGTATTTCCGTGCTCCGGCGTGAGTGCGACGCTCGTCGCCCGGCAGCGCCGCGAGCTCGAGTTTCGCTCGCTGGCCATGCGCTCGCTCATCGGCCGATTGGCCGGCGGCGGCATCGGCATCGCTGCGGCCTTGCTGGGCGCGGGGCTCTGGAGCCTGGTGCTGCAACAGATCCTGATCGCCGCCATCAGCTCGGCCGTCCTTTGGGTGAGCGCCGCACGCCGCCCTCGATTGCGCTTTGGTTACGCCGAATTCAGGCAATTGATCGGCTTCGGCGCGCTGTCCGTGAGCGGGCTGCTGCTGTCGACATCGATCCGGCGCATCTACACCCTGCTCGCATCATTCCTGCTCGGCGTGGAAGCCGCAGGCTACCTCAACCTGAGCTTCCGCGTGGTCGATGTGTTCTGGGCCATCGCCGCGACGGCCGTCTCGCAAGTGGCGCTGCCCATGCTGGCCGGGTTGCAGACGAATCCTGCACGATTCAAGCGCGCCTACCAATTCTCGACGCAGTTTTCCTGCCTGGTGCTCTACCCGTGCTTCGTCGGACTGGCCGCCGTGGCGCCGGACGCCATCGAGCTCCTGTTCGGCCGCCGCTGGCTGCCGAGCGCGCCCTACGTGATGGCGCTCGGCTTCCTCGTCCTCGTGCAGGCGCCGCGCCTGCTGATCACCCCCGTGCTGACCGCGCTCGGGCGGCCCCGGGATCCGTTGGTGGGCCTGGCGGCCGAATTCGTGTTCATGCTGGGCCTCAGCGCCGCGTTCGGCATGGGCTCGCTGCCCGCAGCCATCGCGATCTGGGTGGCGAGCGAGTGCGTGCTCGCGCTGGTCTCCGCCGCAGTGTTGCAGCGGGCGGCCGGCTACGGGGTGCTCGAGCAGTCCCGCGGGATACTGAAACCCCTGCTCGCCTCCTTGCTGATGGCCGCGGCGGTGATCGAGACGCGATTGCAGCTGCCCCTGGAATGGAGTCCTCTGCTGCGCTTGGCCGTGCTCCTGCCGGCGGGCGCCATCGTGTTCACCGGTGTGGCCGCGTTTCTGGATCGGCGGCTGGTGGGTGATTTCCTCGACTTCGTTCGAGCTGGCCTCGATCGGAAGTGGAAGCGCACCGAGACGCCCTAGCCGAAGCATTCATGAAGTACGAGACCTATCACGAGGAGCCCCGCCAGTCGCGCGCGACGTCCTCGAGCCGGGTCAGGGTCCGGTCGAGCGCACGGGTATGCGCAGCATCCGCGCTCATGTTGCCCGCACTCGTCTGCACGCGGGCGAGCTGCTCGGTCGCCGTGTCGAAAAGCCGCTCGCTGTGGGCGATTCCGCCGCGTGGGGCGGGTCTCAACCCGAGTCTTGCAAGGCGCTTCATCAAGATCTCGAGCCCGATGCTGGCGTTCCAGCGCCATGCCTGGTTGATGCGGCGGCCGATGGTCTCGAAATCCGCCATGAGGCTGTCCACGGTGTCGAACTGCATCCGACAGCCCTGCGCCACCGCGGCGGGCGCGGGATAGTCCATCGTGTTGGCATGCACGCTCCACTGCAGCAACGCGTTACGCAGAGACTCGATCCGGTTGCTCGCGGGCAGGCAAACGGGCCGGTAAGGCATATCGAGCGACGCGGCCCAGTCGGCCCACTTGAACGGCGATACCTCCCGCGACAGCGCAATGGGTATCCAGGGCACGCGGAAGGCGTCCGCAACGATGGCCGCATGCATCGATTCGGCGATCACCTTTTCGGACGAGGCGATGCGTCGCACCACCCTTTTCGAATCTCCGCAGGGATCGACGAATTCGATTCCCAGCACCGCGCAGATGCGTTCCCAGTAGCCGTAGCGCACGCTCTTCCAGTGAGGCACGAAGATGACGCCGCGGCGGGACAGTCCGCGGAACTCTTCGAGCGTCGCGAGCAAGATTGCCGGATCCGTCAGGGCGAGGCGCGGATCGAGCGCGAGCGCTCGCGCAGTGAGCGGCCCGCGCACGCCATAGAGCTGCCAGCGCGCGGAGTCCGTCGCGATGTCCGGCGGCGGCGCCGTGTAGCCCGCACCCGTCCCGAACACGATCGAGGTGCGGGCGCTCGGCAGGTTCCGGTCGAGGATGGTGCCGATGCCCACGAACAGGATATCGCCGTCCTCATCCCACATTCCGGGCAACAGCGCGTGCCACAGCCAGCGATTCAGGTCGTCGCCGAAATTGCCGTGCACCGCCTCGAGTACGTGAATTCTCACAACTGACACTTGAAGGTGACGTTGGCGGTTACGACGTTGTCGTCGAATTCGAGGGTCTGGCGGTTGGAGTCGCGGCGCGCATATTGGTAGGTGAGCGTCGCGGTGAGGAAAGGCGCTGGGTTGTACGTCAGCCGGGCCTGCTGCGTCGTGACGATATCGCGCCGTGACGCGTAGGTGAGCGCGCTCGGGCTCGATCCGATGTAGTCGTGGTTCTCGTAGGAGAGCGCGAGCGACAGGGTCAGCGCCGGCGTGGCCTTCCATTCGGGCTCGATGCTGCCGCCGTTCGATACGAAATAATCGGACTCCGAATCCACGTAGGCGCGCAATTCGTGCCAGCCCTCGAGCACGGCTTGCAGCGCATCGGTCGGCTGCCACCGGAGCGATGCGCGACCGATGGTGCCCGAGAACGCCGCGAATCCCGAGTACGGATAGCCGCGCCTCAGGTAGCCGGCGCTCGCCTCGAGCCGGGTCGCCGCCGAGAGGGCATACTTGACCGTGACCAGTGCCGTGTCCTCGTCGTAGTCCGAGTTGAACGGCGCACCGTTGAGCACGAACGCCGTCGGAAAGCGCGCGTCGGTGTAGCGGTACTCCACGCTCACGGTATTGCCCGAGGCGGAGGCATACTCGACGCCGCCGTTGCCGGCCTTGCTGCGAAAGTCATAAATCCGCTCCGGCAACGCGCTGAGCGAGGTATCCGCGCCGTCGATCCCGCCGAAGAGGGTGAGCCGCGGTCCCAATCCATAGCGCGCCCCGGCGAAATAATCGACCCGGTCGACCATGTCGCGCGCGTAGTAATTGGTGCTGGCGAAGCTCGTGAGCGCGCGAAAGTACTGGGCGCCCGCCTGCCCGGAGAGGTTCTCTCCAAGCCGCCAATCCCAGGTCAAATCGCCCTGCCCCGAAAAATTGCCGAGCGACTCGTTGTCGAGAAAGCGATTGTCGTCGGCCCGGCCGTGCAGAATCACGTCCTGATTGGCGTCGTACCAGTGCACATCGGTGCCGAGCGAAACGGTGTCGACGATCTCCTGCCGGCTCGCCCCCGCTCCTACCAGCTCCGCCGGATTGGCGGTTGCGGGCAGGCGGTACAGGTTGTCGTCGTAGGACAGCTGCTCGGCTGCAAAGAGCGTAAAGGTGCTCGGCCCGTGAGACTCCGGGAAGGGGGTCGGTCCCTGAGACCCCGGGTAGGGGTTCGGGTCCTGAAACGCCTCGAAGGCGCGCGCGCCGCTCGCCAGCAGCGAGCACGCGATCGCGGACATCGCGAGAATCCTCCACGGTCGCTTAACCCGGCTCATCCATTCTTCAACTCGATCAGGCAATACCACGCGTAGCGGTTGAGTCCGGGCACGCTGCAGAGCGCCCGGTCGAGCCACCATGTGAGCCGAGTCGCGAACGAATCGGATTTCGGAGCGGCGGACACCAGGCCCAGCATCGGGGCAACCAGCCCGAAATAGGTCACCTTCGCCGACGCGAAACCTCGGGCGATCGCGGAGAGATCGGCCGTCGTCAAAGGATGCTCGTCCGGCGATCTCAGCTCGGGAGTCCGACGCCGGTACCATCGCAGCGCCGGATTGTGCGCGAGCGGCTCGGCGAAGAGGGCGACGCCGCCCCGCTTCAGAACCCGTCGCACCTCGGCCATCGCCTTCGGAATGTCGAGGTGATGCACGATACCGCTGCCGGCCACGACGTCCACGTACCGGTCCGGCAATTGCATCGATTCCGCGTTGTCCACGAGGAACCGCGTGTTCTCGAGCCCACGCCGCTCCGCTTCGCGCCGGGCCCCTTCGATGGCCACTTCGGAAATGTCGATGCCGATGACCTCGCCGGCCCCCTCCGTGAGGTCGAACGCGAGACTCCCGGTACCGCAGCCGTACTCGAGCACCCGGCGGCGGCGTGACTCAACGGCGACTCGCTCCTCGTACAGATCGAAGCCGTAGCGGATGGCGCAGTAGAAGCGCGCGACGCGCGTCTCCCGCTCGGAGTCGTCCGAAAATCTCAGGTTGTGAAACTCGCGCTCGCGTGCTATTCGATCGGCATCCATCATGGAATCTCCCGCATTGAGTCAGCTCACGGCCAGATCGACCCGCGGCGCGGGCAGCCTGTCCCCATCTGCGGACGTGCGCGCCGCCTGCTGCTGCACTTCGGCGATCGCCTGCTTGAGCTCATCGCCGCGCGTGTTCCAGCGGTAACGCTCCCGGGCGAGCGCGAACGCGCGCTCCTGCATCCGATTGAGCTTCTCGAACCGACCCATGTGAGACACGATCGCGCGCACCAGGCCGTCGAGGGTGTCGTTGGTCAGCAGGGTGCGGCGAAGGTCGGGCGACAGGCCCGCGGCCGCCTGCGACAGCGTCGCGACGGGCAGGCGTCCGAAGATGTAGTCCAGGAATTTGAGCTTGAAGCCCCCGCCGATGCACTCGGGCACGACGCCGAGGCGGGCCCGCGCGAAGAGAGGTTCGACTTGCGAGACGAAGCCGTGGAAGCTCGTCGCGCGACAACGCGCCCGCAGCTCGGGCAGGAGATCGGCCGGGACCTCGCCGATCACGTCGAGCTCGATCCCGTGCTCCTGGAATACGGGATCGGCGAGTGCGAGAAACCGCAGGAGATTCTCGCGCTTCACCACCCACTGGAAGGATCCGATGAGAATGACGCGCCGGGGAGTGTCCGCGCCGATGCGGCGGGCCGGGGCGCTCCAGCCGTCGTACCCGGGCGTCAGGACGATCGCGCGAGTATCGTCCAGCGCGGCGCCCAGGGAGCGCCGGTCCTCGCCGCTGACGGTGGTGAGCAGATCCGCCGCGCGCACCAGGCGCCGCTCGAGCGTACTCGCCTTGTTCGCGTTGTTCCGCAGCGCGATGCGCTCGAGCGCCGATCCGCGGCACTCGCCGGCCATCAGCTGCCAGAGGTTGGCTTCGTGATTATGCGACACGTGCACCAGGACGGCCGGCGGCGATTTGGCGCCGCTCCGATAAGCGAGGCAGCGATTCAACGCCCATCCGCTGCCGTAGCCATCGAAGACGATGGCGTCC
>DASYAC010000039.1:0-11517 GCA_036501585.1 Steroidobacteraceae bacterium
CTTCAGCGTGACGACGACTTGCGTCGCCGTGATCGGCAGACACTTGCCGGTCCGCACGTAGAACGGCACGTCCGCCCACCGCCAGGTGTCGATGTGGAGCTTGAGCGCCACGAACGTCTCCACCTCGGAATCCGCTTTGACGCCTTTCTCGTCGCGGTAGCCGCGAAACTGGCCGCGCACCACGTCGCGCGGGTCGAGCGGGCGCATCGCACGGAACAGCCGCAGCTTCTCCGCCTGGCGCGCATCGGATTCGTGACCGCCGGGCGGATCCATGGCAAGGAGCGAGATCACCTGCAGCAAATGGTTCTGGACGACGTCGCGGATCGCGCCGGTCTCCTCGTAGAACGCGCCCCGGCCCTGGACTCCGAACGACTCGGCCATGGTGATCTGCACGTCCTTCACGTAATTCCGATTCCAGATGGGCTCGAGGAAGGTGTTGGCGAATCGGAAGTAGAGCAGATTCTGCACCGCTTCCTTGCCGAGGTAATGATCGATGCGAAAGATCGACCCTTCAGGAAATACCCCGTGAAGGGTCTCATCGAGCGCCTGCGCCGTCGGGAGATCCCGGCCGAAAGGCTTTTCCACGATGACACGCGCATCCTGGGCGCAGCCCGAATCGGCGAGACCCTGCACGACGCGGCCGAACATGCTCGGCGGTATGGCGAGGTAATGAATCGGGCGCGCCGCCGAACCGAGCGCCTTGCGCAATCTTCGAAACGTCTCCGGATCAGAGTAGTCACCGTCGACGTAGCGCAGCTGCGCGGAGAGTTTCTCGAACTCGCAGGCGGAGAATTTCCCCGCATGCTCCAGGCTCTCGCGCGCCCGGGCGCGAAGCTTCTCGATGCTCCACCCGGTGCGCGCCATGCCGATGATGGGAATCTCGAGACCGTCCCGGTTCACCAGCGAATTGAGCGCCGGAAACACCTGCTTGAACGCAAGGTCGCCGGTCGCGCCGAAGAACACGAAGGCATCCGATTCGAGGGCGCTCATGAGCGGCCGATCCTTTGCGCGCGCCGCAATTGTTCGAGCTCCTCCAGCAATTCGAGCGCCAGCGCCACGCCGGCCGCATTGACGCCGAGATCGCGCTCGAGCCGCAGCGCGATCCTTGCCCGGCGCAGCTGCGCGCCGCTGAAGCGCCACTCGGCGGCATCCACCTCGAGTACGTTGATGACGCCTTCCTCCACCCATTCGACGATGTGCCGCTCCTCCACCGCGATCAGGCGCCTCAAGTCGTTCACGCTCAAGGCGGAGCGTTCATCGAAGATCTCACCGGTCAAACAGGGCTCGTCGGGCAGGGTCATGATGATTACACTCCGAGGCTTGCACGGGGATCGAAGGGCATCGCATCCGCCATGGCGCGGTACGCCGCCCTGGCCTTGTCGTCGGAAGCCGGCGGCAGAGCGATCTGCAGCACGACGTAGAAATCGCCCGCGGGCGAGGCGGGCATTCCGCGGCCCTTGAGCCGCAATTTGCTCCCGGCATGCGATCCCGCCGGAATTTTCAATTCGACGGCGCCGCCGGGTGTCGGCGTCTTCACCGTGGCGCCGAGCGCGGCTTCCCAGGGGGCAACCGGCAGATCGAGGTACAGGTCGCGGCCGTCGATGCGATACAGCGGGTGCGGCTGAAATTCCACCTCGATGTAAAGATCGCCCGGGGCGGCGGCGGGCCGGCCGGCCGCCTCGAGCGGCCGGGCCCCCTGGCCCGCCAGACGAATGGTCTGTCCGGGCAGGATGCCCTTGGGTATCTGCACGTTGAGCACGCGCTCGCGCATCGACAGCCGTCCTTCGGCGTCGATCTCGGGCATGCGCAGCGTGAAACTTCGCGACCCTCCGTTGAGCGCCGCGTCGAGATCGAGCATCACCTTCGCATGGTGGTCCTCGCCCCGGCCTGGATCGCCGCGCTCCCCCCCGGCATATCGTCCGGCCCCGGCCCTCGCCCGGCCGAACAATGACTCGAAGAAATCGCTGTAATCCGCTCCCTGGGCTCCGCCATCCGAGGGGCCCGCGCCGCTGAATTCGAACCCGGAACCGAAGTCCGGCGGCGGACGGAATTCTTCGCCGGGACGGGGGCCCGATCCCAGGCGGTCATACGCGGCGCGCTTCTCGGGGTTGCGCAGCACCTCGTAGGCTTCCCCGACTTCCTTGAATCGAGCCTCCGCGTTCGCTTCCTTGCTCACGTCGGGATGGTATTTTCGTGCGAGCTTGCGATACGCCTGCTTGATCTGCGCCTCGGTGGCATCGCGCGCCACGCCCATCACCTTGTAATAATCCTTGAACTCCACCTGACACCTGCAATCCGTCTTTCACCGACAGAATACTATGCGTGGACCGCGAGCGGATTGAATAATCCGCTTGTAGGGTAGTTCCTACAGCTGGTCCGCAAGTCAGCTACAGCTGGTATGCAATGGTGAGCAGCAATCCCTCCCCGAGATCCCGCCACAATCCCGGCGGCCGGCCGTCGAACGCATCCGCATCGGGAATCAGATCGTGAATCCAGGTGGCCAGCCACTCGATGTCGCGCCTGTCATAGAAAACGACCGCTGACTCGTAGTTGAGCATGAGGCTGCGGGAGTCCAGGTTGGGAGAACCGCAGAGCGCAAGGCTGCGGTCGAAGACCACGGCCTTCGCGTGATTCATGCTGCGCAACAAGTGAATCGATATGCCGGCGCTCGACAACGAGCGCAGCGCGCGATTGCGCACGAAGTCCGCCAGCCGATGGTTCGATTTCGCCGGAATGCACAGGTCTATTTTCACGCCGCGATGCGCCGCGAGCCGTATGGCCGTTTCCAGGCTCGAGTCCGGAACGAAGTAGGGGGTGACCGCCAGCATCCGCTCCGTCGCATGGAAGCATGCATCGATGAGAAGCGCGCGCACGGTGTCTTCCGTCTGGTCGGGGCCGCTCGGCAGGAATTGCGTGCGGCCGGCGGCGTTCTCTTGCGCGCCGATGGCGGTGCGCCCGGCCGGCTTACCGCCCGCCGCGGTCCAGTCCGCCTCGAATTGATTGGCCGCCGACGCCGCCACGGAGCCCTCGAGATCGAACGACAGATCGGACCACGGCGGGACGCCGGGCACTCCGCAGAAATATTCCGCGGCCAGATTGCGCCCGCCGCTCCAGAGCACTTCGCTGTCGGCGATCACCCATTTGCGATGATTGCGCAAGTTCCGCGGGCCCTGGGTCTTGCGTGCGAGAAGCGGCGAAAATACCGCGATCTCCACGCCGGCCGCCCGCATGCGTTTGAACCACGATCGCGGCAGCCAGATGGCACCGACGCCGTCGATCAAGAATCGAACCCGCACACCCCGTTCGACGCAGCCGATCAGACCTGCGGTGACCTCCTCGCCGAACGCATCGCGGCCGAGGATGTAGGTACAGAGGTCGAGGCGCCGGGTCGCCCGGCCGAGCACCTCGAACAGCGCGCTGCGCGCCTCCTCGCCGTTCTGGTGCATGCGCACCCGCGCGGGCGCCGAGCCGGGCAGCCCGAAGCTCTCGATGAGCTCCTCGGCCCAGTTCGCGGTGGGCGATGGAGCCGCGAGGCAGGGGACAATCCGCCGCGCGAGCTTGCGGCGGCCGAAAAGCAGGTACATCGGCAGCGCCGCATAGGGCAGGGCGATGAGTCCCAGCACCCAGGATATGGCGATCGACGGCGGCCGGCGCTCGCGCTCCGCGCGCGTGGTGAGGACGTAGGTGAGCAGGCTCAGTACGACGATCAGCGAGTGGGCGGTGAAGCGCGGGAACCAGGCTGTCATGCGAGTCGACGCAGCACGCCCGGCAGCAAGTCCGGCAGATCCTCCGCCAGAAGACCCGGCCCGAAGTCCAAGGCCGCGGCGCCGTGCAGCCAGACGGCGGCGGCCGCGGCCGCGAACGCGTCCATCCCCTGGGTCAAGAGGCCCAAGATCATGCCGCCCAATACATCGCCCGCCCCGCCCGTCGCGAGCGTGGGGGGCGCGTTGCCGTTGACGACCGCGCGGCCGTCCGGCGCGGCGATCACCGTGTCGGCGCCTTTCAGCACGATCAGCGCGCCGCTGTCGCGGGCCGCGCGTCGAGCCCGCGTCAGCTTGTCTCCCGACGCGTCGAACAACCGCGCGAATTCGCCTTCGTGCGGGGTGAGCACGCATGGGCCCCGAATGGCCCGGAAGAGATCCTTCGGACGCCCGGCGAACACCGTCAGCGCATCGGCGTCGAGCAGCACGGGGCGGCCGGTGGCGAGCATCGCGAGCGTGCGTTCCCGTGTCTCCTCATCGACGCCCGCCCCCGGCCCGATCAAATAGGCGGTGAAGCGCCGATCCTCCAACAGGCGGGGCAGGTCGCGAGCGCTCGGGAGCGGTCTCACCATGATGCTGGTCAGCGCCGCGGCGTACACGTCGAGTCCGCGTTCCGGGACGGCGATGCTCGTGAGGCCCGCGCCCATGCGCGCGGCCGCCCGCGCCGCCATGCGTGCGGCGCCGGTGGTCGGATACCCGCCGACCAGCAGCGCATGTCCGCGGCTGTACTTGTTGTCCGCGGCGCCCACTTGGGGCAGGCGCTGACGCCAGAGGGCGGGTCCGTTCTCCCAGGTGTCGACCTCGATGCGCTCGAGCACGCTCGCCGGCGTGCCGATGTCGGCGAGCACCTGGGTACCGCATAAATCGCGCCCGGGCAGCAGAAGGTGGGCGGGTTTCTTGCGCGTGAACGTCACGGTGAGCTGCGCTTGAATCGCGCCGAGCGATTCGCCGGTGTCACCCATGACGCCGCTCGGCACATCGACCGCGGCCGTGGGAATGCGTCGCCCGGCGGCGGCGGCGAGCACGCGTGTCACGTCCGCCCCGAGCGGCCGGCTGAGCCCTGCGCCGAAAAGCGCATCCACGACCAGCTCCGTGCCGTCGAGCACACCTTCGTCGAGCGGCTCCACCGGCCCCTTCCATCGCCCCGCGTGCAGAGCGGCATCGCCGTGCAAATGCGCGACGGGGCCAAGAAGTGCGACGCGCACCCGCCAGCCGGCGGACGAGAGTGCGCCGGCGACGACGAAGCCGTCGCCGCCATTGTTGCCCGGCCCGCAGAGGACGGTGACGGGCCGCGGCGACCAGCGTGTCATCACCTCCCGGGCCACCGCGGTCCCGGCGTTGTGCATGAGATCCTTGCCGGAGATTCCCGCGGCTTCCGTGAGACGATCGGCCTCCTGCATTTGCGAGACCCGCAACAGGGCTGCCGGGTCGGACGCACCGGTCATGCGTCCGGGCTCACGCGAACCACCAGCTTGCCGAAGTTGCGGCCCGCCAAGAGTCCCAGGAAGGCGCTCGGCGCGTTTTCCAGTCCCTCGACGATGTCCTCGCGGTACCTGATCCTGCCCTCGCGCAGCCAGGCGCTCATCGAATCCAGGAAATCGGCACGGCGATGCTCGAATCCGTCGGAGATGATGAATCCACGCAGCGCGAGGCGCTTGACCAGAATCTGCCGCATCAATCCGGGCACCGACTCGGCGGGTGTCGCCGCGGGCGCTTCGTTGTACTGGGAGATGAGTCCGCAGACCGGAATGCGCGCATGTGCGTTGAGCAGCGGCAGCACCGCACGAAAGACCTTGCCGCCGACATTCTCGTAGTACACATCGATGCCGTTCGGGCACGCTGCCGCGAGCTTCGCCGAGAAGTCCTGGGAGTGGTGATCGATGCAGCCGTCGAACCCGAGGCCCTGGACGGCCCAGGCGCACTTGGCCTCGCCGCCGGCGACACCGACGACACGGCACTCCTTGAGCTTTGCGATCTGTCCGACCATGGAGCCGACCGCGCCGGTTGCCGCGGCTACCACGACCGTCTCCCGCGGCTTCGGCTTGCCGATATCGAGCAGTCCGACGAAGGCGGTGAATGCGGGCATGCCGAGGACACCCAATGCGTGCGACGGGGAGCCGATCTGCGGCGGGAGCTTGATGATCGCCGCTCCCTTGGAGATCGCATACCCCTGCCAGCCGCTTGGAGCCAGTACCCAGTCGCCCGCGTGGAAGCTCGGGTGGAGCGATCGCTCCACCCGAGCCACGGTTTCGGCCATCATGACCTGTCCGATGGCAACCGGGGCCGCGTAAGAGGGTGCATCGCTCATCCGTCCGCGCATGTAGGGATCGAGGGACAGCCAAACGGTCCGAAGCAAAAGCTCGCCGTCCTGCAAATCGCCGACCGGTTGAGTCTCGAGGCGAAAGCAATCGAGCGTGGCGGCCTTGACCGGGCGGCCCGCGAGGACAATTCGGCGATTGATGAGCTCATTCATGGTGTCGGCGCACTCGGATTGGTAGTTCTTGGCTTCTGTGGAATATTCAACATCTTATAATTCAACATGTTAAAAGATTTTGTTCGAAGTGCTTTCGGAAGTCGACCGCATTACGGTCATCGCGACTCTGGTGATGGGTCGGGAACGAAGGTACTCTGTCGGTCCAAAATAATAGCGCTTATCGATGCGCGGTTGAGACGATCCCTGAACACCACCTTCACAGGACTGGAACGCATGCAGAGCTCGCTATCTTGGATAGAGTGGCTCGACCGGCTCGACCGAGTGCTGAAGGGCGCGCGCGAGGATGTGCGCGCACTCGCAGGATTCGAGAGCCCTCGGGCGGTTGCCGCCGTCGAACGTTGCACTCGTCAATTGGCTGCGCTCACCAACGAGCTCAGGCTCCTGGATCGCAGCGTCGTGTCCGCGAGGGACTCCGTCGGCGGCGCCTCCTTGGACCGGGCGTCCAACCTGCAGAAGGCCTTGGACACGACCGTGTTTCGCCTGGAAACGGTGGCCAATCCGCGGGGGCCGGAGTCTCACGTCGCGCGCGAAAGGCTCCTGACCGCCGTGGATTGCGCGTTGCGCGACAGCTATTACGAGGCGGCGATGCTGGTCGGTCCGAGCCGGCATGTCGCCGAGGTGCGCATCAACTGAAGTCAGGATTCGGCCGACGCGTGTCCGCGAGGGGCGCGCCGCATCAAGCGCGGCGCGTGCGAGGTCCGAAGAAATACCAGAGGATGAACCCCAGAATGGGCAGCACCAGCACCAGTACGGTCCAAAGCACCTTGTCGCCGGTGCTTCCGCCGCTTTGAAAAATATTCACGATCGCCCATACGTCGGCGACCAGAACGATCAGTCCGCCTATACCTTCGTATTGCATTGTTTACCATCCCCTCTGCGTTGCAACCGATCATGGACGCCCGCGTGATTCGAATCAAGACCGGCGCGCCCGGGGCGACGTGATCCGGCATCCCCGGGAAATATGTCGATTCTCTACCGTGACACCGCACCGCCCGCTCCGCCGACGCCCGCGCTCTATGGGCAAATGCATGCCGATATCGCCGTCGTGGGAGGTGGGATCACGGGTCTCTCCACGGCGCTTCATGCCGCCGAGGCCGGCGCCAAGGTAGCGCTGCTCGAGGCGGAGGATCCGGGGTTCGGTGCCTCCGGGAGAAACGGCGGTCAAGTCAACCCCGGCTTGAAGCTCGATCCGGATACGGTCGAGCGCCACTTCGGCGCGGACCTCGGCGGGCGCATGAACGCTCTCGCAGCTGCGGCACCCGCGCTCGTGTTCGATCTCATCCATCGGCATTCGATCGCGTGCGAGGCGCGGCGCAACGGAACCCTGCGCGCGGCCGTTCGCCCCAAACACGCCGCCTCGATTCGTACCACCGTCGAGCAACTCGCGCGCCGCGGCGCGCCGGTCGAGTACCTGGAGCGCAGCGCCATTTCCTCATGGACGGGAACCGACCGGTACCTGGGCGCCATGCTCGATCGGCGGGGCGGAGATCTCAATCCGCTCGCCTATGCCCGCGGGCTTGCGCGGGCGGCGATCGGCGTCGGGGCGGTGATCCACGGCGGGACCCGCGTGACGAGCATACGGCGGGACGCGGACGCGTGGCGTCTCGAGACCGGGACCGGCTGCGTCGTGTCACCGCACGTGGTGCTCGCCACCAACGGTTATACCGACCGTTTGTGGCCGGACTTGCGGCGCACGATCGTGCCCTTGTTCGGCGCGATCGCGGCAACCGACCGTCTCTCCGAGCCGGCGAGCCGCGCAATCATGCCGAGCCGCGCCGTTCTCTACGAGAGCGGCGCAATCACCGTGTATTACCGGATGGATTCCGATCGGCGGCTGCTCCTCGGCGGGCGTGGGCCGATGCGGGAAATCGATTCCGCAGGCGCCATCCCGCATCTGACCGCCTATGCGCGGGAGCTCTGGCCGATTCTCGAGGGAGTGCGCTGGACGCACGCCTGGGGAGGTCGGCTCGCCATGACGCGCGATAATTACCCGCACGTTCACGAGCCTCAACCCGGAGTGCTCGTCTGCCTGGGCTACAGCGGTCGCGGAGTGGCGATGGCAACCGCCATGGGGTTACAGCTCGCGCGCCGAATCACGCGGCCCGAGCTTCCCTTCGACATGCCGGTGACGGACATGAAGACGATCGCGCTGCATCCGTTCTGGCCGGCGGGGGTGAGAGCGGCCATCCTCTACGGCCGGATGAGCGACTTTCTCGGATTGTGAGCGGAGTCTAGTTGTCGGTATAGAACTGCCTCAGCCGGCGCATATCGATGATCACGTCGTATTGCCGGCCCATGGGCAGCGCGGGGCCCGTCGCGAACAGGTAGCGCGAGCCGAGGTTCGCGATCTCGGGGTGCAAGTCGTGCATCGCGCGCTTGAACATCTCCTTCGGCACCCATTCCGAGTTCGACGACAGTGAGCCGAATTCGTCGTGATAAATGGTCGAGGTGGAGATGTCGGTGGGCCGCGATGCGATCGCGAAAATGCGGGGGCGCGAATGGTCGCTCAATCGGACCTGCCTGGCGCCCTCGAGCACGAGCTGCCACTCATTGCCCTGCGGGACGGCGATCAGCGCATAGGCGTGGTGCCGGGCGGCCAGAAAAGCGGCCGACAGCAGGATCGCGGCGAGGAGCCGCCGATTGGGCGCGCCCCAATGTTCGGTGAGTGCGCTCAAGCTCGCGACCAGGAAACACACCAGCACCGCACTCATCGCGAGCAAGGTCCGGTAGGTGGCATACCGCTCGGCGGCGACCAAGCTGATGCTGAAGGCGACCACCGGCAAGACAAGGAGCGCCGAGAACCAGATGAAGCCACGCTGCCATCCATGGCGTCGCCATTCCAGACGCCCGCCGGCAATGAGCAACCCGCCCACCAAAGCGGCGCACCCCAGGTAAAGCCAGCCGTCATGATGGTTGTTGTCGTTCAACACGAGCATGCTCAGGGCGTTCGGCAAGGCCTCGCCCAGGAACCAGACGATCTTCTCGCCCCCATGGTGCTCGAACGATACGCGCCCGGACTTGACGAAAAATCCCATGGAATAGAGCACCGTCATGGTGCAATAGGCAAGGCCGAGCGCAGCCGCGACGAACGACAAGTGGGCACCTGCCCATCGGGCGACATCCTTCAATCGAGGCCGGCGTCGAGCGATCAGCGCGCCGGCCAGCGGGACCACATAGAACATCGCACTGGGTTGATAGACGAGCGCGCTGACCACCATCAGCGCGAGACCCACCGTCCACTGGCCGAGGAGCCGCCCTTGAAGCCGCAAGTTGACGGCGAGGGGCGCCAAGGCCAGTGCGTTATCGACCGCAAAGAACGCGCCGAGCGCGAGCAGCGCCGCCGCCGCGTAAGGCCATCCCACGGCCCAAGCCGCGATCACTTGCGAGGCGGGCAGCAAGCCGAGCGCGAGCGCGACGCAAAGAGATGCCTCGAACGGCCAGCCGAGCGCGCGGAGGCCGCGAAACACGACCCATGAAATCGCGCCCAGAATGAAGCATGCGCCCAGGCGCATCCAGCGCAAATTGTCGACGCTCGTGGTTTGCCCGTACGTCGACTGCAGCAAGAGCCCGTAGATCGGCCGCGCATGCGACGCGCAGAACTGCAGAATCTTTCCAGGCTCCTCGTGCGCCTCGCGCAGATTCGAGTAGTCGTCCCGCAATCCGAAATCGTGGAAGGTGGTCGGCCAGTAGGCCACCAGGGGAATCAGGAACAGAAGCGCCGCAGGCATCCAGCTGCGCACGCCGGCGGTGCTTCGAGTGTGTGCGGCGGCACCGGCATAGCCCCTGGATACACCGAGCGAGGGCTCCGTCAGCGGTCGTCGCAGCGTGGGTTCCGGTGTGCTCACGAAAACATGACGCCTCGATATGCTGCGTTGCAATAGTACGCGATCGCCCTCTGAGCCGATCGTTCGGCGTAGATGAGGCACGATCCTGGAATTTCAGGAATTCTATCCGGCGGGTCGCCCGAAAATCCGTGTGCGTGGAGCAAAGCCCACGTTAAATCTCCGTTATCTCGGCGCGTGAATATGTCAATCCAGCGTGTCCGATCCTTGATGCAGGTCCCATCGGCACACCGCGCTTCACGCTAGCCTGCGAATGACAGGAGCCGGAATTTCCGATGTCATTGAAGTCCATCGTATTCTTCGCAGCCGTGCTGGGCGCCACCACGGCTCAGGCGCACCCGAAGATCTATACCTATCTGGACGCGGAAGGCATCCGGCACTTCACGGACGTGCCGGACGACAACCGCTATCGACTGCTGGTGCTGTCGCCGCAGGACATGACGGAAAGCGGGGATCGCTACAACCCCGCTCTCCTGGCGCGTGCCACTCAGTACGACGCCATCATCGAGAAGGCAGCGTCGTCCAACTCGGTCGAAGCGAATTTGTTGCGCGCGGTCATCGTCGTGGAATCCGGGTTCAATTCGCGCGCCGTTTCCAAGAGGGGTGCCGTGGGATTGATGCAGCTGATGCCCGCCACGGCGAGTCGTTTCGGCGTGTCGAATCCCTTCGACCCGAAGGAAAACGTGCACGCGGGCGCCCGTTATCTCAAGTTTCTGATGGATCGATTCGGCCAAAACATCCGCCTCGCACTCGCCGCCTACAATGCGGGCGAGGATGCCGTCGACCGGAACGGAGGCCAGATCCCGCCGTTCACGGAGACCATGGCCTACGTACCCAAGGTGCTCAAGATCTATCGCATGCTCGCCCAGCAGGCGAGCAGCACCTGACCGCCCCGCCCGCGCGCGCCCCTCGTCGGCGCCTTACACTTCGCGTTCGGACAGACCGCGAACCAAACAGGAGATGTCATGGTCATGAAATGGACCGCTGAAATGGGCCTCGCCGTGAAAATGCGCCCCGCGATAGGCGTGGTTGCGCTCGGAGCGCTGCAGATCTTCTCGAGCCGCGCCGGTGCGGAAGTGACCGGGGTGGGGAACACCGGATTCGAGGGGTCGACGGGCGTTTCGGCGCCTTGACGAACCCGGACCGCGCCTTGACGAACCCGGACGAGCAGGGTTCCGCCTTCGACATTGTGTTCGAAGGCTCGCATTCGGCCTGCGCCGAGGCCGCGCTCGTGCTCGAGGCGAAGAGCATCCCGTATGAGCTCGAGCCCTCGGGCGCAAGCTGGGTACTCAAGACGGCGCCGCCCTGCTCGCGCTGCGCCCGCGATGAGCTGGCGCGCTACGCCGTCGAGCGCCGCTCGCCGCGTCCGCAGGCGCCCACCGTCGTGGCCTTTCCGGGCGCCGGCCTCGGCACCGCCGCG
>DASYAC010000040.1:0-4902 GCA_036501585.1 Steroidobacteraceae bacterium
CCCTCGGAAGATCATGGGCCTGCTCGAGGCTCGACATCAGATAGTTGGCCTGCGTCTCCATCGGCATCCCCTCGAATAGCGCGAGCTGGTCGTGCGCCGTCTCGAGGCCTGCGATGCTTTTCCCGTCGGTACGGGCGCGTCCCAGGAAATACATCTCGACGCCGCTCGACGGGTCGAAGCCGAGCTGCATCAGCTGCAATTGCGAGATGGCCTCGGCGGCGAACCACGGCGCAAATTGATCGAACGTCGACAGATCCAGTCCCACGTCGTGCGCCAGCGCCTGGGCACGCGCATAGCGCGCCGCTCCAATGATGTCGTGCAGGGTCTTGCCGTCCGGGAGCGTCGCGCTCGCCAGCATCTCGGATTGAACGTCCGCGGCATCGAGTTCGCTCAGATCGATTTCCATGATCAGCGATTTGGCACCGCGGTACGCATCGAGCACCGCGGGCGCGAGCGGGTAGTCGCTCGCGCGAAGCGTGTGGATGGATCCCATCAGATAGACGGTGTTGTGTTTTCCGTGAAGTTCCCACAGGCAATGGAGCGGCGGATCGGCGCGCACCGCCGAGGCGGCTGTGAGTGCCCAGCCGAGGAGCGCCCAGCAGAATAGCGCCTTGATTCGCACAGATGGCGCGCTTCAGCGCGCGGCGGACGTCGCAGCCCGGAGGCGAAGCGAATCGACCCAGCGGACCTCGCTGTCGATGCGCCCATCACCGTGCAGCTCGAAGGGCCGATAGGCCGGCGGCCGCGCGTCGACGGCGTAGCGGTCGCTGAACGGAAGGAATTGCGCTCCGGTGGACGGCGTCGCATACAACCGAACGCGGCCGCGGGCGCCTTCATACTCCTGATGCACGTGGCCCCATACAACGGCCCGGACGTTCGGATGGGCGTCGATCACCCGCCAGAACTCATCGCGGTTCGCGAGACCGATGGTATCGATCCAGCGGCTGCCCATGTCGACCGGATGATGGTGCAGGCACACCATGGCGTGCGCGGGCGAGGAGCCGAGCGCTCGGTCTAGCCGCTCCAATTCCTGCGCCGTCAGGCGCCCGCCGACGTGGCCGGGGTCGCAGCTATCGAGCATCACGAGCTGCCAGCCCGCCGCCGAATAAGCGCCGCACATCTGAAACGGGGGTCCTGCTAGGGACTTGCGCATCACGTCGGGCTCGTCGTGATTTCCGGGAATGCAAAGCACGGGCTTCTGCGAGTTGCCGAAGATGCTGCGGAAACGCAAATAACCGGACGGATCGTCCTGCACCAAATCGCCGGTCACCAGGAGCGCCTCGAAGTCGGGCGTGCCGGCGAATGCATCGTCCAGCACGTGGTGCAGGCTTGCATCCGTCACCACGCCGCGCAGAGCGCCGGTGGCGCTGCCAAAGAGATGCGGGTCGGTTATTTGTAGAATTTTCATACACGGAAATCCTAGCAAACCCTCCCTCATGCGACGGTGAACTGGGTCATGGCGAGCGGTACTGACTCGATACATAACCAGACTGCAATTGTGTGAATGCGGTTCCTCTCAAAAGGAGACTTGAGTCCCGATATTGATGGACCGGTGCGCATCGGGGACAATACCGGCCCCTCCAGTCAAAGAAGTCCCTGATGCCCACGCGCCGCGAGCTCGCCAACGCCATCCGTGCCCTGTCCATGGATGCCGTTCAGAAGGCCAATTCGGGCCATCCTGGGGCGCCCATGGGCATGGCGGACATTGCCGAAATATTATGGCGCGAGGTGCTTAAGTTCAATCCGGGCAACCCGCTTTGGCTGGACCGCGACCGGTTCGTGCTCTCGAACGGGCATGCCTCCCTGCTGCTCTACTCGGTGCTGCACCTTACGGGCTATCCGTTGTCGATGGACGAGATCAAGAATTTCCGGCAATGGGGCTCCAAGACGGCCGGACATCCGGAACGCGAATTGCACTTGGGGATAGAGACCACCACCGGCCCGCTCGGTCAGGGTTTCGCGAACGCCGTGGGAATGGCGGTGGCGGAGCGGTCGCTGGCCGCCACCTTCAACCGTCCGGGCCATACCGTCATTGATCACCATACGTACGTGTTCATGGGCGACGGATGCATGATGGAGGGCGTGTCGCACGAAGCGGCCTCTTTCGCGGGTAATCAGCGGCTCGGCAAGCTGATCTGCGTATACGACGACAACGGCATTTCGATCGACGGCAAGGTCCAGGGCTGGTTCACGGACAACACCGCCCAGCGGTTCGAGGCCTACGGCTGGCACGTCATCCCGCTGGACGGCCAGGACGGCGAGGCGGTCGCCAAGGCGCTGGCTCTCGCCCGAGCGGCGACCGACAGACCGTCGCTGATTTGCGCCAAGACGACCATCGGCTGGGGCGCGCCGAACAAGCAGGGCACGGCCGCCATGCACGGCGAAGCCATGGGCAACGACGAGATCGCCGCGTCGCGCGCGAGGCTCGGCTGGACGGCGCCGCCGTTCGAGATCCCCGCCGAGATCCGCGCGCAATGGGACATGCGCGACAAGGGTGCCAAGGCCGAGCAGGAGTGGCGTACCCGGTTCCAGGCCTACAAGGCGGAATTCCCGGCCCTGGCGGCCGAGCTCGAGCGGCGCATGGCGGGCGATTTGCCCAAAGGGTTCGACGACATCGTGAGCGCCGAGGTCACCCACGCGCAAAGCGAGGGCAAGTCCCTGGCCACCCGGCAGTCCTCCAACGCCGCCTTGAATACCATGGGGCCCTCGCTTCCGGAGCTGTTCGGCGGCTCGGCGGATCTGACGCCTTCGAACGGCACTCTGCGCAGGGACTCCGTCTCGCTGTCGCCGGCCGCGCCCGCCGGAAATTACGCGCACTTCGGCGTGCGTGAGTTCGGCATGTCGGCGATCCTGAACGGCATGGCGGCCCACGGCGGGTTCATCCCCTACGGCGGCACGTTCCTGACTTTCTCGGATTATGCGCGAAACGCGCTGCGCATGGCGGCGCTCATGCGGTTGCGCGTCATCTTCGTGTACACGCACGACTCCATCGGCCTGGGCGAGGACGGTCCGACGCACCAGCCCATCGAGCAGCTCGCGGGCCTGCGTGCGATTCCGCACATGGACGTGTGGCGTCCCTGCGATGCTGTGGAGACCGCCGCCTCCTGGGGCATAGCCATCGACGATCGGGGCGGCCCGACCTGCCTCATCCTTACGCGCCAGGCAGTGACGCATCAGCCGCGCAGCCCGGGCCAGGTCGAGGCGATCGGACGCGGCGGCTATGTGCTCCTCGACTCGGACAGCCCGCCCGAGGCCATCGTCATCGCGACCGGCTCCGAGGTCGGAATCGCCGCCGAAGCGGTGAAGAGCGCCCAGGGCAGCGGGCGCAAGGTGCGCCTGGTCTCGATGCCGAGCACCACGACCTTCGACCGCCAGGATCAGGCGTACCGGGACAGCGTGCTGCCTCCGGCGGTGACCCGGCGGGTCGCCGTGGAGGCCGCCGCGCGCGAGCCGTGGTGGCGCTACGTCGGGCTCGAGGGTCGGATCGTCGGTATCGACCATTTCGGCGCTTCCGCGCCGGCGAAGGAACTGTTCAAGCACTATGGATTCACGGCGGAGCACGTGCTCCAGGCGATCGACGGCTTGTTCATCTAATTGGGTTCATCTAATTTGGGTTCGTCTGATTCGGCACGAGGGAGGGATTCGATGGCGATCAAAGTGGGCATCAACGGGTACGGCCGCATCGGCCGAAATATTCTGCGTGCCCTGTACGAAGGAAAACACGCGGGCGAGATCAAGATCGTCGGCATCAACGACCTGGGCGATGCCAATACCAACGCCCACTTGACCCGTTTCGACACCGCGCATGGACGCTTCAAGGGCGAGGTTCACGTCGACGGCGACGCGATGGTCGTGAACGGCGACCGCATCCGGGTGATCGCGCAGCGTGATCCCGCCAAACTCCCCTGGGGCGAGCTCGGCGCGGATTTCGTGCTCGAGTGCACGGGTCTTTTCACCAGCAAGGCCAAGGCCTCGGCGCATATAGCTGCGGGCGCCAAGAAAGTGGTGATTTCGGCTCCCGGCGGCGACGATGTGGACGCCACCATCGTTTACGGTGTCAATCATCAGCGCCTGAAATCCACGGACACGGTGATCTCGAACGCCTCGTGCACCACCAATTGCCTGGCGCCGCTCGTCAAGGTGCTGCACGAGAGCATCGGCGTCACGTCCGGCGTCATGAACACCATTCACTCCTACACCAACGACCAGGTGCTGACGGATGTGTATCACTCCGACCTCAGACGCGCACGTTCTGCAACCATGTCCATGATCCCGACCAAGACCGGAGCGGCGGCGGCGGTGGGTCTCGTTCTTCCGGAGCTCAAAGGCAAGATCGACGGCTTCGCCATCCGCGTGCCGACGATCAACGTGTCGCTGGTCGACCTCAGCTTTGTCGCGGCGCGCAAGACCTCGGTGGACGAGATCCACTCCGTGGTCAAGACGGCCGCCCACGGCGCGCTCAAGGGTATTCTCGCGTACAACGATCAGCCGCTGGTATCGGTGGATTTCAACCACGACCCGGCCTCGTCCACCTACGATGCGACGCTCACCAAGGTGATCGAAGGCACGCTGGTGAAGGTGTGCTCGTGGTACGACAACGAGTGGGGCTTCTCGAACCGCATGCTCGATACGCTCACCGCCTGGTCGAAGGTCTCATGAGCGCACCGGGGTAGCGAGGATACGGATGAAAATCATAAAAATGACCAGCCTGGATCTCGTTGGTAAACGGGTACTGATCCGCGAGGACCTGAACGTGCCCATCAAGGACGGGGAGGTGACGAGCGATGCGCGGATCCGCGCGGCGGTCCCCACCATCCAGGCCGCATTGACGGCGAAGGCCCGCGTCATGCTGATGTCGCATCTGGGACGCCCCGAGGAGGGCAAGTTCGCCCAGGAATTCTC
>DASYAC010000041.1:0-10486 GCA_036501585.1 Steroidobacteraceae bacterium
GGCCTGCCGCGTTCGGAACCGGTTCCTTACGGCGAATTGCCTTTCGACCGCAGCCGCCTGGAAGTGCTGCGCGACGTGCTGGCAAAACTGCAAGCGCAGAATTTCCGCGGGGTGCTCAAGGTCACCAGTTTGCCCGGCATGTTCTGCCTGGCCGGCAATGCCTCCGACGGATTCGCACCCGCGCCCGCCGCGTCGCTCGTGAGCAAGTGCGACCTCATCGGGAACCCCTTCGAGGAAGCTCTCTCCGGGCAGCAGCGCCAATCGATCGCGTTCGCGAACCTCGTCGCGGGCGTCAAGCAGAGAACCTCGGGCGCCATCACCGTCGCCGTCGAGAATGCCGCATCGGCGCGCGCGGCGGTGCCCTATCCCGCGCGGGCCGATTCACTCACCGCCGGCGAATGGAACAGGGCGGCGGCGACCAACAATCGCGTGGAGTACGCGGCGGAGGCTGCGCCTTAGAACGCAACTCTGACGAAGAACTCGGGCCCTTTGCTGTTGATGTCGAACAATCCCGAGTTGTCGGTTTTGACCGATGCGAGATGCGCCCTCACTTCCGTATAGCCCAGGCCAAAAGAGACATTGGGCCGGAACCGGTAGAGCGCGTCGAGTTCCGCCATCCCCAGGGAGCCGTCGAGATCCTTGACGTGCAGACTCAGGTACTGCAGGCGTCCGTCGAAGTAGAACCGCTTGCTCACCGCCCAGGTGGCCGCGATGCCGGGCGTCCCGAACGGGCCGGCCTCGTCCTCGATTTGATCGAGGTGCACGGCGTCGGTCGCGACCTTGGCGGTGGCCTGGATTTGTACGGCGGAGATGCCGAGCGTCGCCGCGAGCTCGACCTTCTCGCTGTGCCAGAAGGAGTACCCGTAGGTGAGGGTGAGCAGGCGCAGATCGAGCTCCGACTGCAGCGGATCGCCGGGTTGAATCACCACGTCGCGGAACACGATCGGTTCCTCGATGAGCGCGCTGCCGGTCCGATCGAGCGTGAAATAGTCGAGCCAAAGGCGGCTCCGCTCCCCCGCCCGGAACATGATCTGGAACTTCGGTTCGAAGTCCGACGGATCGAGACCGAACTGGTTTTCGCCGGCGACCGTCGTGCCCGGAATGCCGGTGCTCGAGTCGACCCGGAGCGTCGTCGCGGTCGAGACATGCATCGCGCCCAGGGTCAAGCGCACCCGATCGTCGGTCGGGCTCGCATAATCCCCGTCGGCGTGCGCCGCGCCCGCGAGGAGCGCGAGTGCCAGCGCGGGCATGACGGACTTGATCATATGCTCTCCCTCAATACCGGCTTGCGAGTTTGCCGCCATGGAAGCCGGGAACGCGCGGATGCGGATCACAAGGATGAGGGAATGCGCGCGAACACACAAAATATCGTATCCCTGTCGCCATTCGCTAACAGCTCAAGTGTCGTGCCTGCGCTTTTCTTCGAATTCCTGCATCGGCATGCCCGAGGTCACCACGATGTCCCCGTCGACGATCGCTCCCTTGGCGATCGCGATGGTGCGCGCGCTGACGCTCCCGCGGATCACCGCGGTATAGCCGATCTCGAGCTTCCCCTTGACCGCGAGTCCGCCGGTGATCTTACCGGCGATGATGGCCTCGAGCGCTTGAATGTGGCCGTTCCACACGCCGGTGGCGGCGAGATTCAATCCGCCGCCGAGCTCGCCGTCCCCGTGCACTTCGCCGGAGACCACATATTCGCCCTCTCCGCGGACATCGCCGATGATGACAGATGCCGCCCCGATCACCGTGGGGGGGGCCGTGTGGAGATCGAAAAACCGCCGCTTGGGCTCGTTCATGGAGCCTGGTTTTATCCCAACCGGCCGCGGGCTGATGTGACGAGCTTGGCGTCGCCGACAGACGCCGCAAATCGAAGTAGAATGGCTCCCTTACGCGAAATGTCCGTCTCGAGAAGGGAAAATGCTCATCAATAAAACTGTTCTGGCGATCTGCTGCGCGGTATTGCTCGGCATCGGGGGCTGCAGCCGGCAGCAAAGCGATTGGCAAAAGACCCGCGAAGCGAATAGCACGGACGCGTACGAACTATTTCTCAAGAAATACCCGAGCGGGGAGTTCTCGGCTCAGGCTCAAGCGCGTCTCAAGGAGATGTACGAGGAGCGCGACTGGCAGAAGGCGCGCGACACGGATACGCCGGAGGCCTATCAGGCCTTCTTGAAGCAGTACCCCGAGGGTAAATGGACGGAGGAGGCCCGAATCCGGGTGGAGAATTTCACCCTGGCGCAGACGCCCGCCGGCACCACCGGGCCGGCGTCCGGTGCGCCCGGCGGAGCGGCGAGCGGGTCCGCTCCGGTGGGCGAGGAGTCCGCCGCACCTCCGCCCCCCGCCAAGGCGCCCGCCGCGCCGCCGCCGTCTGCGGCGCCCGTGATTCCGCGGAAGCCTGCGCTGTCGGCGTCCGCGGCGCCCGGCGAATCGGGTAGATACGCCGTCCAGCTGGGCGCCTTCAAATCCGGTCATGCCGCGGCGAATGAGCGCTGGGCACACCTTCAGAAGGAGTATCCGAAATTGCTCGGGGGCCTATCTTCGAAGGTTCTTCCCAGGAAGACCGCCGGCGGCACCCTTTACCGGTTGCAGGCGGTCGGTCTCAGCGAATCCCACGCTCGCAAGATCTGCAAGGCCTTGAGGACCAGGTCCCAACCCTGCGTGATCGTGCGCCCCGCCCACCGCCACAGTACGTCAGGCAACTGACAATTCTTGTCAGTCGGCGCGGTCCCGCCTTCACGTAACTACCTGAATTTTCTGGGATTGGGCGCCTGGCACGGCGATTGCTTCACCATTCTCGTCGAGCCTGGCTCGAGAGGACGTGGGAACGGCGGATGCAATCGGTAGTCATCGGGATGTTGATGCCTGAAGGCAGCTCAGGGGCTGCTTTGCTGGTCCGCCGCTCCGACGGTCAATTTGCCTTCGAAAGAATCGATGCGCGAGTAGCCTGCGCCGCGCGCGCCGCCGCAAGGTGGTCGCGTAAAGGCGCAGCCGGCGCGGATGCCGGGTCCTCGACGGGTCTCGAAATGACGTTGCCTCTGTTTGATTGATGTTTTTGTGTTCTCCCCTTTGGTCGTAACTCAGGCGCCGCGAATAAGCTTCCCCGCTCGCGGCGCCTTTTTTTTCAATCGAAGATGTCGAGCTGCGCCAGGATGAAGGCGTACTCCATCGCGGTCTCGCGGTAGCGCTCGAAGCGTCCTGATTTTCCTCCGTGCCCCGCGTCCATCTCGACGTGCAGCAGTAATGGATTGCCGTCGGTCTTTTGCGCGCGAAGCTTCGCGACCCATTTCGCCGGCTCGTAGTACTGGACCTGGCTGTCCCACAAGCCCGTGGTCACCAGCATCGTGGGATAGCGCTGCGGACGGACATTGTCGTACGGGGAGTACGACAGGATGTAGCGGTAATACTGCGCCTCGTTCGGATCGCCCCACTCGTCGTATTCGTTGCTGGTGAGCGGGATGCTGTCGTCGAGCATGGTGGTGACCACGTCGACGAAGGGCACCTGCGCGACGATGGCGCGATACTCCTCGCCGCTCATGTTGGCGACCGCCGCCACCAGCATCCCCCCGGCGCTCCCACCCATGGCAAACACCTTGCCGGGATGGGCATAGCCCCGCGCGACGAGCTCGCGGGTCACGTCGACAAAATCGGTGAAGGAGTGCCGCTTGTTGAGCAGACGCCCGTCGTCGTACCAGGCCCTGCCCATTTCCTGGCCGCCGCGGACGTGCGCGATGGCGAACACGAAGCCGCGGTCGAGAAGGCTCAGCCGCGACGCCGAGAAGTAGGGGTCCATCGACAGCCCATAGGCTCCATAGGCATATTGCAATAGCGGCGCCTCCCCGTCGCGCGCGAACCCCTTCCGATACACGATCGATACCGGCACCCGCGCGCCGCCCTGCGCGGCCACGAACAGGAATTCCGTTCCATAGTCCTCCGGATCGAACCGGCCCATGACCGGGTCGCGCTTCAGGAGCGTTCTTTCGCCCGTGTTCATGTCGTAGTCGTAGACGGTCGCCGGCGTGGTCAGCGAGGAGTAGACATAGCGCAGCACGTGAGTGTCGAGCCGGGGGTTCACGGACAGCCCCATGGTGTAGGCCGGCTCGTCGCTCGCGATGAAGAACTCGGCCGCACCCTCGGGCTCGAGAGGTCGGATGCTGATCTTCGAGAGGCCGCCCGAGCGCACCGACAAGGCCAGAAAGCGGTCGAATACCTCGAAATCCTGGACGAACGTGTCGTCGCGATGCGCGACCACGTCGCGCCACGAGGACCGGTCGGAGGTCCTCCCGATCGGAACCTCCACGATGCGGAAATTGCGAGCCTGCCAGTTGGTGCGGATCACGAACCGATCGGCGAGATGGTCGATCTGATACTCGTGATCGCGCTCGTGAGGGAGAAACACCGTGAACGCGAGCGCGGGATCGTCGGCGTGGGCGTAGCGCCACTCCGAGGAGACGGTGCTCTCCATGTGGATGAAAATGAATCGGTCGGACTTCGACTTGTCGACTCCGGTGTAGAAGCTCGTATCCGTTTGGGTGAAGACGGTCGGATCGAATCGCGGATCCTGCCCCGCCCGATGCCGCTTCACGTACAAGCCCAGGAGCGTCTCCGGGTCCTTCTCGACGTACAGCACCGTCTCGTTGTCGTTCGCCCAGGCGATGTCGGACTCGACGTTGACGATGGCATCCTCGAGGATCCTGCCGCTCGCCAGATGCTTGAACCGCAGCTCGTATTGGCGGCGGCCGACGAAGTCCTCGGAAAACGCCGCCCATTCGGAATTCGGCGAGATCTCGACCGCGCCGATTTGATAGTAGTCCCGTCCCGCCGCCTGGCCGGCTGCCGCCCGCTCGTTGCCGTCGAGGACGATCTCCTCCGGGGCATCCCGCGTACCCAGGTGCCGTACCACGATGGGATGCTCCTTTCCCGGCTCGAATCGGGTGGCATACCAGTAGCCGTTCTTGAAGTACGGGACGCTGGCATCGTCCGGCTTCAGGCGGGCGATGATTTCGGCGTAGAGCTTCTCCCGGAGCGCCCGGGCGGGCGCCAGCGCCCATTCCTTGTACGCGTTCTCGGCGTTCAGGTAGGCCAGCACCTCGGGATTTTGCCGCTCATCGTCCCGCAGCCAATAGTAAGGGTCGACTCGCTCGCCGTGCGGCGATGCGACAATGTGGGGCCGAATAGCGGCCTTGGGCGGCTCATCGTCGGTCATGTCTCGATCTTGTCCTCGGGCGGGGCGGGAGTATAGTCAATGGGGAGGTCGGATTTTGAGTATTGCCGGAATTGATCGGCCGGAATTGATCGGCCGGAGTTCATGGGCCAGAGTAGATGGCCAGAGTTCATGGGGAATAGTCATGCAAACCGTGAATCAATTGCTGCGCAGCAAAGGGAACCAGATCTATTCGGTTGCACCGACTGATTCGGTGCTCCATGCGATCGAGATCATGGCGACGCGCCATGTCGGTGCACTTCTGGTGATGAATCAGGGGACGCTCGCCGGCATCATCTCGGAACGCGACTACGCGCGAAAGGTCATCTTGAAAAACCGCTCGTCGCACGACACGTCGGTGAGTGAGATCATGACCTCGCCGGCAGTCACCGTGGCCCCGACGGATACCGTGCATCACTGCATGCAACTCATGACCGAGCGCCGCTTCCGGCATCTGCCGGTGGTGGAATCCGGCCGCGTGGTCGGCATGCTGTCGATCGGAGACCTGGTCAAGGCGGTGATCGAGGAGCAGAGCGCGCAGATCGAGCAGCTCGAGCGCTACATCGCCGGCTGAGTCTTCGGGCAGAGTGACTTGTTGACCGCACCCCGCGCGCCGTATCATGCGGTCATACATAGGCGCGCCCGATGGCGCTTGCCCGCGCCGGCGCGAGTTCCAAGGACCCGCCCAGAATCCGGTGTGCGCCGGAGTTAAGTGATTGTTTTGAGGGAGATCTCTGCGTTTTTCAAGGCGCGGGCTACGGCGTTGTACGGGCGTGTGATATGGCGAATGACGAAAATACCAGGGGCGGGGCCGCGACCCACGGGGGCGCGCGGGCGAACGTGGGCGGGCGCGCCGACGGGGACTTTTCCGATGCCGGGGACCTGTGCGGTGCCGCGGACCTGCGCGGCGCCCCGGACGCGCGCGGTGCCTCGGACCTGCGCGCCGCCCCGGACGCGCGCAGCCATGATTGGGGTTTGTACCGCCCGGCCTACGAAAGGGATTCCTGCGGCTTCGGCCTGATCGCAAGCCTCGACGATCGCGCCAGCCACTGGGTGGTGCAGACGGCCATTACCTCCTTGAACCGTCTGACCCACCGGGGCGCGATCGCGACCGACGGCAAGACCGGCGACGGCTGTGGGCTCCTCGTCAAGACGCCGACCCGATTCCTGCGCGCCGTTGCCCGGGAGGCGGGTTTCACGCTCGGCCCCAAGTTTGCGGCCGGTCTGGTATTCCTCGACCGCGACCCGGCCAAGGCGGCCGAGGCGCGGCGCGTGCTCGCCGCCGAGATCGAACGCGAGAAACTGCAGGTCGCCGGCTTTCGCGTGGTCAATGTCGATCCGTCCGCCTGCGGCGAGGAGGCGAAGAGGTCCCTCCCCCACATCGAACAGATCTTCGTGAATTCCCCTGCCGATATCGACGAGCCGACGTTCAACCGCGGACTCTACATGGCGCGGCGCCGATCGGAGAAAGTCCTCGAGGCGGACGACCCGATGTTCTACATCCCATCCCTGTCGGCGAGCACCATCGTCTACAAGGGCATGGTGATGCCGCAGCACCTGGTCGGGTTCTATCCCGACCTCGCCGATCCGCGCATGGAAACGTCCGTCGCGGTGTTCCATCAGCGCTTCTCCACCAACACGCTCCCGCAGTGGCGGCTCGCGCACCCGTACCGCTATCTCGCCCACAACGGCGAGATCAATACCGTGCAGGGCAATCGTTCCTGGGCGGTGGCGCGCGGCCCCTTGTTCCGCTCGCCGCTCCTGCCCGATTTGAGCGACGTGCTGCCGGTGGTGTCGCTCACGGGCTCCGATTCCTGTTCGCTCGACAACATGCTGGAGCTCCTGCTGGTCGGGGGTCTCGATCCCATGCACGCCATGCGCATGCTGGTGCCGCCGGCGTGGCAATCGGTGGACATGATCGATCCGGACCTCAAGGCCTTCTACGAATATTACGCGACGCACATGGAGCCCTGGGACGGGCCCGCGGGCATCGTGCTCACCGACGGGCGGTTCGCCTGTTGCGCTCTCGACCGCAACGGCCTCAGGCCGGCGCGCTGGGTGATCACCCGGAACCGCCACATCACCATCGCCTCCGAAGCGGGGGTGTGGGATTACAAGCCGGAGGATGTGCTCAAGAAGGGCAAGCTCGGGCCCGGAGAGATCCTCGCTCTCGACCTGCAGACCTCCGAGCTCATGGACACCAAGCAGGTGGACGACCTCCTGAAGAGCCGGCACCCGTACAAGGTGTGGCTCAAGAAGGGCGTGCGGTACCTGCAGACCGACCTCATCGACCCGCGGCTAGCCGCGGAGCCGTTCGACCGCGACACGCTGGCCGTCTTTCAAAAGATGTTCAACGTCTCCATGGAAGAGCGCGACGACATCATCCGCGTGCTCGCGGAGGACGAGAGCGAGGCGGTGGGCTCGATGGGCGACGACACCCCCATGCCCGTCCTGTCGACCAAGGTCCGCTCGCTCTACGACTATTTCCGGCAGGCCTTCGCTCAGGTCACCAATCCTCCCATCGACAGCCTGCGCGAAAGCATCGTCATGTCGCTGCAGACGCAGATCGGCCCGGAGTGCAACATCTTCGTTCCGATGCAGCAGCACGCCGAGCAAATCGTGCTGAGCTCGCCCATCCTGTCGCAGCGCAAGCTCCGCCAGATCATGGGTCTCGAGGATGCCGGCGTGCCGCACGAATTCATCGACCTTCAAAAGGACGCGGGGCTCGACTTGAAGAGCGCCATCCTCGAGGTGTGCGATCAGGCCGAAGCCGCCGTACGCGCAGGCAAGCTCGTGCTGCTGCTGTCGGACCGCTACCTCGTGAAGGGCCAGGTGCCGATCCATGCGCTGCTCGCCACCGGCGCCGTGCATCACCGGCTGGTCAAGACGGGGCTGCGCTGCAAGTGCAACATCCTGGTCGAAACGGGCACGGCGCGCGATGCGCATCACTTCGCCTGCCTGCTGGGATACGGCGCGACGGCAGTGTATCCCTATCTCGCTTATCAGACCCTGTTCGACCTGATGCGCAAGGGCGCCATCTCCTCCGACGCCGATGCGCGGCAGGAGCTCGGACGGAGCTACCGGCGCGGCATCCGCAAGGGCCTGTTCAAGATCATGTCCAAGATGGGCATCTCGACGATCGCGAGCTACCGCAGCGCCCAGCTTTTCGAGATCGTCGGATTGGGTTCGGACGTCGTATCGCTTTGCTTCGAAGGCTCCGACAGCCGGATCGAGGGCGCGGATTTCACGGACTTGAAGGCGGACGCGGATTATCTCGCGGAACGGGCGTGGGATCCGACGGAGGGCGTGAGTCAGGGGGGACTCCTCAAGTTCATGCACGGCGGCGAGTACCACATGTACAACCCGGACGTGATCGCGACGCTCCAGTCGGCGGTGATGAGCGGCGACTACGAGCAGTATCGGGAGTTCGCCGCGCTGGTGAACGGGCGCCCGGTATCCTGCATCCGGGACTTGCTGCGGCTGAAGTCGGACCGTCAGCCCGTTCCCCTGGAAGAGGTCGAGTCGGAGACTTCCATCCTGATGCGCTTCGACAGCGCGGGAATGTCCTTGGGCGCGTTGTCGCCCGAAGCTCACGAGGCGCTCGCGATCGCGATGAACCGGCTGGGTGCGCGCTCCAACTCCGGCGAGGGCGGCGAGGATCCCGCGCGCTACGGCACCGAGAAGAACTCCAAGATCAAGCAGGTGGCCTCGGGACGCTTCGGCGTGACGCCCGAATATCTGATCAACGCCGAAGTGCTGCAGATCAAGATCGCACAAGGCGCAAAGCCGGGCGAGGGCGGCCAGCTTCCCGGCCACAAGGTGAACGACATGATCGCGCGGCTGCGCTTCGCACGCCCCGGCGTCGGGCTGATCTCGCCGCCGCCGCATCACGACATCTATTCCATCGAGGACCTCGCGCAGCTCATCTTCGATCTGAAGCAGATCAATCCCCAGGCCCTGGTGTCGGTGAAGCTGGTGGCGGAGCCCGGCGTCGGCACGGTCGCGGCCGGGGTCGCAAAGGCCTACGCGGATCTGATCACGGTCTCGGGCTACGACGGCGGCACCGGCGCGAGTCCGCTGTCCTCGATCAAGTACGCGGGCACGCCGTGGGAGCTCGGGCTTGCGGAAACCCACCAGACACTTCGCGCGAACGGGCTGCGCCATCGGGTGCGCCTGCAGACCGACGGCGGGCTGAAGACCGGCCTCGATGTGATCAAAGCGGCCATCATCGGCGCCGAGAGTTTCGGTTTCGGCACCGCGCCGATGGTCGCTCTCGGATGCAAGTACCTGCGCATCTGTCATCTCAACAATTGCGCGACCGGCGTCGCCACTCAGCACAACATCCTCAGGGCGAAATATTTCATCGGGCTGCCCGAGATGGTGATCAATTACTTCCGCTTCGTGGCGCGCGAATGTCGTGAGATCATGGCCTCTCTCGGCATCCGCACCATCGCCGAGCTGATCGGAAGCACCGGCCATCTGGAGACGCTGCCGGGCGAGACCTCGAAGCAGCGGAAGCTCGATTTGAGTCCGCTGCTCGCGAACTCGGCCCTGGTCTCGAGCGAGCCCCAGTTTTGCACCGACAGCCGCAACGCGCCCTTCGACAAGGGGCTTCTCGGCGAGCAGATGGTCGAGGACATGCGGCAGGCGATCGAGGGCAACGCGGGCGGCGAATTCTCGTATGCGGTGAGCAATTACCATCGGTCCATCGGCGCGCGCGTGTCCGGCGAGATCGCCAAGCGCTGGGGTAACGCCGGCATGAGCGCTGCACCGCTGATCGTGACGCTCAAAGGCACCGCCGGCCAGAGCTTCGGCGTGTGGAACGCCGGCGGGTTGCATCTGCACTTGGAGGGCGAGGCAAACGATTACGTCGGCAAGGGCATGGCGGGCGGAAAGATCGTGCTGAAGCCGCACGCGGGGTCGAGCTTCGTCGCCCGCGACACCGTGATCATGGGAAACACCTGCCTCTACGGGGCGACCGGGGGCGAGCTGTACGCCGCGGGAACCGCCGGTGAGCGCTTCGCGGTGCGCAACTCGGGTGCGCTCGCGGTGGTCGAGGGAACGGGGGATCATTGCTGCGAGTACATGACCGGCGGGGTCGTCTGCGTGCTCGGCCGCACCGGCGTCAACTTCGGCGCCGGCTTCACGGGTGGGTTCGCCTACGTGCTCGACTTGGAGCGGGACTTCGTCGACCGCTACAACCACGAGCTGATCGACATCCATCGCGTGTCGCCCGAGGGCATGGGCACTCACGTGCAGCATCTGCGCGGACTCATCGAGCAGCAC
>DASYAC010000042.1:0-22554 GCA_036501585.1 Steroidobacteraceae bacterium
GAGCGGGGTATCCTCGTGCACGTCGGTGAGCACGGGCACGCCCACCTGCTTGCGCACCAGGGCCAACGCCTTGAGTCCCGCCTCGATGCCGGGACCCCGGAAGCTCGAGCCCGAGGAGCGGTTGGCCTTGTCGAACGAGGCCTTGAAGATGAACGGAATGCCGAGTGCCGCCGTCATGTCGCGGAGCCGTCCCGCCACATCGACCACCAGCGTCTCGCTCTCGATCACGCAGGGGCCGGCGATCAGGAAGAACGGCCGATCGGGTCCGACGTCGTAAGAGACCAGCCTCATGCGGCGCATCCTTTCATGCGTCGGCTCGATGCGTCATGCGGCGCACTCGTTCATGCGTCAGCGCGATGGGTCATTGCGGCCCGTTCTTTCATGCGTCAGCGCGATGACTCATGCGGTCGCGCGGCCGGGCTGCAGGGCGGCCCGGTATTCGCGCGCAGCGCGGACGAAGCCTGTGAACAAGGGATGGCCGTCGCGCGGCGTCGAGGTGAATTCGGGATGGAACTGGCTCGCCACGAAAAAGGGATGCGATTGCAGCTCGATGAACTCCACCAGCCCGTCCGCCGAGAAACCGGAGAACGTCATGCCCGCGGCGGTCAATTCCTCGAGATAGTGGTTGTTGAATTCGTAGCGATGGCGGTGCCGCTCGAAAATCGATTCCTTGCCATAGAGCGAGTGGACCAGAGACCCCGCTTTGAGCAGCGCCTCCTGGGCTCCGAGGCGCATCGTGCCTCCGAGATCCGATTTCTCGTCGCGCACCTGCTGGCCCCGCGCGAGATCCTGCCATTCGGTGATCAGCGCGATGACCGGGTGATGCGTGGCACGGTCGAACTCCGTGCTGTTCGCGCCCTTCAGCGCGAGCACATTTCTCGAGTATTCGATGATCGCAAGCTGCATGCCGAGACAGATGCCGAGGTAGGGAATGCGGTTCTCGCGCGCGTAGCGGATCGCCTGGATCTTCCCTTCGATGCCGCGATCGCCGAAGCCGCCGGGGACCAGGATGGCGTCCATGTTGGAGAGGACCGAGGCGCCGGTTCGCTCGATCTCCTGAGACTCAAAATAATGGATGTTGACGCGGGTGCGGGTCTTGATGCCGCCGTGCATCAGCGATTCGTTCAAGGAAATGTACGAATCGCGGATCTGCACGTACTTGCCCACCATGCCGATATCCACCACGGCCTCGGGATTTTGCTTGGCCGCGACCACCGCACGCCAGTCCGAGAGATCCGTCGCAGGCACGTCCAAGCGAAGCTTGTCCACCACGATGTCGTCCAGACCCTGTTCGTGCAGCAGCAGCGGAATCTTGTAGATGTCGTCGGCATCCACCGCCGAAATCACCGCGCGTTCCTCCACGTTGGTGAACAGCGCGATCTTGCGGCGCTGCTCGTCCGGGAGCGTCTGCAGGCACCGGCACAGGAGAACATCCGGCTGGATCCCGATGCCGCGCAATTCCTTGACCGAATGTTGCGTGGGCTTGGTCTTGATCTCGCCCGAGCCGCCGACGATCGGGACCAGCGTCAGGTGCATGTACAGCACGTGATTGCGCCCAAGCTCGACGCCCATTTGACGGATCGCCTCGAGGAACGGCAACGACTCGATGTCGCCGACCGTACCGCCGATCTCCACCATGCAAACATCCGCGTTGCCCGCTCCCATGCGCAGGCGGTACTTGATCTCATCGGTGATGTGGGGAATGACCTGCACCGTCGCGCCCAGGTAGTCGCCGCGGCGCTCCTTGGCGATCACGCGCTCGTAGATGCGCCCGGTGGTGAAATTGCTGTTGCGGCCCGTGGTCGTGCGCACGAAACGCTCGTAATGGCCGAGATCCAGGTCGGTTTCCGTTCCATCCGCCGTCACGAACACTTCGCCGTGCTGAAACGGGCTCATGGTGCCGGGATCCACGTTGATGTAGGGATCCAGCTTCACCATGCTGATCTTGAGTCCCCGCGCCTCCAGGATGGCGCCGAGAGAGGCGGATGCGATGCCCTTCCCGAGCGAGGAAACCACGCCGCCGGTGACGAAAACGAATCGAGTCATGATGGGTCACCGTCGCCAAATAATGCGAATCGCAGGAAAAGGCCCTTTTCGCGCGATTCGGGAAGCCACAAGGATTAATTGAATTCGACGGGAGTTCAGATTACCAGATCCCCCCGGCCCCGACAATCGCGGTCGCCAATTTGCGCCTCCGAGCACAATCCACGCGCACCCGCCTTCGCGCGCGCACTCACTTTTCGCAAGCGCCCGCGCACCACGCGCTGTTAAAGGCGATCGCGAGGTTCCGTGCCAATCCGGCCGGATGGGGAGGGGATTTTCCGGATCGTGGAAGACATGGATGTCTTCCCCGAAGCCTCCAGGGACGGATTTACGGCGGTCCGGAAAATCCCCTCCCCATCCGGCCTCTTAGCACGACACCCTCTCGAGCCTCAAACTCTCGAGCCTCAAACTCTCGACGCTCAAACCAACTCCGGCCCCCCGTCCCAAACGCACTCAAATCCCATTTCATCGCGCGGGGCCGCCCACCGCGCATCCCGCCAAAGATCCCCGATAGCAATCAGCGACTCCCCCGCATAAATCATCGGCAGCGCATCGCGCATCCACGGCAGCACACCCATCGCTTGACACAGATGCTGAACGCTCTGCGTACGTGCATCGGCGCCGAGCTTCAACGACTCTCCGCCGATGCGGCGGCGGACGCTCAGGACGGCCGGCAGCCGGCTCGCATCCAGGCCGCCCAACCGCGGGACCCAGCAAAGCGCCCCCAGGCCATCGCCGAGCCCGAGCCGCGCCTGCGAGCGAATCGGCCATTCCCGATGGACGTCGAGCGCCGGGACGGTCGCCGGAGTCAGGAACAGCCGTTCCCGGTAACGGCGCAGCGCATGCTCGCCCCAGGCGATCGCGGGCACGTGGTCGGCATGGGCGGTGAGCGCCTGGCGCAGACCCTCCATCAACCGGGCCGACGACGGCGGCGGCACGATCCCCGACTCGGTAATCCAGCGGCGCAGCACGTTGACCTGCTCGATCTCGGGCAACGCGCGCAGACCCGTCACGGACAACGCAGCGCCGTCCCGCAAGTAAAACAGCGCCGTGTCCGCGGCCCGGTCCAGCAGGCGCTGCGCGTCGGCGGCGTGGCGGGCGGCCCGCCCGAGCGCAGCGGCGGCGCCCGGCCAGCGCCCGATGATCGCCGGCCAGATCTCGGTACGCAGGAACACGCGGTCGAAGCGAGTGTCGCGGTTCATGGGATCTTCGTGCGCTTCGATGCCGTGCGCGCTGCCATAGGCCATGAGAACGCGCCGTGCGACCTCGAGGAGCGGCCGCAGATGCCAGCCGCCCCCCAGGGGACGGCGCACCGGCATCGAGCACAAGCCTTTGATCCCAGTCCCGCGAAGCAGCTGCAGGAGCAAGGTCTCCGCCTGATCCTCGGCGTGATGCGCAGTCAGCAGGCATTCGCCCGGTGCGAGGTTCAGCGCGAAGGCCCGATACCGGGCCTCGCGCGCCCGGGCCTCGAGCGACTCGCCGGCGGTCTCGACCGTCACCTCGATCACGGTGAGCGGTATCTCGAGCCGTTGGCAGAGCGCGCTCGAGGACGCGCGTAGCGCGGCGGAGGCGGCCTGCAATCCGTGATCGACGTGTACCGCGCGAAGCGGCCGGCGGGGAAGCTCCGCCAGCGCGCTCAGCAGGCAGGCGGAATCGGCGCCGCCGCTCACTCCCGCCACGAGTCCCGTGACGTTCGGCGGAAGATGCTCGCCGAGGACGGAATCGAGCTCCGCCGCGCCGAATTTCATGCGGGGACTATCCGTCGCCGAAGGCGCCGAAATTGCGCAGCCGCGCCTGACGGGCGTCGAGAAGAGTAGTGATGGGCTGTTTGGAAAGCTCCGTCAAGTGCTTGATCATGCTTTGTTTCATGGTCTCGGCCATCGCCTGCGGATCGCGATGCGCGGCGCCGTGCGGCTCTTTCAGCACCTCGTCGACCAGGCCCAGCTTCTTGAGCCGATCGGCGGTGCCGCCCATGGCGTCGGCGGCAATCTCCTTCTTCTCGGTGCTCTTCCACAGGATCGACGCGCAGCTCTCCGGAGAGATGACGGAGTACACGCTGAATTGCAGCATCACCAACCGATCGCACACACCGATGGCGAGCGCCCCGCCCGATCCTCCCTCGCCGATGACCACCGACAGGATGGGAGCCGCCAGATGCGACATCTCGAATAGATTGCGGGCGATGGCCTCGCTCTGCCCGCGCTCTTCGGATCCGATGCCGGGGTAAGCGCCCGGGGTATCGATCAGGGTGATGATCGGGATGCGGAAACGCTCCGCCATTCGCATCAGCCGCAGCGCCTTCCGGTACCCTTCGGGCTTGGGCATGCCGTAATTGCGCCGCACCCGCTCCTTGGTGTCGCGGCCCTTCTGATGGCCGATCAGCATCACCGGCTGGCCCTCCAAGCGCGCCAGACCGCCGACGATGGCCAGATCGTCGCCGTACATGCGGTCGCCGTGCAACTCGTGCCAGTCGGTGAAGATCAGCGAAACGTAGTCGAGCGTGTACGGGCGCTGGGGATGCCGCGCGAGCTGCGTGATCTGCCACGGCGAGAGGTTGGAAAAGATGCTGCTGGTGAGTGCACGGCTCTTCGACTGCAGCCTCTTGACCTCTTCGGCAATGTTGATGCTCGCATCGGAGCCTAGGAACCTGAGCTCCTCGATCTTCGCTTCCAGCTCGGCGATCGGTTGTTCAAATTCCAAAAAATTCAGCGCCATGAAGAAGTTTCCTCGCCACGAATATCGTTTCGCGGACCATACACCAAATACCAGCCTTCGCGCCCGACCAGCGCGGACAGTTTATCGAGAAGCTCGCGCGAGGGCCGCACCGACCAACTGTCGGCGAGATTGAGCCGCCCGGTGTAGTCCGCCCGGCTCACCGCCACGCTGACCCCGCACGGCCCCTTGAGGTAGGGCCTGAGCAGATCCTCGAAGCGTTTCAGCCCCGCCGGCTCGTCGAAATCCGCCGGCCAGCGCAGCCACAGCCGGCGCGCGAATCGCTCGCGCGCCCGGTCTATGTCCATCAGCGTTTTCGCCTGCAGGCGCCAGGCCTCGATGAAATCGTCGAACCGCAGCATGCCGTCCACGATCAAAATCGCGTCCTTGACGATGATGTCGCGGTATTGCTGGAACGTTTCCTCGAACAGGCTGACTTCCAGGCGCGCGCTGCGATCGTCGAGGATCAGGGTGACCCGGTTCGGACGGCGGCGGATCTCGAGCACCAGTCCGGCGACGGTCGCGGGCTTGCCCTGGCTCCACCCGCGCTCGGCCGAGGAGGCGGACGGCCGCGCGCCGCCCACATCCGCAAGGCGCGCGCTGACCAGGAACTTGAGGTCGGGCTCATAGGGGCTGATCGGATGACCGCTCAGGAAGAGCCCCAGGGTCTCGCGCTCCCCGGCCAGACGCTCCGCGTCGCTCCAATCGGCCACGGCCGTGTTCTCCGCGGCGGCAAGGCCGAACAGATCCACCTGCCCGACGCTCATCGCGCGCGAGCTCTGCTCGCCCAGATGCATCGCCCGCTCGAGCTCCGCCGTGAGCGTCGCGCGGTTCGGGCCCAGGTGATCCAGGCTTCCGGATTTGATCAACGCCTCGAACACGCGCTTGTTCACGCGCTGCAGGTCGATGCGCCGGCAAAGATCCGGCAGGCTCCGATAGGGACCGCCGGCGGAGCGTTCATCGACGATGGCCTGCACGGCCGATTCCCCCACGCCCTTGATCGCACCCATGCCGTAACGGATGCTCGCAGGCCCGGCGACCCGGAATGCGTACTCGGATTCGTTCACGTCCGGCGGATGAACGGTGAGCTTCATGCTGGACGCTTCGTCGATGAGCGTGACCACCTTGTCGGTCTTGTCCATGTCCGAGGACAGGACCGCCGCCATGAAGGCCGCCGGATAATGCGCCTTGAGCCACGCGGTCTGGTAGGAGAGCAGCGCATAGGCGGCCGAATGCGATTTGTTGAAGCCGTAACCCGCGAATTTCTCCATCAAGTCGAAGATCATCGTGGCCTGTGCCTCGCGCACCCCGCGGGCCACCGCCCCGCTCACGAAGACCGAGCGTTGCTTCGCCATTTCCTCGGGCTTCTTCTTGCCCATCGCCCGGCGCAGGAGATCCGCACCGCCCAGCGTATAGCCGGCCAGGATCTGCGCGATCTGCATGACCTGCTCCTGGTACAGGATCACGCCATAGGTCGCCTCGAGCACGGGCTTGAGGTCCGGATGCAGATAATCGATGGTGGCGCCGCTGGTATCGTGCTTGCGTGAAATGAAATCGTCGACCATGCCCGACTGCAGCGGTCCGGGGCGGAACAGCGCAACCAGGGCGACGATGTCGCCGAAACGATCGGGCTGAAGCCGCCGGATGAGATCCTTCATGCCGCGCGATTCCAGCTGGAACACCGCGGTGGTCTTGCAGCTCTTCAAGAGCTGGTAAGTCCCGGGATCCTCCATGGGAAGCGCCCCCATGGAAAGCGGCGGCTCGCCGGCCGCGGCGCGTATCGCGTTGATGTCGCGCACCGCCCAATCGATGATGGTGAGCGTACGCAGGCCCAGAAAGTCGAACTTCACCAGGCCCGCGGCTTCCACGTCGTCCTTGTCGAACTGGGTCACCGGGGCGGAGCCGCCCTCTTCGCAGTAGAGCGGCGTGAAATCCGTGAGCACGGACGGCGCGATGACCACGCCGCCGGCGTGGGTGCCCGCGTTTCGGGCGAGGCCCTCCAGAGCGCGTGCGAGGTCGATGAGCTCGCGGACCTCCGCATCGCCCGCGTACAGCCGCCTGAGCTCCTCTTCCTGTTCGAGCGCCTTGTCGAGGGTGATGCCGATCTCGAAGGGGACCAGCTTCGCGATCTTGTCGACGTAGCCGTAGTTATGGCCGAGCACGCGGCCCACGTCGCGGATCACGGCCTTCGCCGCCAGCGTTCCGTAGGTGATGATCTGCGAAACGCGCTCGCGCCCATACTTGTTGGCGACGTATTCGATGACGCGGTCGCGCCCCTCCATGCAGAAGTCGACGTCGAAGTCCGGCATGGAAACGCGTTCGGGATTCAAGAACCGTTCGAACAGAAGATCGTGCTCGATGGGGTCCAGATCCGTGATGCCGAGCGCGAACGCCACCAGGGAGCCCGCGCCCGAGCCGCGGCCCGGTCCCACCGGGACGCCGTGCTCGCGCGCCCAGCGGATGAAATCGGCGACGATCAGGAAGTACCCGGCGAACCCCATGCTGCAGATGACGGAGAGCTCGAGCTGCAATCGCGCGTCGTAGCCGTCGGAGTCGGGCGGCTTCCCGCCCTTGGATTGCGCCTCGTGGAGCCGGGAGCCGAGCCCGCGCCGCGCCTCCTCGCGCAGAAACTCCTCGGTCGTGCTGCCCGCAGGTACCGGATAAGCCGGCAGCATGGAGGCGCCGAGCTTGATCTCGAGCGAACAGCGCTTGGCGATCTCGATCGAGTTGGCGAGCAGCTCCGGCGCATCGGCGAACAATTCGCTCATCTCCGCCGGCGTCTTTAGATATTGCTCCTCGGAGTAGCGCCGCGGCCGGCTGGTATCGGCGAGGAGCGCGCCTTCGCGGATACAGACTCGCGCTTCGTGCGCCTCGAACTCCTCGCGCATCAGGAAGCGTACGTCGTTGGTCGCGACCGCGGGTGCGCCGCGAGTCCGCGCGAGATCCAGGACCGCGTCGCTGCAGGCCGCCTCGCCGGCGCGTCCGGTGCGTTGCACCTCCAGGTAGAAACGATCCCCGCAGAGCCCCTGCCAGCGCGTCAACGCCCGCGCCGCCTCGTCGAGCTTGCCGCGCACCAGGGCTTGACCGATGTCGCCCTCCGCGCCTCCGGAGAGGACGATCAGCCCCTCGAGCGCGGGAGCCGTGAGCCAGGCTCGGTCCATCATCGGAACACCGCGGGATTGCCCCTCGAGGAACGAGCGCGTGACGAGCTGAGTGAGGTGGCGGTATCCGACGAGGTTTTGGCAGAGGAAGACGATGCGCGACGGCGGCGCACGGTCACCCGGCTCCCGAATCCAGCCATCGACGCCGATCAAGGGCTTGACGCCTGCGGCCTGCGCCTCCTTGTAGAACTTGACCATGGCGAAGAGATTGCTCTGGTCGGTGAGCGCGATCGCGGGCATGCGCGCCTTTGCGACGGCGGCCATCAGCTCGGGCACCCGCACGATGCCGTCGAGCAGCGAATACTCGGTATGCAGCCGCAAATGCACGAACCGGCTCACGATGCAGGGCTCTCCCGATGGAGCTCGAGCTCGGGATCGTCCTCGAGGTCGGGAATCCACTCCACCTCGGCGTCCCACTCATCGGCGCCGGCCGCGCCGGCGGGCAGATTCACGACGGGCGCGAAGCTTCGCCGATGCAGCGGACAGGGCCCATGTTCGGCGAGGAGCGTCCGGTGCCTCAGGGTGGCGTACCCCTTGTGACTTGCGAACGCATATTGAGGATATACGGCATCCATTTGATCCATATATTGATCCCTCGCCGTTTTCGCGAGAATCGAGGCAGCGCTGATGGCCGGCTCGGTCGCATCGCCGCCGACGATGGCGCGCGCGGTGAGCGCCGCGCCGAGCCCCTCGAGGCGCGGCAACCGATTGCCGTCCACGATGAGGCGGTGCGGACAGAGGCTCATGGCGAGCACCGCGCGGCGCATGGCGAGAAACGTCGCATGCAGGATATTGAGCGCATCGATCTCGGCCGGGTCCGCCCAGCCGATGCCGAACGCGAGCGCACGGCGGCGGATTTCCGCGCCGAGACGCGCACGTTCGACGGCGGTGAGCACTTTGGAATCCTTGAGGCCGGCGATGCCCCGGCCTCGGCCGAGTATGACCGCGGCGGCGACCACCGGACCCGCCAGGGGCCCCCGCCCGGCCTCATCGACACCCGCGATGCGCGAGCTCATTGCGCAGACACCGCCGGCGGCCGGGCTCGCCGCAGCAGGTCGAGGATGGCCTGCGCGGCGCGGGCGCTGGCGTCACGTTTCAGATCTACGTGTAACCCCACGAACTCCTGCTCCAGCTTGGCGCGGCGTCCGGCATCGTCGAGCCATGCCAAGAGCTCCGCCCCGAGCGACTCCGGGTCGACCTGTTCCTGAAAATATTCGCCGACCACGCGGCGATCTGCAAGTAGATTAGGTTGCGCGAAAAATTTGGATTTGACCAGATTCAAACGGCGGATGATCCAGGCCGACAGCGCGCCCAGCCGATAGACCACCACCATGGGCCGCTTGCAGAGCGCTGCCTCCAGACTGGCGGTCCCGGAGGCGACCAGCACCACGTTCGCGGCGATCAGCGCCTGCTGAGCCCGGCCGTCGATCAGGGCGACACGCACCTGCGGCGCCACCCGTTCGAGCGTCCTCGAGAAGATCTCCCGGGTCGAGGCGCTGGCCATGGGGGCGATGAATTGCAGCGTCGGCCGCCGCTCGAGAAGCCATGCCGCCGTCGCGGCGAAGTCCTCGGCCAGCCTCGACACCTCGCCGCGGCGGCTGCCGGGCAGGAGCGCGACGATCTGGGCGTCGGCGGGCAGATCGAGCGCTCTGCGCGCCGCGGAGCGGTCCACCTCGATGGGAATGGCGTCCGCCAACGGATGCCCGACGAACTCCGCCGCCACGCCCTGCCCGTCGTAGAACCGCTTCTCGAACGGCAGCAGACAGAGCACGAGGTCCACCGATTCGTGGATGTGCCGCACGCGGCTCTGCCGCCAGGCCCATACCTGCGGGCTGACGTATTGTACGGTCGGAATTCGCGCGGCATGGAGTCTCGCCGCGAGCCGCAGATTGGTATCGGGCGCATCGATTCCGACGAACACGTCGGGGCGCGCGGCGATGAAGGAACGGCGCAGGCGCGAGAGCAGCCTCGAGAGGCGCGGCAGCTCCTTGAGGATCTCGAACAACCCCATGACCGCGAGCGATTCGGCGGGTTCCCAGACCTCGCAGCCGGCGTCGCGCATCTTGGGACCCGCGACGCCGAAAAACTGCGCGTCCGGTTCGATTCGCCGAAGCGCTTCGATCAACCCGGCTCCGAGCGTGTCACCCGACGCCTCCCCGGCGACCAGCCCGACCTTGAGCGGCGCCGCCATGGCCGGCTCCTAGCGCACGATGCTGCGCGAGCTGCGTTTGATGAAGTCGACGAACGGCTGCACTTCGGGCTGAGAGGCGGCCGCAAGCTCCAGCTGCTCGAGCGCCGCCTGCAATTTGAGACCCGAGCGGTACAGCACGCGGTATGCGCGGCGGATATTGCGGATCTGCCCCTCGGTGAAGCCGCGGCGCTTCAGTCCCTCGGAGTTCACGCTGTGCGGTACCGCGGGGCGTCCGACCGCCATGACGAACGGCGGTACATCGCGCGTCACCATCGCGTTGTGCGCCAGAAAGGAATGATCGCCAACCTTCGAAAACTGATGCACTGCGGACAGTCCGCCCATGATCACCCAGTCGCCGAGCTCCACGTGCCCGCCGAGCGTCGCGCAATTCGCCATCACGATCTGATCGCCCAGGGTGCAGTCGTGCGCCACGTGCGAATACGCCATCAGGAGATTGTCGCTGCCGATCCTGGTCACGCCGTTTCCCGTCACCGTGCCGCGATTCACGGTGACCGACTCGCGCAATACGTTCCGGTCGCCGATTTCGAGCCGCGTGGGCTCGCCCTTGTACTTCTTGTCCTGCGGCGCATCGCCGATCGAGGCGAATTGATGGATCTTGTTGTCGGTACCGATGCGGGTCGGTCCGTTGATGACCACGTGCGGCCCCACCCACGTCCGGGCGCCGATCACGACGCCCGGTCCGATGACGCTGAACGGGCCGATCTCGGCATCGGCGGCGATTTCGGCTTGCGGCGAGACCACCGCGCGCGCATCGATCATCCCGCCTCTCCCGGCTGGGTTTTGGCAGCCGAGCCCTTGGCCGCCGGCGCCTTGGTCTCGGGCGCGACCATGATCTCCGCCGAGGCCACCACCGTCCCTTCCACCTCCGCCCGGCAGTCGAATTTCCAGATGCCCTTGAACGATCGCTTCAGCACCGCCTTGAGCAGCAGCTGGTCGCCCGGCTCGACGGGCTTGCGAAAGCGCGCGTTGTCGATCGCGACGAAATAAAACCGCGTGTCCGAGTCGGGCACGACTTCCACGGTCTTGAACGCTAGAATGCCGCAGGCTTGCGCCAGGGCCTCGATGATCATCACTCCCGGCATCACCGGCCGATGCGGAAAGTGACCGGGGAAAAACGGCTCGTTGAAGGTCACATTCTTGATCGCGTGGACGTACTGTCCGGCCTGACAGTCGAGCACGCGGTCGACCAGCAAAAACGGATACCGGTGCGGCAATTGCCGCATGATCGCTTCGATATCGAGTTTGCAGGGTTCTGCCATCATCGCTCCTTTTCACCGAATCGTCTCAAATGCGCCACCATTCTCCGCCACGCGCGCGTCGGCACCGTCGGCATGCCGCTGGAATAACTGCCGGCCTCGCGGATCGAGGCGCTGACCAGACTGCAGCCCGTGATCATCACGTCATCGGCGATGGTCAAATGTCCGGCGAACCCGACCATGCCACCGATCAGGCAACGCTGACCGATGGCCGTGCTGCCGGAGATTCCCGTACACGCGGCGATCGCCGTGTGCGCGCCGATGGTTACGTTGTGCCCGACCTGGATTTGATTATCCAGCTTGGCGCCATGCTCGACCACTGTATCGCCGATCGCGCCGCGATCGATGGTCGTATTCGCGCCGATCTCGACGTCGTCCCCGATGCGCACGCTCCCGACCTGAGGGACCTTGAACCAGCTGCCGCGGTCCGGCGCGAAGCCGAAACCGTCGGCCCCGATGACGGCACCGGCGTGCACCAGCCCGCGCTCGCCCAGCACCACCCCGGGATACAGATTGACGCTCGCCACGAGCCGCGTATCCGCGCCCACCCGCGCGCCCCGCTGCACCACGCATCCGGGTCCCACGACGACACGTTCGCCGATCTCGACATCCTCTTCGATCACCGCCAGCGCCCCCACGGTCGCCGAGGCGGGAATGCGGGAGCCGGGAGCCACCACCGCCGCCGGATGCACCCCCGGGACCGCCTTGGACTCCGGGTGGAGCAATTCGGCGATGCGCGCGTAGCTCAGATAGGGGTTCGGCGCGATCAGCGCGGCCACCGGACAGCCCTCTGCATCCGCCGCCGACAAAACCACCGCGCCGGCGCATGTCGTGCGGAGACTCTTGCGGTACTTCGAATTCGCCAGGAAGGAGAGGCTCCCGGGCGTCGCCTGCGACAGAGTCGCGACATGCGACACCCGGGTATGGGGGTCTCCCTGGAGTTCCAGGCCGAACCGAACCGCCAGCTCCCCCAGGCTAAATTCCTCCGGCACCGGCGCACATCCCGTGCGAAAGGATCAGCGGACTATTTCGGCTTCGCCGGCGCCTTGGCCGGGGCCGGGAGCGCCGCCGGTTTGCTGGTCAGCACGGCGAGCACGTTGGCGGTGATGTCGAGCGCCGGTTTGGCGAAGAACACACCCTGGCCGAGGACGAGATCGTAACCCTGGGCGTTCGCATAGGTCTGGATTTGCTCCACCAGATAGCGTTGCACCTTGCCGAGCTCCTCGTTCTTGCGGGTCGACGCGTCATCCTGGAATTCGCCGGCCTTGCGCTGAAACTCGCGCTGCTGATCGCGCAGGGTCTTCTCGGCGTTTGCGCGGTCCGCCTCGGACATGACCGCGCCTTCCTTCTGCAGTTTGTCATCCTTCGCCTTCAGGTCGGTCTGCAGAGTCATGAGCTCGCGCCGGCGCGGCCCGAACTCGTTGTCCAGCGCCTGCATGGCGGCCTTGGTCTGCGGCGCCTCCTCGAGGAGTTTCTCGAAATTGACGAAGCCGATTTTGATTTCTGCGCTCGCCTGGCCAGCGGCGAAAAGACCGCACAGCGCCAACGCCATGAGCGGAATTCTGCGATTGAAAGTCGACATTGTTCTCTGATCCTCGTTGATGAGACGTCAAAACGCCTGACCGATTGAAAATTGGAATCGCTCCGTTTCGTCGTTGAATCTCACCGTGTCGCCCGGATAGGCGTTCAGCGGGATGCCGTACGAGAATCGGAACAGACCCAGCGGAGCCAGCCATTGTACCGCGATCCCCGTGGATCTCTTCAGCCTATCATAAGCAAAGTGGTAATTGACCGGGGTTATGTCGTCCTCGCCGAGGAACTGGACCTTGTTTCCGGTGTAGAAGACGTTCCCCATGTCGTAGAACCAGCTGACCCGGGCGGCGCTTTTCCACTTGTCCGGCACGGGGAACAGGAGCTCGAAGCGGCTGATGACTCGGAAATTGCCGCCGAACGGATTCCCGATGCCGATGTTGTCACGGGGCCCCAGGGTGCTCTCGCGGTAGCCGCGGACACTGTCCGGGCCGCCGGCGTAATAGTTCAAATACGGCGGCAGGAACGTGGTCCTCCCCATCGCCTCGGCGTAATCCACGCTCGCGTTGTAGGAGAGCAGCCACTTGCCCCACAGCGGGATGTACTGCAGGAACTGGAAGTTGGTGGCGTAGTAGCGCACGTCGCTCGGCGGCAGCGCCATGCGCCCCGAGACGGCAAGATGCATGCCGCGGTCCGCGAACAACGCGCGATTGCGGGTGTCGAGATTCCACCCGCCCGAGATCTCGTACGAGTAGAAGTCCGATCCGTACACGGTGTACGGATTGTCGAGCGAATTGATGATGTTGTCGCCGTTGGTATCGTCCAGGAAACGCGTGAACGTGCTGCCGTTGTGCTGAACCCACTGGATCGCCTGTTGCGAGCTGTAGCCCTGGGAGACCACCAGTTCGTTCTTGTTGGCGGACAATCCGACCGATAGATACTGGAACTCGGTGATCGGATAGGAAAAGGTCTCCGCCACGGTCAATTGCTTGGTCGAGAACTTGGACGACGCCGCCACGAATTGCGTGATATCGCGATAAGTGAGCGAGGTGGTTCGCGAGATGCCGTCGATCGTCGTGTATGGATTCGTATGCGCGAAGGTGTAGGTCTTGCTGTACGCGCCGGCGTTGACCTCGAGCGCGATGCGGTCGCCGGTGCCCATGAAATTGCTGTGCACGAAATTGCCGTTGAGGCTGAATCTCTGGGCCTCGGAATAGCCGATGCCGCCGCCGAACTGTCCGGGCAGGCCTTCCTTGATGTTGTAATCCACGTCGACGAGGTCGGCGCTTCCCGCCACCGGCTTGGTCTCGAATTCCACCTTCTCGACGTAGGGCAGGCGCTGAATGCGCTCCTTCGAGCGCTCGATCGCCGAGTTCGACAGCCAGCCGCCCTCGAGCTGACGCATCTCGCGGCGCAAGGTCTCGTCGTTGATGGCGGTGGTATTGTTGAAATTGATGTGACGCACGTAAACGCGGTTGCCCGGCTCGATGAAGAAGGTGAGCGAGACGGTCTTCTTGACGTTGTCGGGCGTCGGCACGGGATCGATCTTCGAGAACGCATAGCCGTCGGCGCCGAGCCGATAGCTCATGAGCTCCTGCGAGCTCGTCACGAGCTTGCGCGAGAAGATCTCTCCGGGATGGATGAGGATGAGCCGCTTCAACTGCTCCTCCGGAACCACCATGGTGCCCGCAAGCTTGATCTCCGACACCTTGAACACATCGCCTTCATGGACGTTGATGGTGATGTACATGTCGTCTTTTTCGGGCGCGATGGTCACCTGCGTCGACTCGATCTGGAAATTCGCGTACCCGCGGTCCATGTAGTAGGAGCGCAGCTTCTCCAGGTCTCCGGTGAGCGATTCGCGCGAATACCGGTCGTCCTGTTTGTACCAGGAGAGCCAGTTCGGCGTCTTCAGCTCGAACGTCTGCAGCACGTCCTTTTCCTTGAACCTGGTATTGCCGACGAGATTGATCATCTCGATCTTGGCGCGTTTTCCCTCCTTGATGTCCACCAGCACGTCCACCTTGTTGCCGGGCAGATCGGTGACCTTGGTGTCCACCCTCACCGCGTACTTGCCGCGGCTGAAATACTGGTCGGTGAGATACTGCTTGACCTCGTCGAGCACGGATCGGTCGAAGGTCTTTCCCTGGGCGAGACCCACGTTGCGCAGGCTCTTCGTCAAGTCCTCCGTCTTGATGTCCTTGTTGCCCTTGACCTCGAACTTCGCGATCGAGGGGCGCTCGACCACCACCACGAGCAGGGTATTTCCATCGCGGCGCAGCTCCACGTCGCGGAAGAAGCCCGTCGCATAGAGCGCGCGCATGGCCTCGCCGATGCGCTGTTGATCGAGGTGATCGCCGATGTTGACCGGCAGATAGTTGAATACCGTGCCCTCGGAGATGCGCTGCAGCCCTTCCACACGGATATCGCCCACGACGAACGCCTCGGGGGACGGCGGCGGCGGAGGCTCCGCGAGCAGCGGCGGCGGCGTGGTCGCCGGCTCCGGCGGAGTGGTTGCCGGCTCCGGCGGAGCGGTTGTCGGCGGCGGCGGAGCGGTTGCCGGCGGCGGCGGGGTGGTTGTCGGCGGCGGCGGCGCCTGCGGCGCCGGAGCGGGCTGCGCCTGAACCGAAGCGCCGATGGGCTGGATGGCCAGCGCCACCAAGCAGATCAAATCAATCCGCACTGGGGAACGACCGCATGCAGTCTCGATGGGCAGCGCTTGCGGCACGGCGCCGCATGCGCGGCGCAAACTCGAGGTAGATCATGATATCCCGTTAGTTCAAATGTCTGGAAATGTCGTTATAGAAAGCGAGGCTCATCAACACGACCAGCAGGGCAATCCCAACCTGCTGACCGAAGCTCTGGGCGCGCTCCGATAACGGACTTCCCTTGACAGCTTCCACCAATTGATAAACCACTTGCCCGCCATCCAGTAGCGGGACCGGCATTAAATTCAGCACCCCGAGGCTCACGCTGATGATGGCGAGGAACGCCATGTAGGCGGTCAAGCCCAGGTACGCGCTGATGCCGGCGAACTCGGCGATGCTCACCACACCTGAAATGTTCTTGGGCGAGACCTGGCCCGTCACCATGCGCCACAACATCTGCACGGTGAGCGAGGACATCTCCCACATCTTCTTCACGCCAACGCCGAGCGCCTCGATGGGCCCGGACCGTTGGAATTGGACGAGGCCCGGCGGCCACGATCTCTGGCCCTCGGCCAGCGTGATCCCGAGCCGCCCGATCGCTCTGCCGTCCTCGACGATCTTGGGCACGGGAGTCGAGATAGTCTGCCGCTCGCCGCCCCGCAGAACCTCGACGGACAGCACTCCCCCCGGAGCCCCGGTCACGGCGGCGATGAAGTCCGAACTGTTCACGATCGGCCGCCCGTCGACGGCCACCAGCTTGTCTCCCGGCTCGAGTCCCGCGCGCTCGCCGGCGCTGCCCGGGGGCACGGACTGAATCACGGTATCGGCACGCCAGGTCGCCAGATCGAACCCGAGCCCGGGCAGGAGCTTGCCGGGCTCGGTCAAGGTGCGCGTGTCGTCGGCGGCATGCAGCGTCACCGCGAGCTCGGCGCCGCCGCGCCGCACCCGCATCGGGACCGTGGCGTCCGCCGACACCTGGCGCAGCAAGTCGATCTGCAGCTCCTCGGTGTCCGACACCTTGTAGCCTCCGACCCGGACTATCTCGTCGCCGCTCCTCAGGCCCGCAGCCGCAGCCGGACTGTCGAGGCGTACCTGGCCCACCACGGGTTTGACGATCTCGGTGCCGGCCATCGCGAGCACCGCATAAAGGAGCGAGGCGAAGATGAGGTTCATCGCGGGGCCCGCCAGCAGCACGGCCACGCGCTGTACGATGGGGCGGCGGGTGAATGAGCGATGCAGCTCCCCGGGCTCGACATCGCCTTCACGCTCGTCGAGGAGCTTCACATAACCGCCCAGGGGGATCGCCGAGAGGCAATACTCCGTGCGGTCGGGGTCTTTGCCGATGCGGGTGAGCAGCGGCTTGCCGAAGCCGATGCTGAAGCGCAGCACCTTGAAACCCAGTTTCTTGGCGACCCAGTAATGCCCGAATTCGTGAACCGCGACCAGTATCCCGATCGCTACCAGGAAGGCGGCGATGAAAATCAGCATCTTCATGCAAGGGCTCCATGCGCAGGCACTATCAAGGCGCTCGCCAGGCGCCGGGCTGCGGCATCGGCGTCCAACACATCACCCAACTCATTGACCGGGCTCGCATCGAGGCGCTGCAACACTTTGTCACAGACCGTTGCAATCCCGGTAAAGTTCAAGCGCCGCTCGAGAAACGCCTGTACGGCGACCTCGTTCGCCGCATTGAGCACCGCGGGTGCGGTTCCCCCGGCTCGGGCAGCGGCCCGCGCGAGCCCGATGCTCGGAAAGCGCACATGATCCGGCGGCTCGAAATCCATCCGCCCGACCCCGCTCAAATCGAGCGATTGTACACCGGAAATCACCCGCTCCGGCCATGCCAGGCCTTGCGCGATCGGTGTGCGCATGTCGGGCGCTCCGAGCTGGGCGAGGAACGAGCCGTCGGCGTATTCCACCAGCGAGTGCACCAGGCTTTGCGGATGGACCACGACGTCGACCCGGGATTCCGGCAGCCCGAAGAGGAGCGTCGCCTCGATCACCTCGAGGCCCTTGTTCATGAGCGTCGCCGAGTCCACCGAGATCTTGCGCCCCATCTTCCATTTCGGATGATTGCACGCCTGGTCCGGCGTCACGCCGTCGAGCTCGGCGACGGGGGTGCACCGGAACGGCCCTCCCGACGCGGTCAAGATCACCCGGTTCACGCCGCGCGCAACCCCTCCCGGCAGGTAGCCGGCCGGCATGCACTGGAAGATGGCGTTGTGCTCGCTGTCGATGGGTATGAGCTCGGTCTTCCCTTTCAGGACCTCCTCCATCAGAAGCCGGCCAGACATCACCAGCGCCTCCTTGTTGGCGAGCAACACGCGCTTGCCGGCGCGAGCGGCCGCGAGCGTCGGCATCAGCCCGGCCGCGCCCACGATGGCGGCCATCACCATGTCCACGTTGTCGCCCGCCACCTCCGCCGCCAACGCGCCGGTGCCGCTTTCCACGCGCACCGCCGAGCCCATGTCGCGAAGCGCGGCGCGCGCCTCTTCGGCCGCCCGCGGATCGGCGAGCACCACGCAATCCGGCTTGAACTCCACGGCCTGCCGGACCACCGTCTGCCAGCTGCCGTGAGCGCAAAGCACCGCGGCACGAAAGTGCTCCGGATGCAGGGCGATGACGGCCAAGGTGCTCCTGCCGATGCTGCCGGTCGATCCGAGGATGGCGATGCCGCGAGGGGCGCTCATGCGATCACTCCCGAGCCGAACAGGCCGAGGGCGTAGAGCGGCGCGGCGGCCGTCACCGAGTCGAGGCGATCCAGAATTCCCCCATGCCCGGGAAGGATGACGCCGGAATCCTTGAGTCCCGCGGAGCGCTTGAACATGCTCTCCGTGAGATCCCCGACCACCGAGAAGATTCCGACGGCGCAACCGAAAGCGATCGACAGTCCGGCGGGCAAGCCGAAGTGGCGAGCGCCGCCGAGCGCGACCAGCACGACCGTGCAAAGGCCCCCGAGGGCGCCTTCCCAGGTCTTGCCGGGACTGACCCGCGGGGCGAGCCTGCGCCGTCCGAATCGCCGTCCGATGAAGAACGCGCCGATGTCCGATGCGATCACCAGGAATACCAGCCAGAGCACGATCATGGGGCCGCTCACCGGCCCGCGGGCCGCGAGCATCAGGCGGCCGAGCGCGACGAACGAGGGAACCAGCACCGGTATTCCGCAGAGCAGGGCAAGGCGCGGGCGATGCCACTCCGGCGCGACGACAAGCCACAGAAACGCCGCCGCCCACCACACGCATGCGGCGCCGAGAATCACGAGCAGCCGCGCGGGGTCTTCCGTCCAGCGCCACGACAACGCCAATAGAGCCGCGATCATGCAGCAATAGAGGATCCGCAGGGGCGCAGAGCGCAACCCTCCGAACCCGGCCCACTCCCAGGCTCCGGCGATCCAGACCAGGCCGAAAGCGAAAATGGTCCAGCGCGGCTCGAGGGCGAAAAGGCCGGCGAGCAGCACGCAGCCCAAAATCGTCGCGGTCAGAATCCGAAGCCTAAGCATCGATGTGCGAATCGACGTGCGCATCGGTCTGCGCGGCAACCTGCTCGGAAGTACGGCCGAATCGCCGCTCGCGCCGCCCGTAGAACGCCAATGCGGCGTCGAGATGCGCGGCCGAGAAATCGGGCCACAGCACGTCGGTGAAGTAGAGCTCGGCGTAGGCGAGATTCCACAACAGGAAGTTGCTGATGCGCAGCTCCCCGCCCGTTCGAATGAGCAGATCGGGGTCGGGAATCCCCGCCAATGCAAGCCGGCTCGCGACTCGCGATTCGTCGATATCGTCCGGCCTCAAAGTCCCGGCGGCCACGTCGGCCGCGAGCGAACGGCAGGCTTGAGCGATGTCCCAGCGCCCGCCGTAGCCGAGCGCCACGCACAGCGTGAGTCCTTCATTCGGCGCGGTGAGCGACTCGGCATCCTCCATGCTTCGGGTGAGCGCGGCGCCCAGGAGGCTTCGATCGCCGATGAATCTGAGCCGTACCCGATTGCGGTGCAGATCGGACACTTCGCGCACCATCGAGTCGAGGAACAGCTTCATGAGCATGCCGACCTCGTCGGGGGGCCTCGACCAATTCTCGCTGGAGAAGGCGAAAATCGTGAGGAAGCGGACATCGCGCCTGGCGCACTCCTCCACGACCCGGCGCACCACCTTGATGCTCGAGCGGTGCCCGGCCACGCGCGGCATGCCGCGGCGCCGGGCCCATCGACCATTGCCGTCCATGATGATCGCGACATGTTGCGGCGTGTCGGCCATGATGCGTTCGGAATCTGCGGGTCTGCTCAGACCTGCATCAATTCCTTTTCCTTGTCGGCCATGGCGTGGTCGATATCCGCGACGTGCTTATCGGTGAGCTTCTGGATCTCGTCCTGGGCGCGCCGATCGTCGTCTTGCGATATCAATTTCTCCTTGAGCATGTCCTTCAATTCGGTCATCACCTCGCGGCGCACGTTGCGCACCGAAACTCGCGCGGCTTCCGCTTCCGAGCGCACGACCTTGGTGATGTCGCGCCGCCGCTCTTCCGTGAGGGCGGGCATCGCGATGCGGATCAGGGTGCCGGCGGTGTTCGGCGTGAGCCCCAGGTCCGACTTGTAGATGGCCTTCTCGATCACCGACACCATGGACTTCTCCCACGGAGTCACGGTCAGCGTGCGGGCGTCCTCGGTCGCGATGTTCGCCACCTGGTTCAGGGGCATCTCGGAGCCGTAGTAGTCGACCTTGATGTGTTCGATCAGGCTGGTATGCGCGCGGCCCGTGCGCAGCTTCTTCAGCTGGTCCTTGAACGCGGTGACGCATTTCTGCATGCGCAGGGTCGCGTCCTTTTTCATGTCCTCGAGCATGACTTCCCCCTCTTACGGTCCGGCAGAGACGACCGTCCCCACGTCCTCGCCCTGAACGATACGCAATAGATCGCCGGCATTGAACAGGTTGAAGACCTGGAGCGGCAAGTTGTTTTCGCGGCACATCACTATCGCTGTGGCGTCCATCACGTTCAGACGATCGCTCAGCACCTTGTCGAACGTCAAATGCGTGTAGCGCTTGGCGTCGGGGTTCTTGAGCGGATCGGAGTCGTAGACTCCGTTGACCTTGGTCGCCTTGAGGAGAATATCCGCGTCGATCTCGATGGCCCTGAGACTCGCCGCCGTGTCCGTGGTGAAGAAGGGGTTCCCGGTGCCGGCGCCGAAGATCACGACCCGCCCTTTCTCCAGATGCCTCACGGCGCGGCGCCGTATGTAATCCTCGCAGACCTCGTTGATTCGCAGCGCAGACATGACCCGCGCGTAGATGCCTTGCGATTCCAGCGCGTCTTGAAGGGCGAGCGCGTTGATCACGGTGGCGAGCATCCCCATGTGGTCGGCGGTCACGCGGTCCATGCCGGCCCGGGCGAGGCCCGCGCCGCGGAAGATGTTGCCGCCGCCGAGCACCACGGCCACCTGAACGCCCATCTGGGTGAGCTCTCGAATCTCCCCGGCGATGCGTTTGAGCATGGCCGGATCGATGCCGTAGTCCTCGCTGCCGAGCAAGGCCTCACCGGATAACTTGACCAAGATTCTGCGGTAGCGCGCGGCGGCCGGCGTTATGTCCGTCATATGGCAGTACCCTACTACAAAAGACCCCGCGGGCGCGGGGTCTTTGAAGCTGTTGATGTTCTCATACACGGAGGCCGGAACGGCCCCTTCGTCCTGACAATCCCTAGTGCTTCTCGCCCTTGTCCTGCGACTTCACCTGGGCCATCACCTCGCCGACGAAGTCGTCCTGTCTCTTCTCGATGCCCGAACCCACTTCGTAACGCACGAACTCGACCACCTTGGCGCCCGACTTCTTCAAGAGCTTCTCGACGGTGGTCTCCGGATCCTTGACGAACGGCTGGCCGTTGAGCGTGATCTCCGCCAGGAACTTGCGCAGCCGGCCCTCGACCATCTTGGCGACGATCTCGGGCGGCTTCTTCTCCCCCTTGGTCTGCTCGGTGAGAATCTCGCGCTCCTTGTCGACCACCTCGGCGGGCACGGCTGCGGCATCCACGTAGGCCGGGTTCACGGCGGCGACGTGCATCGCGAGGTCGCGGGCCAGGGCCTCGTCGCCGCCCTGCAGCGCCACCAGGGCGCCGATGCGCGTGGCGTGGAGATAGGTGCCCAGCGCGCCCGGGGCCGTGACGCGCACGAAACGGCGCACGGCGATGTTCTCGCCGATCTTCGCCACCAGGGCGCGCCTGAGCTCTTCGATCGTGCCGGCCCCATGGGCCGTCTGCACCAGCGCATCGACGCTCCGCGCCGAAGACCCGAGCGCCGCCTTGGCGACCTCGTGCGCGAAGGCCTGGAACTCATCGCTGCGCGCCACGAAATCGGTTTCGCTGTTGATTTCGACCAGCACGGCGGAAAGACCCGTGCGCTCCAGGGCGAGCGTGCCTTCGGCCGCGACGCGGGCGGCCTTCTTGTCGGCCTTCGCGAGGCCGCTCTTGCGCATGAGCTCCGCCGCCGCGTCGAGGTCGCCCTGCGTCTCGACCAGCGCCTTCTTGCATTCCATCATGCCGGCGCCGGTGCGCTCACGAAGTTGTTTGACTATGTCTGCTGTGATGTTCATGGTACTTAGCCGGCGGCGGCCGTTTCCTCGCGTTGTTAAAGTGAATCGCAGAGGGAGCCCGCCGTCGGGCGGCAAGGCCCTACCGGAGATTCAGGGGCCGCGCGCCGGAGTACGGCGGCCGACGGGTCTGCGCCTCGGGGCGCTCGCCGGACGGTTCTCGGCAGGCGGTGCATCGACCGCATCGACGTCGTCGGCTTCCACCTCGGCGTCCTCGACCTGGACGGCGGCAGCCACCCCCGGGATCACGGTCACGGGCACCTTGCGGCGCGGTGCGGGCTTCCTGCCGCGGCCGGCCGGGGCCGGCGGTCGGCGTCCCGCGGCAGCCCGCTTCTTGGGGTTGCCTTCCTCGTCCAATTCGACGAATTCGTCCTCGCCCACCGGTACCTCCGGGAGCGATGCCTTGCCCTCGAGCACGGAATC
>DASYAC010000043.1:0-13126 GCA_036501585.1 Steroidobacteraceae bacterium
CGAGCGCGGCGTTCAGGGAGTCTACGATCAGGAGCCTGATCTCGCCCACCGAGGACTCGAGGATACGCCGGCGCGACAGGGTGCGGACCTGCTCCCGAACGGCGCGCTCCGCCTCTCCGGCGAGCGTCTCGGACGTCGTGACCAGGAGCGCCTGAGCGTCCGGACCGTGCTCCGCCTGGGCCAGAAGATCGGCGGCGACGAACTCGGCGCGGGCGTGCTCGTCGGCGATGACCATGACCTCGGTGACTCCGGCGGGCAAGTCCGCCGCGGCGCCCTCGGGATCGCCGGCCACCAGCGACTTCGCCGCCGCAACCCAGGCGTTCCCCGGACCGAACAGCTTGTCGCATTTCGGGATGGACTCCGTGCCGTAGGCCATGGCGGCGATGGCCTGCGCGCCGCCCACCTTGAAGATCCTCTCGATGCCCGCTCGCCGCGCCGCGGTCAGGACGGCGGAGTCGGCCCTGCCTTCGCGGTTCGGAGGCGTGCAAAGTATGCGCTCGGGGCAGCCGGCCAGCGCGGCGGGTACGGCCAGCATGATGGCGGTCGAAGGCAACGGTGCGGAGCCCGCCGGTACGTAGAGGCCGACCGCGCGGACCGGGACATGGATGCGCTCGCAAAGGACGCCGGGAGCGGTCTCGACCCGGAGCGGCGCCGGCAGCTGGGCCTCGTGAAATTTGCGCACCGTCTCGATGGCCCTGTCGATCGCCGCGTGTTGGCCCGCGTCCAGCGCGCGCTCGGCATCCGCGAATTCGCGCGGTGAAACCGCGAAAGGATCGACTTCGGCGCCGTCGAACCGGCGCGTCAGATCGCGGAGCGCCCGATCGCCGTCCCGGCGCACGGTCTCGACGATGGCGCGCACGTCGCTCGCGGTGCGCGCCGCGTCGCGTTGCGCCGGCCTCTGTAGAACCTTGCGGCGTTCATCCTTCGACAACGAGCTCCAATGCAGGATACGCATGGTCGATCCCGCCCTCAAGCGAGCATCTTCTCGACGGGCAGCACCAGCACGGAGCTCGCGCCGGCGCCCTTCAGCTGTTCCAAGGTCTCCCAGAACACGTTCTCCCGGCACACGGCGTGCACCGCCACCCGGTCTCCCAATCCCTCGAGCGGAATCACCGTCGGTGCCTCGCTGCCGGGCAGGAGCTTCGCGATCGCCGGCAAGGCGGAGCGTGAGGCGTGCAGCATGATGTACTTGCTGCCCTTGACCTGTTCGACGCCGTCGATGCGCATGAAGAGCCGGCGCGTCCAATCCTGTTTCTGCACGGGGATCGGCACCGGGGTGCGGATCAGTACCGCCTGGCTCTCGAGCACGACCTCGGCCTGGCGCAAATGGTTGGCGGCGAGCGTGGAGCCCGTCGACACCAGATCGCAGATCACGTCGGCGCGTCCCAGGCGCGGAGCGATCTCCACCGATCCGGACAGCACCACGACCTCCGCCCGTACGCCCCGCTCGGCGAGAAAGCGACCGAGGATGTGCGGATACGTGGTGGCGATGCGTCTGCCCTCGAGCGAGGCGGTGCCGCGATAATCGAACCCATCGGGCACGGCGATGCAGAGCTTGCAGCGCCCGAAGTCCAGGGTCCGGACGGTCTCGAACAGGGGTGCGATGCCGCGCGCGCCGAAGGAGAGGCGCTTCTCCTCGACCACGTTCAAGCCGACGACGCCCAGATCGCAGACATCCTCCTGCACCAGATCCGGAATGTCGTCGTCGCGCACGAACAACACGTCCAACGGCATGTTCTCGCCGTAGCACATGAGCTGATCCTTCCCGCGGCTGTACTTGAGTCCGCAGCGCGACAAGAGATCGAGCGAGGAATCGGTGAGCCTGCCGCTCTTTTGCACGGCAATCTTCAAACGCACGCCGGCGTCCTCGCCCGCGCCCTGGCCCTGGGCGCCCGGCGCTGCGGCGGCCATGTGCCGGTTCGGGGTGCTCATGCGTTGATCTTGAGCCGGTCGGTCACGGCGCGATAACCGCCGTTTCCCGAGACGAGGTAGCGCGCGACGCGCCCGATGGTCGTGACGCTCACGCCGGTCTGGCGATGAATGTCGCGGTAGGGCATGCCGCGCTCGAGGAGCTCGACCACCGCCCAGCGGTCGGCCATCGCCTGAAGCTCGGTCGGGGTGCAGAGATCGCGGAAGAAGCTGCGGCATTCCTCGACGCTCTTCAGGGCGAGGATGGCCGTGAAGAGCGCACGCTCGTGCTGCTGTTCCTGGCGCAGGGTCACCGGGCGGTTGGTCTTCATGAGATTCGCCAATGTATTAACACATTAATACATTAGCGCATTGGTTCAAGATGCGCAAGCGGGAAAACGCTTGACGGGAAAGGGCGGTGTGCATAACATTCGTGTGCCTATCTAGACCGGCTGAGGGAAAGGCCCTTAGAAGCCGGGGCAACCACCGAGGCGTCTCGCAAGAGATTCCGAGGAACGGTGCCAACTCCTGCGGAGCCCGGGCGAATGCAATTCCGGCTCCGATAGATAGGCGGCGAGTTGAACGGCGCTCATCAGCGCCGCCTCAACGCGACGAGCGGCGCCGCTCCCCAGGGGTTATGTCAACCTGCGAGGAGTAGACGGTGTCCAAGAATCCATCAGACCCTGCCGGCTCGAGCGCCGCGGTACGCGACGAGGTGCTCGAGCTGCCGCGGCCGTGGCCGCTGCATTACGGCGACGAGCTGCCGAAGGCGCGCATCGCCTATCGGCTGACGGGTCCCGAGCCGGCTCCGGTCATCGCGGTGCTCGGCGGCATTTCCGCCCACCGCATCGTCGGGGGCGAGGAGGGCTGGTGGCCGGATCTGGTCGGTCCCGGTCACGGCATCGACACCCGCGAGTTTCGAGTTCTCGGGGTCGACTATCTCGGCGGACGCGGAGGAAGCTCCTCGCCGGAGCCGAACGGAAAATTTCCGCCGCTGAGCTCCTTCGATCAGGCGAACGCGCTGGAGTGCGTCGTCAGGCACGCCGGCATCGGACGGCTGCACGCCATCGTCGGCGCATCGTACGGCGGCATGGTGGCGCTCTGTTTCGCCGAGCGCCACGCGGCGCTCATCGGGAGGATCGTCGTGCTGAGCGCCGCGGACAAGTCGCAGGTTCTGTCGACCGCGTGGCGCAGCGTCCAGCGTCAGATCGTGCGCGAAGCCCTTGCGCGCGGAGACGGTCCGTCCGGCTTGAAGCTTGCGCGCGCGCTCGCCATGGCGACCTACCGCAGCGCCGTTGAATTCGATCTGCGCTTCGGCGGCGCGCCCGTCCGGCAGGACGGGCGGTTTCGCTTCCCGATCGAGGACTACTTGTTCGCCCGCGGCGACGACTATGTCCAGAAATACCGCGCCGAGACTTTCCTGGCGTTGAGCGAATCGATCGATTTGCACCGCATGGACGCGACGCTGGTGCGCACTCCGGCGACGCTGATCGCGGTGCGCGAGGATCAGCTCGTGCCGTTCGCCGACATGCAGGGCCTCGCCGCGCGCCTCAACGGGCCGCGCCAGCTGATTGAAATCAATTCCATTTTTGGTCACGACGCGTTCCTCAAGGAGGGCGCGGCGCTGACCCCGATCATCAAACGAGCCGTTTCGGAGCCGCTGCTATGACCAGAAAAGAGACCGGAAAAGACAACTCACGACAGTCCCTGGCCACCCGCTCGGTGCGGGCGGGGCTCGAATCCGACGCCCAGCACGGCTCCGTGGTGCCTCCGATCTATCTCTCGAGCAACTTTGCCTTCGAGGGCTATCGCAAGCCGCGCAAGTACGATTACACGCGTTCCGGCAATCCCACGCGCGATCAGCTCGCGCAGGCGCTCGCCGATCTCGAGGGCGGCGCGGGCGCGGTGGTCACCTGCACCGGACTCGCCGCGATCACCTTGATCCTGGCGACCTTGCCGCAGGGTGCGCGCGTTCTCGCACCGCACGATTGTTACGGCGGCACCTACCGGTTGCTGGCCTCGCTCCAGGCGCAGGGAAAGCTCGCCGTCGACTTCGTCGATCAAAACGATGCGGCGGCGCTCGAGGCCGCTCTCGCCGCCCAGCCGAAACTGGTCTGGATAGAAACGCCGAGCAATCCGCTGTTGAGGATCGTGGACATCCGCGCGGTGGCCGACGCGGCGCACGCGCATGGGGCGCTGGTGGTCGCGGACAATACTTTTCTGTCGCCCCTCTGGCAGCAGCCGCTGTCGCTCGGCGCGGACCTTGCGATGCACTCGACCACCAAGTACTTGAACGGCCACAGCGACGTGGTCGGCGGCGCGGTCATTGCCGCCACGCAGGAGCTGGCCGAGAGCCTGTCCTGGTGGGCCAACGTCATCGGCGTGACGGGCGCACCGTTCGACAGTTTCTTGAGCCTGCGGGGCGTGCGCACGCTGCACGCGCGGATGCGCGCTCACGAGGAGAACACCGCCGCCGTGGTCGAATTGCTGGACAATCACTCTGCGGTGGCGCGGGTGTACTACCCCGGACTCTCCGATCATCCGGGCCACGCGCTCGCCCGACGCCAGCAATCGAGCTTCGGCGCCATGTTGAGCTTCGAGCTCGCGGGGGGCGAGCCTGCGGTCGCCGCCCTCTTGAATGGACTCTCCTGCTTCACGCTGGCCGAGTCGCTCGGCGGCGTCGAGAGCCTGATTGCGCATCCCTCGAGCATGACGCATGCCGGAATGGAAGAGGGCGCCCGCCGGCGCGCAGGTATTTGCGAGGGGTTGTTGCGGGTGTCGGTGGGGATCGAGGATGCGAGAGATCTGGTGGCCGATCTATCGGCCGGTCTCGAACGCGCCGCTACAGTCGAGCCACTGCCGCATCTCCGGCGGCACGCGTCGTAACCGACGGTGCGCCGGGAGCCGCGAGATCCGCGGGCAGCACGCCCGCGGTCACGGCGCCATATACCGCTGCTTCGAGGAGCGCTGCCTCCGATTCGAGCTCGAGCGCATATCGAAGGAGGAGGGCGCCGCTCAACAGGGCCGCATAAGGATTCGCGATGCCGCGGCCGGCGATGTCGGGGGCGGAGCCGTGGATGGGCTCGAACAATCCGCCGCGCCCTTTTGCACCGAGCGACGCGGAGGGCAGAAGTCCCATGGAGCCGGCGAGCATCGATGCCTCGTCGGTGAGGATGTCGCCGAACATGTTCTCCATCACCATCACGTCGAAGTCGCGCGGGCGCTTGATGAGATGCATCGATGCCGAATCGACCAGCATGTGCTCGTAGGAGATATCGGAGAATTCGGCGGGCATGATTCGATCGACCACCGTACGCCAGAGCCTCGATGTCTCCAGGACGTTCGCCTTGTCGACGGAGGTCAGCTTGCGGCGCCGCCCGCGCGCGAGCCGGGCCGCGGTACGCACCACGCGCTCGATTTCCGCGACGCTGTAGCGGCAGACGTCGAACGCCTCGGTGGCGGTGCGCTGCTTGTCTCCGAAATAGATGCCCCCGGTGAGCTCGCGAACCACCATGATGTCGACGCCCTGCAGGAGCTCGGACTTGATCGGCGAGGCTCCGAGCACCGCCGGATGGGGCACGACGGGGCGAAGGTTCGCGAACAGCCCGAGGTCCTTACGCAGCTGCAGAAGCCCCTGCTCGGGACGCACCTTTGCGCCGGGGTCGGACCACTTGGGGCCGCCTACCGCGCCGAGGAGAATGGCATCGGCGCGCCGGCATAGCTCGAGCGTCGCGGCCGGCAGCGCCTCGCCGCTCACGTCGATGGCTGCGCCGCCGATCAGCGCCGATTCGAATCGAAACGAGTGGCCGTGCCGCTCCGCGACGCGCGACAGCGCGCGCACCGCCTCCGCGGTCACTTCCGGGCCGATGCCGTCGCCGCCCAATACCGCGATCAGAGCTTGCACGTCGAGAGCTTCCTTTGAGTTCGTCAGGCGCCGGACGGGTGCCGCGCCTCGTAGCGCTCGATGTCGGCGATTTTGCTCTGCAGATAACCGAGCTCGTCCAGCCCGTTCAACAGGCAGTGCCGCGCGAAGGCTTCGATCGGAAAGGCGACGGATACGCCCGTCGGCAGGGTCAACGTCACGGGGTCCAGGTCGATGGTCACGTCGGCGCCCGGATGCTCGATGAGCCAGGCCGCGGTGCCCTCGTCCACGACCACGGGCAAAAGGCCGTTCTTCAAGGCGTTGCTGCGGAAGATATCGGCCACCTCGGTGCTGATCACGGCCTGAATCCCGTAATCCACGAGCGCCCAGGGCGCGTGCTCGCGCGACGAGCCGCAGCCGAAGTTGCGGCCGGCCACGAGTATCCGGCAGCCCGCGGCGGCCGGCTGATTGAGGACGAAGCCGGGGTTGGGCGCGCCGCCGGGAAGGTAGCGCCAATCGGCGAACAGCTGCTTTCCCAGGCCCTCTTTGGTGGTGGTGGTCAGGAATCGGGCCGGGATGATTTGGTCGGTGTCGACGTTGGCGAGCGGAACGACCACCGTTCGCGAGCGGACCAGTCGCAGCGGCTCCATTACAAGAACTCCCGCGGATCGGTGATGCGGCCGCGCACGGCGCTCGCCGCGGCGGTGAGCGGACTCGCGAGCAGGGTACGCGCGCCGACGCCCTGCCGTCCTTCGAAGTTTCTGTTGCTGGTGCTCAACGAGTACTGCCCGGCGCCGACCGTGTCGCCGTTCATGCCGAGGCACATGGAGCAACCGGACTCGCGCCAGTCGGCGCCGGCCGCGCGAAACACGTCGGCGAGTCCCGCCGCCTCGGCGTCGCGCTTGATCTTCTGGGAGCCCGGGACGATCAGCAAATGCACCCCGGAAGCCACTTTGCGTCCCTTGAGCACCCGGGCCGCGGCCTCCAGATCCTCCAGGCGCCCGTTCGTACAGCTGCCGATGAACACGGTGTTGACCGGCTTGCCGAGCATGGCATCGCCGCCCTTGAACCCCATGTAGCCGAGTGCCTTGTCGTGGATGGCATCGCCCGACGAGGCAGGAATGGCGCCCCCGATGGGTACCACCATGCCGGGATTGGTCCCGTAAGTGATCATGGGCTCGAGCGCCGTCGCATCGATGTCCACCGACAAATCGAACGGAGCGCCCGGGTCGCTCGCGAGCGTCTTCCAGCGTGCGAGGCTCGCGTCCCAGTCCGGTCCTTCGGGAGCGCGCGGCTTTCCCTCCAGGTACGCGAACGTGACCTCGTCCGGAGCGACCATGCCGGCACGTGCGCCGGCCTCGATGGACATATTGCAGATGGTCATGCGCTCGTCCATCGACAGTGCGCGGATGGTCGAGCCGCGGTATTCAATGACATGGCCGGTGCCGCCGGAGACACCCACCTTGCCGATGATGGCGAGGATGAGGTCCTTCGCAGTGACTCCCGGCGGGAGCCGGCCCTCGACGTTGACGGCAAAGGATTTGGGTTTGCGCTGCAGCAGGCATTGGGTGGCAAGGACATGGCCGACTTCCGTGCTGCCGATGCCGAAGGCCAGGGCGCCGAACGCCCCGTGGGTGCTCGTGTGGCTGTCGCCGCACACGATGGTCATGCCCGGCCGGCTGGCGCCGAGCTCCGGGCTGATGACGTGTACGATCCCGCGCCGCGCGTCGCGCATGCCGAACAGCTCCACGCCGAATTCGGCCGCATTCAACTCGAGCTGCCGCACCTGCTTGGCCGCCGCATCGACCTTGATGGGCACGTTGCCGAACACCTGGTCCGTCGTCGTGGGAGTGGAGTGATCCATGGTGGCGAGCGTGCGGTCGGGCCGCCGCACCGGGAGCTTCAGCGACCGCAGCACGCTGAACGCCTGCGGAGAAGTGACCTCGTGAACGAGGTGCAGATCGATGTACAGGACCGCGGGAGTGGCCGCCGTTTCCGGCACCACTTCGTGCGCTTTCCAGACCTTGTCGAACACTGTGCTCGCCGCCATGGCGCAACTCCTGCTCGAGGCTCGGGGAGCCTCGAGATTAGGCCTTACCGGACTCGAGCCAGGGCATGCGCGCGCGCAGCTGGGCTCCGACTTTTTCGATGGGGTGGCTGAGATCCGATTTCAAGAGCTTCGAGTACTTGCGCCGCCCGTTCTTGGTCTCCGCGATCCACTGGCGGGCGAATTTGCCCTGCTGGATTTCCCCGAGAATCTTCTTCATCTCTTTCTTGGTCGCCTTGTTCACGATCCGCGGTCCGCGGGTGAGATCGCCGTACTTGGCGGTCTCGCTGATGAAGTTGTGCATCTTGGTGATGCCGCCCTCGTGCAGCAGATCGACGATGAGCTTGAGCTCGTGCAAGCACTCGTAGTAAGCGACCGCGGGCTGATAGCCGGCCTCGACCAAGGTCTCGTAGCCCTTGACGACGAGCTCCGTGGCTCCGCCGCAAAGCACCGCCTGCTCTCCGAAAAGATCCGTCTCGGTCTCCTCGGCGAAAGTGGTCTCGAGCACGCCGCCGCGCGTGCCGCCGATGCCGTCGGCATAGGCGAGGGCAATCGCCTTGGCATTCTTCGTCGCGTTCTGCGCGACCGCGATCAGGCAGGGCACGCCCCGTCCCTGCTGGTATTGACGGCGCACCAGATCGCCCGGCCCCTTGGGGGCGATCAGCACGACGTTCAGATCCTTGCGCGGTTTGATCTGATTGAAGTGGATGTTGAATCCGTGAGCGAACAGGAGCGTTGCGCCCGGCTCGACCGACGCCTTGAGCTCCCGGTAGAGCGCTTTCTGCGTCATGTCGGGAACCAGCATGGCGATCAGCTCCGCGCCCTTCACGGCGGCCGCGGGCTCCATCACCTTCAAGCCGTCCTTCTTGGCCTTGTTCCAGCTGTCGCCCTTGCGGACACCGACGACCACGTCGTAGCCGCTGTCGCGCAGGTTCAGCGCGTGCGCGCGGCCCTGGCTGCCATAACCGAGAACGGCAATGCGCGCTCCGCGCAGGGCCTTTTTGTCTACGTCTTTGTGCGAATACAAACGCATGAGGTGCTCCGTGAAAGTAGCCGCAAATAGCAACACAGAATCTCTTATCATGCAAGAACCGCCGCGGCCGCCGCGGCTATTGTTGATCGAAGACCCGCCGCGCAGCCGCGGGTCGGCTGATCGAAGGATGAACGCATGACCGTCGAAGCGCGCGCCGCCATTCCGCTCTGGCTTCTGTACGAGGAGGAGGTGGAGGCCTGGCGCAAAGGCCGGAGCGAGCAAATCGCGAACTGGCTGGGCGCGAACCATTTCAAGGGCGAGAAGCACCGCGTGCTGTCGGTCCCGGACGCCGCCGGCGGTGTGTGTATGGCCGTCGGAGGATTGGGCAAGCGTCAGGGCGCCTTGTCGCTGTGGCACGCAGCAGGGTTCGCCGAGCGGCTGGCGCCGGGTAGCTATCGCCTGGCTCAATCCTTCGGTGATGGCGAAGCGACCCAGATTGCGCTGGGCTTCTCCTATGGAGCCTATCGCTTCGAGCGTTATCGTCCGAGCCGGGCCGAGCGCGCGGCCGTGCTCGAGCCGCCGTCCAACGCCGACAGGCGCTTCGTCGCCTCGGCGAACGAGGCGCTCACGCTGGCCCGCGACCTGATCAATACGCCGGCCTCGGATCTCGGACCCGCCGAGCTCGCCGCCGCTGCGCGCGGTCTCGCCGAGCGCCATGGAGCGACGTTTCACGAGTGGGTGGGGGAGGCGCTGCTCGCCGGGAACTTTCCGGCCATTCATGCGGTGGGACGTGCCAGCGCTCGCGCGCCGCGCCTGATCGAGATACGATGGTCTCCCCGGGGCGCCGGAGAGGTTGCCGCGCTGCCACGAATCGTCTTGATCGGCAAGGGGGTCTGCTTCGACTCGGGCGGACTCGATATCAAACCGAGCTCCGGCATGGCTCTCATGAAGAAGGATATGGGCGGCGCGGCCGTCGCGCTCGGGCTCGGCCATATGTTGATGGGGGCCGGTATCCGAGCCGAGATCAGAATCCTCGTCCCGGCCGTGGAGAACGCGATTTCGGGCGATGCCTATCGTCCCGGCGACGTGCTGTCGACGCGCAAGGGACTCACCGTCGAGGTCGGCAATACCGATGCCGAAGGCCGGCTCGTCCTCTGTGACGCGCTGGCGCTCGCGGACGCCGAGCAACCGGATCTGATCGTCGACTTCGCCACCTTGACGGGTGCCGCGCGCGTCGCTCTAGGGCCCGAGCTTCCGGCGCTGTTCGGCACCGACGAGCGGGTCGTGGCGGATCTCGCGCGGGCCGCCGCCCTGGAGCACGACCCTTTGTGGCCCATGCCGCTTTGGATGGGATACGACGACGAGCTGAGCAGCAAGATTGCCGACCTCAACAACGTGGCCTCCTCCGGGCTCGCCGGGGCCATATTCGGAGCTTTGTTCTTGAAGCGCTTCGTAACCGCGACGGCCCACTGGGTACACCTGGATTTGTACGCCTGGAATCCCAAGGACCGTCCCGGCCGCGGGGTCGGCGCCGAGGCACACGCGGTTCGCGGCGTGTATCGCTATTTGTTCCAACGCTACGGTACGGTGTGACCATGAAAAAGAAGACACTCGCCCAGAACGCAGGCAAGAGCGCCCCTCTCGATCCTCGGCGCCATTCCCGACTCGTGGTCGACGGCATCAAGCAGGCGCCGGCGCGCGCGATGCTGCACGCCGTGGGATTCGCCGAGGCTGATTTCGACAAGCCGCAGGTCGGCATCGCATCGACGTGGAGCAACCTGACCCCTTGCAACGTGCACATCGACGGGCTGGCCCGTCTCGCGGCCGAGGGCGTCGAAGCGCACGGTGCCAAGGCGGTGACGTTCAATACCATCACCGTGTCCGACGGGATCTCCATGGGGACCCCCGGGATGCGCTATTCGCTGGTATCGCGCGAGGTGATCGCCGATTCCATCGAGACCGTGGTCGGCGCTCAGGGCTTCGACGGAGTGGTGGCGTTCGGGGGCTGCGACAAGAACATGCCGGGATGCCTGATGGCGCTTGCACGGCTCGATCGCCCGTCCGTATTCGTCTACGGCGGCACGATACGGCCCGGTGCCGAGCGTCGTGACATCGTCTCGGTGTTCGAGGCGATCGGCGGCCATGCGAAGGGCACGGTCTCGGAAATCCAATTGAGATATATCGAGCGCACCGCGATTCCCGGCCCCGGGTCGTGCGCGGGCATGTACACGGCCAACACCATGGCCTCCGCCATCGAGGCGCTGGGGATGAGTCTTCCCAACAGTTCCGCGCAGGATGCGGTCTCGGACCACAAGCGCGCGGACAGTACGCGCGCCGGGGCGGCCGTGGTGGAGCTCATCCAGAAGGGCATCCGGCCGCGGCAGATCATGACGCGCAAGGCGTTCGAGAATGCGATCACCGTGAGCATCGCGCTGGGCGGCTCGACCAACGCCGTGCTGCACCTGCTCGCGATTGCCTCTTCGGCTAATGTCAAATTGCAACTCGATGATTTCACTCGCATCGGCCGGCGGGTTCCGGTGCTCGCGGATCTTCGGCCGAGCGGACGATATTCCATGTCCGAACTGGTGGCGATCGGCGGCATTCAGCCGCTGATGAAGACGCTGCTCGACGCGGGCCTGTTGCATGGCGACTGCCTGACGGTGACCGGTGGCACCCTCGCGGACAATCTGGCGAACGTCGCTCCCTATGCCGCTGGACAGCAGATCGTGCGTCCGCTCGCCGACCCCATCAAGAAGGACAGCCATCTCGTGGTGCTGTACGGCAATCTGGCGCCGGAGGGCGCGGTTGCAAAGATTACAGGCAAAGAAGGGGTGAAATTCACCGGCACCGCGCGGGTATTCGACTCGGAAGAGGACTCGCTGAAAGGCATTCTCGGCGGCAAGGTCAAATCGGGCGATGTAGTGGTGATCCGATACGAGGGCCCCAGAGGCGGCCCCGGCATGCGCGAGATGTTAAGTCCAACCGGAGCCATCATCGGCAAGGGTTTGGGAAGCGAAGTCGCGCTGATCACCGACGGCCGCTTCTCGGGCGGCAGCCATGGATTCGTGGTGGGACACGTTTCCCCCGAAGCCGCGGTCGGGGGCCCCATGGCGCTGGTGAGGAACGGGGACGAGATCACGATTGATGCAGAGCGTCGAGAAATCAGCCTGAAAGTCAGCGCGGCCGAATTGAAGCGCCGCCGCAAAACATGGAAGCCTCCGAAGCCCTATGCGCGGCGCGGCGCGCTGGCGAAATATGCAAAGCAGGTGAGCAGCGCATCGCTCGGAGCGGTGACGGATCGGGAGTGAGCCGCTGCCCGCGCTGCAAGTCCTGCTTGCAGTGCGGGCGGGAGATGTGTCAGTCTCTTTACTTGCCGTAGGACTTGAAGGGACGCCGCATAAATCAAGGGAAGCGGCAAGCGGCCCGCGCGTTTCAGCCGCAGGTGGCAACTGTGGCTTCAAGCGCGTACGACATGGTGGCGTATCGGAATTTAGCTAGGGGCAGGGTCGAAACAGACTTATGTATACATATGAGCAGCCATCGATATTTTCGGGCACGAGGGGCGTCGCCCTCATCGCCGTCATCATTCTTCATATTTTTGTCGGTTGGGCGTTCTACACGGGGTTAGCCGGCAAATTGATGCAGAAAGTCATCCCCCCCGTGGAAATCGCCCAGATCGACAAGCCCAAAGAAGTCGACAAGCCGCCACCCCCGCCGCCGAAATTAGAAGAGATCAAGCCTTTCGTCCCCCCGCCGGAATTCGTCGACATCCAGGCACCGCAGCAGGAGACGAACGCGATCTCGCAGACCACTCAAGTGCAAAGACCGGCGCCGGTCGCCGCGCCGCCGCCCGTGCATCACGAGCGTACGGGCGTCGCCGTCGATCCGAAGCATCCGCTGCACATCGGCGAGGACTATTATCCCGATGCCTCCAAGCGCGCCGGCGAAGAGGGCCGCTGCATCGTGAAAGTCACGGTGTCCGCGGACGGCCGTATCTCGGATGAAAGCATTCAGCAGAGCAGCGGCTTCCCGCGGCTCGATGAGGCGTGCTTGAAGGGCGTGAAAGGTCAGCGCATGAAGCCCGCCACCGAAGACGGCAAGCCGATCGAGACCACGGCGTCTCTGCCCATCCAGTGGAAGCTGACCAAATAGTGTTAGGACCTCCAATCAATTGAATCTCACTCGTTAGAACTGTTACTACGCTCACTCAAAATGTAGAGGGAATCGGTCAATGCAAGAGACAGCTGTTGAAAACCCATATGGCCTTGGTGCCCTGATCCAGAATGGCAATATCGTTTCACGATCGATTCTCGCCGTTCTGTTGATCATGTCGCTC
>DASYAC010000044.1:0-5104 GCA_036501585.1 Steroidobacteraceae bacterium
ATAGAAAGTGACCGAATCGGCCTCCGAATAGCTGGTCGCGCAAATGCCCACGGCCCGCAGATGCTGCTTGTACATGCCGCGCGGGATGCCCTCGAAATGCAGATTCCTGCGCAACAGCTCCCACAGCGGCGTGTTGTCGAACAGCGAGCGCGGCGGATGCACCAGCCACCCTCCGGTGGTGAGCGCGAGAATCCAGTGCAGGCCCGAACGCAGCACGCTGACCGCGTCCGCCTTGATCACATGGTGAACCCGGAATTCGCGCCACACCTTCTCGATGGCGTAGACCGCATGGCGGAAGTGGGCGGCGTCCGAGGCGAGCGCGATGGCGCTCACCGCGCCGGCGGAGGTGCCGGTGACCACCTGAAACGGGCTCCCGGAACCCCGCCGCAGCTGCTCGGCGATGCCCTTGAGGACGCCGACCTGGTAGGCCGCGCGCGCGCCCCCGCCGGTCAGGACCAAGCCCAGGGTCGATTCGTCCGGTCGCTGAAGCTTCGCGTTCATCGAGATCGCAAGCCTAGCCGAGAACCGGCCGTTCAGCCGAGTGCATCGATCGCATTATCCAAACCGGAGAGGGTCAGGGGGTACATCCGGTCCTCGAGGAGCTCGCGGATCAGCCCGATGGAGGCCGTGTGGCGCCAATGCGCCGGCGGCTGGGGATTGATCCAGGCGAACTTGGGATAAGCCCCGGTCAGGCGCCGAAGCCATACGCTCCCCGCTTCGGCGTTCCAATGCTCGATGCTGCCGCCCGGGGCCGTGACTTCGTAGGGGCTCATGGTCGCATCGCCCACGAAAATGAGCTTGTAGTCGGACGCGTAGGTCCGCATGAGCTCGACCGTGCCGATGTGCTCGCGGGATCTGCGCCGATTGTCGCGCCACAGAGCCTCGTAGGGACAGTTGTGGAAATAAAAGTGCTCGAGGTGCTTGAACTCGCTGCGCGCCGCCGAGAACAGCTCCTCGCAGGTTCTCACGTGGTCGTCCATGGAGCCGCCGACATCGAGCAGCAGAAGCACCTTCACCACATTGTGCCGCTCCGGCACCATCTTGATGTCGAGCCAGCCGCCCGAACGCGCGGTCGCATCGATGGTATCGGCGAGCGCCAGCTCGCTGGGGGCGCCGCGCCGCGCGAAACGCCGCAGGCGGCGCAGCGCCAGCTTCATGTTGCGCGTGCCGAGCTCCACCGTATCGTCGAAATTGGCGAACTCCCGAAGGTCCCACACTTTCACGGCGCTGCGGTTGCGCGATCCCTCCTGACCGATGCGCACGCCCTCCGGGTTGTAGCCGTAGGCCCCGAACGGGGACGTACCGGCCGTTCCAATCCACTTGCTGCCGCCTTGATGCCGCTCATGCTGTTCCTCGAGCCGCTTTTTCAAGGTCTCCATCAGTTTGTCCCAGCCGCCGAGCGCCTCGACCTGCGCCTTCTCGGCCTCGGTCAAATCCTTGACCAGGAGCTTCTCGAGCCAATCGGCCGGAAGCTCGCGCGATTTGATCTCGAACAGCTCCTCCGCGCCTTTGAAGTGCGCGGCGAACGCCCGGTCGAATCGATCGTAATAGCGCTCGTCCTTGACCAGGCAGGTGCGGGCGAGATGGTAGAAGCGCTCCGCGCTCGACTCCCCGAGCCCGCGCCGGAGAGCCTCGAGGAGAGTCATCAATTCCGTGATCGACACCGGCACGCCGGCGTTTCGGAGCAGAAGAAAGAACCTAACGAGCATTCCGGCGGCTGAGAAACAGGAGCTGCTCGAACAGGTGCACGTCCTGTTCGTTCTTCAAGAGCGCCCCGTAGAGCGGCGGCAGAAGCTTCTTGGCATCGTCGCTGCGCAGCGTTTCGGGCGAAACGTCCTCGGCGACGAGGAGCTTGATCCAATCGAGAAGCTCGGAGGTCGTGGGCTTTTTCTTCAGGCCGGGCGTCTCGCGCACCCGGAAGAATGTCGCCAGCGACTCGCGCAAGAGCTCGCGTTTCAAATCCGGAAAGTGCACATCGACGATGCGCGTCATCGTGGCCTCGTCCGGGAACCGGATGTAGTGGAAGAAGCAGCGGCGCAGGAACGCGTCCGGCAGTTCCTTCTCGTTGTTGCTGGTGATGACGATGACGGGCCGATGACGGGCGCGCACCGTCTCGCGGGTCTCGTAGACGAAGAATTCCATCCGATCCAATTCGCGCAGCAGATCGTTCGGGAATTCGATGTCCGCCTTGTCGATCTCGTCGATCAGCAGCACCGGCCGGACCTCGCTCTCGAACGCCTCCCAGAGGCTCCCCTTGACGATGTAGTTGCGGATGTCCTTGACCTTGGCGTCGCCGAGCTGCGAGTCTCTGAGGCGCGACACGGCGTCGTACTCGTACAGGCCCTGCTGCGCCTTGGTGGTCGACTTGATGTGCCACTCGAGCAGGGGCATCGACAGCGACCGTGCGATCTCCGCCGCCAGGAGCGTCTTGCCGGTGCCGGGCTCGCCCTTGATCAGGAGCGGCCGCGACAGCACCATCGCGGCATTCACCGCGGCCATCAATTCCTCGGTCGCGATGTACCGGTCCGTTCCGCGGAACTCCGTCTGCATGGTCTTGGGCACCCGGCTACTTGCGCAGAACCTTGAGGATCTGCATGGAATTCGTTCCCCCGGCGACGCCCGTCAGCTCGCCCTTGGTGAGAATGATGAGGTCGTTCTCCTTCACCAGCTTCAGATCCAGCAACTGGCTGAAAATCGAGAAATAGAACGCCTCCCGGTCCTTGTCCGTGACGTCGTAGGCGACCGGATACACGCCTCGATACAGCGTGACCCGGCTTCGGGTCGTCTCCTGCCGGGTGAAGGCGTAGATCGGAATGTCCGAACGCACCCTCGACATCCACAACGCCGTCTCGCCGGACTCCGTCAGCGCGACGATGGCCTGCACATGCAGATGGTTGGCGGTATACATCACCGCCGCCGCGATGGCCTCGTTGGCACGGTCGAAGTAGCCGGTATTGCGCTGCCGGATGCGCACGTGCGCACCCTGGTACTTCTCGGCGGCGACGATGATCTGCGCCATGGCCTCCACCACCTTCGCGGGGTGCTTCCCCGCCGCGGTCTCCGCGGACAGCATGACGGCATCGGTCCCTTCCATGACCGCGTTGGCGACGTCGGAGACCTCCGCGCGCGTCGGGATGGTGGCCGTGATCATGGACTCCATCATCTGCGTGGCCGTGATCACGACGCGGTTCTGATGGCGCGTCTCCTGCATGATCTGCTTCTGAAGACCCGCGAGCTCGGCGAAGCCCATTTCGACCCCGAGATCGCCCCGGGCCACCATCACGGCGTCGCTGGCCCGAACCACGTCGGCCAGATTCTCGACGGCCTCCGCGCGTTCGATCTTCGCCACCAGCAATGCCTCGCTTCCCGCGGCGCGGAGGAGCTTGCGGGCCTCGCTCATGTCGGAGCCGTCGCGCGGGAAGGACACCGCCAGGTAGTCCACCTTGAGCGAGGCCGCGATGCCGATATCCTCGCGATCCTTGTCGGTGAGCGCGCCCGCCGACAATCCGCCCCCCTGGCGGTTGATGCCCTTGTTGTTGCCGAGCTCGCCGCCCACCAGCACTTGGGTATTGATGCGGGGACCCTCGATGGAGCGCACCTGGAGGCTGATCTGTCCGTCGTTCAGCAACAGGATGTCGCCCACACCCACATCGGTGGGCAGCTTCTTGTAGGCGATGCCGACCGCCCGTTCGTCGCCGGCATCCACGCCGAGCGAGGCGTCGAGGGCGAACGCCGCCCCGTCGGCGAGCATGATCTTGCCCGATTTGAAGCGCTCCACGCGTATCTTCGGCCCCTGCAGGTCGCCGAGCACGCCGACGTAGCGTCCGGCCCGCTTGGCGGCGTCCAACACCAGGCCGAGGCGGCGGGCATGATCGGCGAGTACGCCATGGGAGAAGTTGATCCGCACCACGTCCACCCCCGCACGGACCATGTCGGCGATGACCTTGGCATCGTCGGTCGCCGGACCCAGGGTGGCGACGATCTTGGCGCGGCGCAGGATGAAACTCATGCGGCCCTCGTCTCGAGAATGTCGACGGCGGGAAGCTTCTGGCCCTCGACGAATTCCAGGAACGCGCCGCCGCCGGTGGATATGTAGGAAATGCTGTCCTCCACGCCGTATTTCTCGATGGCCGCCAGCGTATCGCCGCCGCCGGCCAAGGAGAAGGCCTTGCTGCGCGCGATGGCGTTGGCAAGCGTGCGAGTGCCCTCGCCGAATTGATCGAACTCGAACACGCCCACCGGCCCGTTCCAGAGAATCGTGCCGGCTGCGGCGATGAGGCCCGACAGCTCTTCTGCGGAATCGGGACCGATGTCGAGAATCATTTCATTGTCCGCAACGCTCCCGACGGGCTTCACGTCGGCCTCCGCGACCGCGGAGAACTCCGTGGCCACCACCACGTCGCTGGGCATGGGAATGACGATGCCGCGCTTTTGCGACTGCTCGATCAGCCGCCGGCAAATGTCCAGCATGTCGGGCTCGTGCAGCGACTTGCCGACGTTGAAGCCGCGCGCCGCGAGAAAGGTGTTGGCGATGCCGCCGCCGACGATCATCTGATCGACTTTCGAGAGCAGCGTCTCGAGCACGGTGAGCTTGGTCGAGACCTTGGACCCCGCCACGATGGCGAGCAGCGGCCGCGCGGGCTTTTCGAGGGCCGTCTCGAGCGCGGTGAGCTCGCTCACCAGGAGCGGGCCGCCGCAGGCCACCGGCGCGTACTTCGCGACCCCGTGGGTGCTCGCCTCGGCGCGGTGCGCGGTTCCGAAAGCGTCCATCACGTAAATATCGCAAAGCGCGGCCATTTTTTTGGACAGCTCGTCGGAATTCTTCTTCTCGCCCCTGTTGAATCGCACGTTCTCGAGGAGCACCACCTCGCCCGGCGCCACGACCACGCCGTCCAGCCAGTCCCGCTTCAGCGGCGCGGGGACGCCGAGAAGCTCGGTGAGCCGCTTGGCCACCGGCTCCAGTGAGAATTCCTGGGCGAACTTGCCCTCCTCGGGGCGTCCCAGATGCGACATCAGCATGACGCGGGCCTTCGCCGTCAATGCGGCCTGGATGGTGGGGACCGCCGCGCGGATCCGCGCATCGCTCGTCACCTCCCCGTCCTTG
>DASYAC010000045.1:0-11882 GCA_036501585.1 Steroidobacteraceae bacterium
CGCTCAATCCCATGCTGTTGTGCAAGGAGGCCAAGCGGATGGCGGCGAGCAGCGCAATCACGGCGCCGACAATCACGCTCCCCACCACGGCGGATCTTCCGCTGTAATCGAACACCCAAGGCGAGGCGGCCAGCCAAAGTCCGAGCAGAATATTGGTGCCGCTCGCGGTGCGAGCCTGGGCAGCATAGTCATGCGGTAACGCCAACATGACGCACGTCTCCTCAAGTACTCGTCGGTACGACCTTGCAGGCTCGACCGGTTTGCTTGACGCTCGCGCAAGCGGCCGTCGCCGCCGCCTCGCTCATCGGCGCCGATGTGATCCGATAGTCGCGATGGCTCGTATCGGGCTCGAGCAAGAGTCCCTGGGGAAAGCTATTCCCCAGGCGCTTCGCCAGCGCGTCGCGCTCCCGATCCGCCGCCTGCTGGTTGTGGGAGGACCCAAGCTCCGCCTGATAGCCCGCGATCGTCTTGAGTTGGTCGCGCGCGCGATCCGCCTCGAGTCCCGTGGGATATTGTTGCAAGAACGCCTGGAGCGAGGCCGGGGTCTCGTTGGCTTGCGCGCGCTGCCAGGCGGCGGTGCGCTCGCGCGACGCGATCTCATCACGTGCCGCTTGGGCGTGCGCACCATTCGGCTCTGCCGCCAGGTACTTCTGATACCCCTCGACGGACGAGTCCGCCTGTGCCGTCGACCACGTCTGATCGTCGCGAAGTTGCGCGATATGGCTTTTGGCCTCGGCGGCATGGGCATCGTTCGGGTATTTCGATAGAAATGTCTGATATGCAGCGATGGTGTTGAGCGTGACGGCCTCGGACCATTCGTATTTGGCCGATCCGCAGGCGGTGAGCAAGGTGATGCAGCAGAATAACCCCGCGAGGGGGAGGCGTCCGGCAATCATAAATGCTCCTCCGGAGATGGTTGGCACCTAGATGCGACCTTTATATATGATACACAATGTAGCGAAATAGCGCCAGAGTGGTGAGTGCGGGGTAACGTGCAATCTCCGAGCGAGCGCAAAGGCGATGGGAAGACCGGCCCCCTGCGGCAACGCGACATGCGGGGTCGACCCAAAGATGGGCGCATCGACGAAGACGTGGTCGTTGCGGTGCTGAATTTGCTGAAGGCCAAAGGCTACCGGCATGTCACCATCGAGAGAGTCGCCAAAACGGTGCACCGCGCCCGCACGAGTCTTTACCGGCGCTGGCCGAGCAAGCGCCAATTGGTCGCTTATGCGGTCCTGAGCAGCCTGAACGCGGCGCCCATCGCCGACAGCGGCTCGATTCGCGAGGACCTGATCTCCGCGGTCGAGGCCCTGCGCCGGGCGTTTGCCGGCCCGCTGGGTCAAGCGCTGCCGGGACTCGTCGCCGACATGGCGCACGATGCCGAGCTCGCACGAATCATTCGTGACGAGGTCCTGGTTCCACGGCGCTCCTCCATCAAACGGGCCATCTCGCGCGGCGTCGACCGCGGTGAGATCCGAGGCGACATCCCCATCGATTCATTCATCGATCTGCTCACCGCACCTTTTTATTTTCGGGCGCTGTTCGGTCACGCGCGCATCAACCGTCCCTTCATCGAGACGATCGTCGATTGCGCGTTGCGCGCCGCCCGCCGCTAGCCCGGCAACGTCGCCAGAAACACCTTGACCGCACCCGCCGCCTCGCCGCCGTCATGCGCCGAGATACGCACTTGTCGATCCTCCCGGCCCGAGATCAGCGCGAGGTCCCAGGGCTCGAGCAGCTGCGTGCTGCCGCCGGATCGCAGCTCGAGGGTCGAATCGATGGGAAACACCAGCATCGACTCGGCGCTCCCGAGACCTGGGGACCAGGGCTGCAGCAACACCTCCACCTGCGCGCGCACCTCCGTCAGCGTCTTCGCAACCATGAGATTCAAATCCACACAGGGTCCGTTTACGAGGTCGCAGTGCGTGGCGAGACCGCCGTCGAATTCCTCCAGATCACCGACCCTGCGCAACTCGCGCACCCGCGGCGCGCGGCCGCCTGAAGCCGCCGGTCCGGCGCGGCTCGAGAATTTCAGCACCACGCCCGCCCCCTTCAACAGCACCATGAAACGGTTGTAGGCGGCGAAATCCGAGAAAGGACCGGAGGCGTCGATCTGCGCGACGCTCACCCGCCAATGAAACGAGTCGCCGTCCGGCGGCACGCGAATGGCTTCGTGAGTGACGCCGCCGCCGTTCTTCCACGGCACCGCGGTGAACGAGGACTGTCGGATGATGCGCATGTGCCAAAATGATACCTGTGGACACTCCGTTCGACATGGTGATCATCGGCGCCGGCATCGCGGGACTCGCCGCCGGGCGTCGGCTCGCGAGCGCGGGCCGACGCGTGGCGATCCTCGAGGCACGCGATCGCGTGGGCGGACGGATCTACACGCAACGGGCGGCGCCGGGCATCCCCATCGAGCTCGGCGCAGAATTCGTTCATGGCCGCCCGCCGGCGCTCTGGGCGCTGATTCGCGAGGCCCGCCTGCCGACCTATGAGCTCGAGGGGTCGGAGCTCCGATACGAGGGCGGCCGGCGCAGCGCCCGAAGCGATCTGCCGAGTAACGCTCATCAGGTACTCGAGGGCATGATGCAATGGCTCGAGCAAAGGCCCGCCGGGACCGACATGACGTTCGAGCAGTATCTCGAATCGACTGCCCCGGCGCCCGAAGCCGCAGAGGCCGCGGCCTATTACGTGGAAGGGTTCAATGCCGCCGACCGGCGCCGCATCGGCATCGCGTCGCTCGCGAAGCAGCAGCGTGCGGAGGATGTCATCGAAGGCGGCCGGCTGTTTCGCGTCACCTCGGGGTATGACGCGGTTCCCGAATATCTGGCTTGCGAGTTCGCACGGGCGGGCGGAACGCTCCAGCTGCAGTCGCCGGTTCACCGAATCGACTGGACCCGTGGGTCGGTCACCGTGCTGGCACGCACCGCAGGGGGAGCGGCCAGTCAAATTCATGCCCGGCGCGCCCTCATCACCGTTCCTCTGGGCGTCTTGCAGGCCGGCAGCATTCAGTTCGAGCCGCGGCCGGCGGAAATCCTCCATCAGGCGGACCGTTTGGCCATGGGCGCGGCCCTGCGGGTCGTGCTCGTGTTCGGCAGCAAGTTCTGGCCCGACAACCTGAGCTTTCTGTTCACCCCTTCGGAGATGCCCGCGACCTGGTGGACTCCGATGCCGAACAGCGCCCCGATTCTCACCGGGTGGGCGGGCGGCCCGAAGGCAGAGTCTCTGGCTCGCTCTGCAGCCTCGGCTGCCGGAACCTCGGCCACTGGAACCTCGGCTGCCGGAACCTCGGCCGCCGGCGCTGACGCCGACGCCCCCCTCCTGACCTCCTGTCTGTCGACCCTCGCCAAGGCATTCAATCGCCCCCGCGCCGATCTCGGGGGATCGCTCGTGAGCTGGCACACTCACGACTGGCTGGCCGACCCTTACGCCCGCGGCGCCTACAGCTACGTCCCCGCGGGAGCTCTGGACGCGCCCGAACGCATGACTCATCCGGTCGAGGACACGCTGTATTTCGCCGGCGAGCACACGGATGTCGCCGGTCATTGGGGAACCGTCCACGCAGCCCTGCAATCCGGTACATTGGCTGCGGAACGGTTACTGCGCTCGGCGGCCCTCGGCTAAAGTCCTACAGGGGGACCTCACGGCCGGCTTACAGCTCGGGAGCGTAACAACCCCTATGCTCAGGAACTCTGTGCCATCTCATCGCCCAAGGAGCTGATCACTTTGCTGACCGAGCACGACATCTATCTGTTCAAGGAGGGAACTCACGGCGAGCTGTACGCCAAGCTCGGATGTCATCTGCTCGAGCATGGGGGGGCTTCGTTCGCGGTCTGGGCGCCGAATGCCGCCAAGGTCTCGGTCGTCGGCGACTGGAACGGCTGGCGGGCCGACGAGGATGCGCTCGCCCCGCGCGGCGATGGATCGGGCATCTGGGAATGCACCGTACCCGCCGCACAGCGCGGGCAGGCCTACAAATACCGGATCCGCTCGGCGGCGAACGACTACGCCGGCGACAAGGCCGACCCCGTCGGCTTCTATTCCGAGCTCGCACCGGCCACGGGCTCCCGGGTATGGTCGCTCGAGTGGGGTTGGCAGGATGCGGCGTGGATGCAATCGCGCGCGGCGCGCAACGGGCTCGACGCCCCGATGTCCATCTACGAGCTGCATCTCGGCTCCTGGCGGCGCAAGAACGGAAATCTGCCCAATTACCGCGACCTCGCTCACGAGCTCGCCGACCACATGCTCCATCTGGGCTTCACGCACGTGGAGCTGATGCCGGTCACCGAGCATCCGTTCTACGGGTCGTGGGGCTACCAGACCACCGGCTACTTCGCGGCCTCGGCGCGCTACGGCACGCCCCAGGACCTCATGTACTTCGTCGATCACCTGCACCAGAAAGGCATCGGCGTGATTCTCGACTGGGTCCCCTCGCACTTCCCCACCGATGCGCACGGACTGATCTATTTCGACGGAACTCATCTGTACGAGCATGCCGATACCCGCCAGGGCTTTCATCCCGAATGGAACTCCGCGATCTTCAACTACGGCCGCAATGAAGTACGCAGCTTCCTGGTCTCCTCCGCGCTCTTCTGGCTGAAGCATTACCACATCGACGGATTGCGCGTCGATGCGGTGGCCTCGATGCTCTACCTCGACTATGCGCGCAAGGAAGGCGAATGGATCCCGAACCGCTTCGGCGGCCGTGAGAATCTCGAGGCGACCGAGTTCCTGCGCGACCTGAACCGGGCGGTGTATCGAGATCACCCGGATACGACCATGATCGCCGAGGAATCGACCGCCTGGCCGATGGTGTCTCGTCCCACGGATGTGGGCGGACTCGGCTTCGGCCTCAAATGGAACATGGGCTGGATGCACGACACGCTCAAATACATGCAGCAGGACCCGCTGTACCGGCGCTATCACCACGGCCAGCTGACGTTCTCGCTGATCTATGCCTTCAACGAGAACTTCGTGCTGCCGCTCTCGCACGACGAGGTGGTGTACGGCAAAGGCTCGCTGATCGGCAAGATGCCGGGCGACGGCTGGCAGCAGTTCGCCAATCTCCGGGCGCTGTTCGGCTACATGTGGGGCCATCCCGGCAAGAAACTTCTGTTCATGGGCGCGGAGTTCGGGCAGCGGCGCGAATGGACGCATGAGGGTGAGCTCGAGTGGTGGGTCACGAGCCTCCCCGAGCATGCCGGCGTGCAGCGCTGGGTGAGCGACCTGAACCGCGCCTATCGCAGCGAGCCCGCCTTGCACCGCATCGATTTCTCGCCTGAAGGATTCGAGTGGCTGGACGTGGACAATGCGGACGCGAGCGTGATCGCGTTTTTGCGCAAAGGTGGCGGCGACAGCCCCCCGGTGCTCGTCGCCTGCAACTTCACGCCGGTCCCGCGTACCAATTTCTTGATTGGTGTGCCGAAGCGCGGCCTCTGGCGCGAGATCTTGAACAGCGATGCCGGCGACTACGGCGGGGCGGGCTGGGGAAACTTGGGTGCGGTGGAGTCGGTGCCGGTGAGCACTCACGGACGGGTCGAATCGCTGAATCTCACCCTGCCGCCGCTGTCGACCATCATGCTTCGCTGGGAGCCCCATGGCTGAACGCGGCGTCAAGGCCGGTTCCCCCGGCGGCGACGGCCGAATCCGCGCCATCATCGACGCTCTCTCGCCCACCGTGGACGGTGGACGCTTCCCGGCCAAGCGCATCGCCGGCGAGCCGGTGCGCATCGAAGCGCATTGCTTCGCCGACGGACACGAGAAACTCCGGGTGACGATGCGCTGGCGGGCGCTCGAGGATCCGGAATCCGCGCAGCACGAGACCGACATGTCGGCGCAGGGCAATGATGTCTGGATCGCCGAATTCACCCCTCCGGCTCCGGGCCGCTATCGCTGCGAGATTTCGGCCTGGGTGGATCACTTCGAATCCTGGCGCAATGAGCTGGAGCGGCGCGAGGACATCGCCGACGTCCGGGTCGCCTTGCAGGTCGGCGCGGCCCTCGCGCTCGACGCCGCCGCCCGCGCCCGGGGGAACGATGCCGACGGGCTCGCCGCTTGGGCCTCGCTCCTCTCCGATCGGGCGAAGGACGAGTCGGTCGCCGCCCCCGACCTGGCATCCCTCAAGGCGCTCGCACTCGACCCGGCCCGGGCGAGCCTCGTTGCCCGCTACCCCGATCGGCGCTTCGCCGCCGACGCCGCCCTCGACATCGCCGTGGATCGCAAACGCGCTGCCTACTCGAGCTGGTACGAATTGTTTCCACGCTCCTCATCCCCGGAACCCATGCGGCACGGGAATTTCAAGGACGTCGAGGCTCGTCTCCCCTACGTCGCCGACATGGGCTTCGACGTGCTCTACTTTCCTCCCATACAACCCATCGGCCGCGTCAAGCGCAAGGGCGCCAACAATGCGCTCGAGGCAAAGCCCGGCGACGTCGGGAGTCCCTGGGCCATCGGATCCGCGGAGGGCGGTCACAAGCAGATCTTGCCGGAACTGGGATCTTTGGAGGATTTCAGGAGCCTGAGCGTCCGCGCGCGGAATCTGGGATTGGAGATCGCGCTCGACATTGCGTTTCAGTGCGCTCCCGATCACCCGTACGTGAGCGCGCATCCCGATTGGTTCAAGCACCGCCCCGACGGCAGCGTGCAGTATGCGGAGAATCCTCCCAAGAAATACCAGGACATCTACCCTTTCGATTTCGAGACGGACGATTGGCGGTCGCTCTGGAAAGAGCTCAAGAGCGTGATCGAGTTCTGGATCGATCAGGGCGTGCGGATCTTCCGCGTCGACAATCCCCACACCAAGGCATTTGCCTTCTGGGAATGGGTCATCGAGGAGATCCGGCACGCGAATCCGGATGTCATCTTCCTCGCCGAAGCCTTCACGCGGCCGAAAGTGATGCACCGTCTGGCGAAGCTCGGCTTCACGCAGTCCTATACGTACTTCACCTGGCGCAACACCAAGCGGGAATTGACCGAGTACTTCACCGAGCTGGCGCAAGGCCCCGGACGCCAGTACTTTCGTCCCAATGTATGGCCGAATACGCCGGACATTCTGCAGGAAACCCTGCAGTCGGGGCTGCGCGCCGCGTTCGCCGCAAGGCTCGTTCTCGCCGCCACGCTCTCGGCCAACTACGGCATCTACGGACCCACGTTCGAGCTCATGGAAAGCGCTCCGCGCGAGCCGGGAAGCGAGGAATATCTGGACTCCGAGAAGTACCAGCTGCGTCACTGGCGCCTGGACGCCGTAGACAGCCTGCGCTCCCTGATCGCCCGCATGAACCGCGCGCGACGCGAGAACGCCGCGCTGCAGTCCGACCGCTCGCTCAGCTTCTGCGAGGTCGACAACGAGCTTCTCATCGCCTACCGGAAGAGCGACGAGGCGACCGGCAACATCGTACTGACGGTGGTCAACCTCGATCCGCACCATGTTCAATCGGGCTGGGTCGAGCTCGAGCTCGAGGCGCTCGGACTCGACCCCGATCGGCCCTACCAGGTGCACGATGTCCTGAGCGAGCAGCGCTACCAGTGGCGCGGCGGGCGCAATTTCGTGATGCTGGACCCGGCGCGGCTGCCGGCGCACGTATTCGTGTTGCGCCGGCACCTGCGCAGCGAGCATGATTTCGATTACTTCGTGTAAGACACGAGACCTTCATGAATGACGGTGCAACGCCCGCCCTCGATCCCGCGACGCTGTCCGGACTCGATGTCGACGATCCGCTCTGGTACAAGGATGCGGTCATCTATCAGCTCAACGTCAAGTCCTTCCTGGACTCCAATGACGACGGGATCGGCGACTTTCAGGGCTTGACCTCCAAACTCGCCTACATCCGCGACCTGGGCGTCAACACCCTCTGGCTCATGCCCTTCTACCCCTCGCCGCTCAAGGACGACGGCTATGACATTGCCGACTACAAGAACGTGCACCCGCAATTCGGGACGCTCGATGATTTCCGCACCATGCTGCGCGAGGCACACCGCCTCGGATTGAAGGTGGTCACCGAGCTGGTCATCAACCACACCTCCGACCAGCATCCCTGGTTTCAGGCGGCCCGCAAAGCGCCCCCCGGCTCGCCCGAGCGGGACTACTACGTCTGGAGCGACACCGAGCAGAAGTATCTCGGCACGCGCATCATCTTCATAGACACCGAAATCTCCAACTGGACCTTCGATCCGGTCGCGAAAGCCTATTACTGGCACCGCTTCTTCAGCCACCAGCCAGATCTCAATTTCGACAATCCGAAGGTCATGAGCGCGGTCCTCGAGATCATGCGTTTCTGGCTCGACATGGGCGTCGACGGCTTCCGGCTGGACGCCATCCCTTATCTCGTGGAGCGCGAGGGCACGAACAACGAAAACCTGCGCGAGACGCACGATGTGATCAAGCGGCTGCGCGCGGCCATCGACGCCAATTACAAGAATCGCTTCCTGCTCGCCGAAGCGAATCAGTGGCCCGAGGACGTGCGCGAGTATTTCGGCGACGGCGACGAATGCCACATGGCCTATCACTTCCCGCTCATGCCGCGGATCTACATGTCCATCGCACAGGAGGACCGCTACCCCATCTCCGAGATCATGCAGCAGACGCCCGACATCCCCGATAGCTGCCAATGGGCGATTTTTCTGCGCAATCACGACGAGCTGACCCTCGAGATGGTCACCAGCAAAGAGCGCGACTACATGTACACGACCTACGCCGCGGACGTGCGGGCGCGCATCAACCTCGGGATTCGCCGCCGCCTCTCGCCCCTCATGGAGAACGACCGCGACCGCATCAAGCTGATGAACAGCCTGCTCTTGTCCATGCCCGGCTCGCCCATCCTGTACTACGGCGACGAGATCGGCATGGGCGACAACGTGTTCATCGGCGACCGGAACGGCGTCCGCACGCCCATGCAGTGGAGTCCCGACCGCAACGCCGGCTTCTCGCGCTGCGATCCGCAGCGGCTCTATCTGCCGCCCATCATGGATCCGATCTACGGCTACCCGTCCGTCAACGTCGAGGCGCAATCCCGCGATCCGAGCTCGCTCCTCTCCTGGACCAAACGCATGCTGGCGGTGAGGAAGAACAGCCAGGCGTTCGGACGCGGCACCCGGCGCTTCCTCCGGCCCGGGAACCGCAAAATCCTGGCGTACCTGCGCGAGTACGGCGAGGACAGCATCCTCTGCGTCGCCAATCTGTCGCGCTCCGCGCAGCCGGTCGAGCTCAATTTGTCGGAATACAAGGGACGCGTGCCGGTGGAGATGCTCGGCCGCACGACGTTCCCGCCGATCGGCGATCTGCCCTACCTGTTGACGCTGTCCGGTTACGGCTTCTACTGGTTCAAGCTGACCAGGGATGCGGAGGCGCCCTCGTGGCACGAGCACATCCTCTCTCTCGATGAGCGGCCGGTGCTGGTGCTGTTCGACGGCTGGAGCAGCCTGTTCCGCGACCGTGTGGTCCCCTGGCGCATCGGTATGGCGGAGAAGACCCGCCAGCAGTTCGAGACCGACACCTTGCCGCGCTTCATCGAGGCTCAGCGCTGGTACGCATCGAAGGGCAAGCCCATCGAACGCGCGCGCATCGCCGATCACGTGCTCTGGCAGGAGGGCAAATCGAGCTGGATCGTCGCGCTCCTCGAGGTCGCCGCGGGCGGCGAGACCACCGGCTACTTCATGCCGCTGGCCCTCGCCTGGGAGGAGCGCGACGAGGAGCGCGTCCGAAACCTCACCACGGCCGCCATCGCCAGGATTCGTCAGCAATCGAGCGTCGGTGTGATGGGCGATGCCTTCGCCGATGAAGCCTTTTGCCAGGCGATGGTCGCGGCGATCGCCAAACCGCGCGACCTCGCGACCTCGCAAGGGACGCTCGAGTTTCGTCCGACCGGCGCTTTCGGCCGTCTCGCGGGCGCAGATTTCGCCTCGCTCCCCGCCGCGAGGCCGCAGGGATCGAGCTCCAATACCATCGTCGTCCTGGGCGAGCGCCTCATTCTCAAGGGCTACCGAAGGCTGCGTACCGGTGCGAGCCCGGAGCTAGAAATGGGCCTGTACCTGACCGATGCCGTGAAATTCGAGAACTGCGCGCCCGTGGCCGGCGTACTCCAGTATCGGAACAAGGACGGCGAGCCGGTGCTGCTCGCGATGCTGCAAGCCTACATCGCCAATCAAGGCGACGGCTGGACCTGGTCTCTCGAGTACCTGCGCCGCCACCTCGAGGAGCATCGTACCGCTCCGGCCGGCGACCTTCCGCCCATGAACATGCACGAGGCGTACCTGGCGTTGGTTCGAGTGCTCGCGGTGCGTACCGCCGAGCTGCATCGAGCGCTCGCCACGCCCACCGGGGACCCTGCGTTCGAGCCCCAGCCCATCACGCGCGCGGATCTCGAGGCATACAAGCAGCGCGCGACCGATGAGGCGAAGAACGCGCTCGGGTTGCTCAAGAGCCGCTTGAACGACCTCGCGGGGGCGGATCGGGAACGGGCCGATGCCATCCTTGGCGCAAGGGACGAGATTCTGAAGCGCATCGCGACCTGCGTGGCCGCCGAGCCCAAGGGGACGAAAATCCGCATCCACGGCGATTATCACCTGGGACAGGTATTGCTGACCCGGAACGACTTCATCCTCATCGATTTCGAGGGCGAGCCCGGCCACAGCCTCGAGGAGCGCCGCGCGAAGCAATCGCCGCTGCGCGACGTGGCGGGGATGCTGCGCTCCTTCAGCTACGTCGAGCACAGTGCACTCAGAAGCGTGGCGCACGACGATGTCGAGCTTGCCAAGCTCGCCCCTCTCGCCCGGAATTGGACGGCGGAGGTTCGGTCGGCCTTCCTCGCGGCCTACGAGGGCGCCGCGCGCGGCACCTCGCTCTACGATGCGCTCATGCCGGGAACCGGCCTGTTGGGTCTATTCGAGCTCGAGAAGGCCCTGTACGAGCTGCGCTATGAAATCGGCAATCGGCCGGCCTGGGCCGGCATACCCTTGCAAGGCATTCTCGAGTGGGGCGTGACATGATCATCGAACATCGGGCGATGCGCCTCGCTCGGATCGGAGGTATTCATGCAAAGTCTTGACTTGCTGCCGGACGCCGCGCGCGAGTTCCTCCACCAGGCCGCGCAATTCCTTCCCCGGCTGGCCATGGCGCTCGCGATCGTCCTGGCCGGCTGGCTGATCGCCAAGGTGATTCGTTTCGCGGTGGAGCGCGGGCTTCGCGCGATCAACTTCAATGTGCTGACCGAGCGTGCGGGAACCGACCATTTCCTGCAACAGGGGGGGCTGCGCGGCGATACCACCACCCTGTTCGGCTTGTTCGCCTACTGGCTGGTGATACTGGCGGCCCTCATGAGCGCCTTCGGCACCCTCGGACTCACGCACGTCACCGATCTGCTGCATCAGATGGTGATGTTCGCGCCGAAGCTTTTGATCGCGATGCTCGCCGTGGTATTCGGTTCGTATTTCGCGCGCTTCGTCGGCAGCGCGGTCACAACCTATTGCCTGGAAGCGCGGATTCCGGATGCCGACCTCCTGGGCAAGCTCGCTCAGTATCTCATCATGGCGTTCGTCATCATGATCGCGCTGAGCCAGGTGGAGGTCGGCGGCGACATCGTCCAGCGTACGTTTCTGGTCATCCTGGGCGGCATCGTGCTGGCCCTCGCCCTGGCATTCGGGCTCGGCGGCAAGGATTGGGCGGCGGCGCTGCTCGAGCGCTGGTGGCCGCGCCGGGGTCCCAAAGACGGGCCTTGACCGGGGGCACACAGGCGGCGTAAGCGCATCCCCGGGAACGCAGCCGTCCGGAAACACGGCCATCAGGGAACACGGCCGTCATATTCCCGGTCTATCGTGAGATACTTGTCGGCTGCACCATGCACCCAATCATCGTCTCGCTCGGATTCTTCAGCTTGATCGCGGCC
>DASYAC010000046.1:0-18978 GCA_036501585.1 Steroidobacteraceae bacterium
ACCATCGATCTGGAAATCCAAACTCAACGGCTCGCGGTCTTGAATGTGAGCGGCACGCCGGTCATCAAGCAATGGCACGTGGCGCATCTGTCGAAGACCCGCCTGTCGCCGACCGCCGAGGCGTTCAGGCGATTCGTGTTGACGCAGGGCCGTGATCTCCTGCGGGGATAGCTCGTGCGCACGGCTGCCGCTCGAGCGGCGCTTTGCCACGCAGAGTGAAGTTCCCTATACTTTGTTCAATAAAGTTACCACGAACGAGCTACATCCCCATGCAGCGTACTCCAACGCCATCACGCCGTTGACCTCCACCGTGCGATCGACACTGCCGGTAATGGCCGGGGCCTGGCTCGCGTGCTCGTTGCTCCCCTTCGCGGCCCGCGCCGATTCGTCGGCGGTCTCCGATACCCTCGAGGACGTGAAGCTCTATTTCACCGCTCCGATACGCTGGAACGAGTCCGACTGGCTCGCCTTCGCGGGCTCCCTGGCCGCGATAGGCGTGGCGCACGAATTCGATTCGCGCGTGCGCGAGCATTTCGCGACCGGTCCGAACTCGGGGCTGAACGGAGGCCAGGACAAGAATTCGCTGCGGGATGCGCTTCCCACGGTGGCCCTCATCGGAGGCACGTTCGCTTACGCCGGCTTCCTCGGGGATTCGGCCGGCTATCGGGAAACCTGGTCCCTGGTGGAGGCGGGAGCGTTGAGCACGGTGACCGCGGAGGCTCTTTCGTACGCGGCCGGCCGGGAGCGTCCCGATGGATCTACCTCGCCGAATCGCTGGCGCGCGGGCGGCGACTCGTTCCCGTCGGTGCACGCGACCGCCGCCTTCGCCGTCGGAACCGTGTTCGCCGAGTCCGGCAACGACGAATACCGCTGGATTCGCCGCATCATCGGCTACGGGGTGGCCGGCGCCACCGCGTACGTCCGGGTGAAGGACAATCTGCACTGGACCTCCGACACCGTCGCGGGCGCCGCTCTCGGAATCGCCACGGCGCGCTTCGTGCTGAATCGGCGCGAGCAGTCCGACGTTCATACCTCCTTCGACATCGAGCCCACCAAGAACGGCTGGCAGGTCGGCTATTCCGTGCAATTTCGCTGAGACGAGGTCAGTGAACGAATTACGGTTGCCGCCCCGACCGCGACGCGTTCCGATGCCCGGGCGATCCCTCGACCAGCCCCACCACCACCGGCATGACCAGCAGCACGAGCGGCAACTGCACCAGCACGCCGGCAATGATGGCGATGGCGAGGGGCTGCAGCATCTGATCGCCCGAGCCTGAGATCGCCGCTCCGAGGGGCACCAGGGCAAGTATCATCGCGAGAGTGCTCATGAGGATGGGACGCAGCCGATTCAGCGCCGCGCCGAACAGAGCCTCGCGCGGCGGGAGCTCCCGGGACAATTCGCGGTATTCGGACGCAAGGAATATCGCCATTTCGGTCGCAATACCGATGATCATGACCATGCCCATCATCGCCGTGATGTTGAGCTCGGTCCGGGTGAGCCACAGGCCGATGAAGACGCCGCTCGAGGAAACCACGGCGCTCGCGATGATGACGAGCGGCAGCCAGAACCGCTTGTACAGAAACAGCATCAGGATGAACTCGGCGGCGATCGCCGCGGCGAACGCCTTGATCATGTCGTGGGCCGCGAGCTGCTGCTGTTCGTAGGCGCCCCCGATCGTGTAGGTGACGCCCGCCGGCAGCATGTTCGGCCCGCGTAGCGCCTTCTGTACGGCGGCTATCGTCGATCCGAGATCATGACCCTCGCCGATTTGAGCCGTCACGGCGACGATCTGGGCGAGATTGTCGCGGTTGATCTCCGGCTGCCCCGCGACGAATTCGACCGCGGCGACGGTGCGCAACGGGAACAGCCGCCCCGTCGGCGAGCGGATCAGCAAATCGCCGAGCTGGGTGCGGTAGAGTGCATCGCGCCGGGGCTCGAGCCACAACCGAACTCCCACATCCTGAACTTTACCGAGGTATCGAGTCACGACTTTGCCGTTCAAGTGCTGCTCGAGCTGGTCGCGTACCTCCGCGGGGGTCATGCCCTGCGTCGCGGCCGCCGTCGCGTCGACGTGGACCTCGAGCGCATCTCCGGACGGGATGACCCCGCTGTCCACCGACGCGGGCTGTACGCCGGGAACCTTGCCGATCGCCTCCGCGACCTTGACGGCGACGCCGTCGAGCACATCGGGATCCTTCGCGGTCAGCTGAATGACCACCGGTTGGCGGCGGCCGACCATGTCCCCGATCATGTCGTCGAGCAGCTCGTGGGTATCGAACTTGATGCCGGGCACCCGGGTCGTGACCTCGTGATCGATGTCATCCATGACCGTCCAGATCGCCGGACGCTTCGACGGCGCGATCAGGCGGACGAAGAAGTCCCCCTGGTAGGCTTCCTTGAGATCGCCGCCGAGACCGGCGCCGGTGCGGCGCGAGTAGGTTTCGACGTTTCGATCGCTCTTCAAGATCGCCTCGACTTCAGCGATCTCGCGGTTGGTCTCCGCCAGCGAGGTTCCCGGGGCAGTCTCGTAGTCCAGGACGAACCCGCCCTCGTCCATGTTCGGCAGGAAACCCGTGCCGACGTGGCGGTACGCCAGATATCCGACGCCGATCAGCAGGAGCACGGCGAGCCCCGCATAGCCGCGGTGATCGAACATCGCGTTCAACGCGCGGCCGTGCATGCGCTTCAGCCAGCTCTCGCGCCCGTGCTGCGCGGGGTCGTGCCAGGTTCCGAAATCAATGAGGCTACGGGCGAGCAGCGGCACGATCGTAGCGGTCAGGACGAAGGAAATGACGAGCGCGGAAGCCATGGTCAGCGAGAGAAATTTGAAGAATGCGCCGGTGATGCCTGAGAGGAACCCCAATGGTATGAAAATGATGATGGTCGCGAGGCTCGAGCCGAACAGCGGAGAGAGAAATTCTCTCGCGGCCGGCAGCACCGCGGCTTGCGGTTGGCTCTGACCCGGGTCGCCGGCGCGCCTTGCGATGTGCTCCACCATGACGATGGAGTCGTCAATGAGCAGCCCAATGGCCGCGGCGATGCCGCCAAGGGTCATGATGTTGAAGCTCATGCCGAGCAGCGACAGCAGTAGCGCCGTGCCCGACATGGACAGAGGCACCACCGCCATGGCGACCGCGGCCACGCGCCAGTTGCGCAGAAACGCGAGCACCACGAGCGCGGCCAGCACGAGTCCGATCAGAATGGCTTCCTCGACCGCGCTGATCGAGGAGCGGACCAGATCGGTCTGATCGTACCACTTGTAGAGGCGTACGCCCTTCGGTTGAGACTGCATGAACGCGTCCAATCGCTTCTGCACCGACGTGGCGAGCTGCAGGGAATCCGCGTCGTCCTGCTGGTACACATCGAAAGTGACGGCCGGCTTGCCGTTGTCCATGACCAGGAGCCACTGCGGCACCGAGCCCATCTCGATCGAACCCAGATCGCTCAGGCGCACGATGCCCCCGTTGGCGGTGCGCATTGCCACGTCGCGCACCGATTGCACCGAGGTGAAGGCATCGCTCTCCAGCGTGAGGTATAGAAGGTCGTTGTCCTCGAGGCGCCCCACGGAACTGATGGTGTTGGCCGCACCGATGGTTGCGCTCACGTCGGAGGCCGATAGGCCATAGGCCTGCAGTTTCAGCGGATCGAGCGCCACTTGAATCTCGGGTGTCTGTCCGCCGGTCACGCCCACCCGCCGGATCCCGCTGATGCCGGTGATCAGCGGCCCGATCTCGTACTTCGCCATGCGCCGCAGATCCGCGGGAGACGTGTCGTTCGAAATGAGCGCGTAGGAGACGAACGGCATGATCATGTTCGGGCTCATCTCGATCGCATCGTAGCTGGTGCCCGGAGGCAGCTGCGGCAGTGTCTGCGCAAACGCCGTGTCGACCCGCAGCAGCGCTTCGGTCATGTTGGAGCCCCACGGGAAATCGACGAAGATTTCCGCGGCGCCCCGCGAAGTCTTGGAGACCACGTTGACGGCCCCGGGTATGGCGCGAGCCGCCTCCTCGAGCGGCTGAGTCACGTCGATCATCATCTGTTTGGCCGGCATGCTGCCCGCGTCCACTTCGATGCGGATGCGGGGGAACGCAGTGACGGGAAACAGGCCCACCGGCAGCGAAAAGCCCGCGAACAATCCGGCGAGCGCCATCGCAAATGCGAGACAAAGCAGGGGGCCGCGGTTGCCTTCGAGCAGACGGATGAAATTCATGGGCGGGCGCCGGCCGCCTCGTTCGCGTAGCGCACCTTCATTCCGTCCTGGAGCTGGTGATTGCCCGCAACGACCAGGGGCGCCGCGGCATCGAGTCGTCCATCCACCGCGTCCTCATCGCCCGCGGTGGCAAGTATCCTCACCGGCACGCTCTTGGCGACGCCGCGCACGGCCTGAACCACATAGGCATCCCCCTGCTCGTTCACGAGGATCGCCGCGTGCGGGACGATGAAGCCCTGCGCCTCGCCGATCGTGATCGAGGCCCGGGCGGTCTCGCCGGGGAGCAATGCGCCCGAGGGAAGAGAAACATCCACCGGTACGAGCCCGCTGGCTGGATCGACTGCCGCGCCGCGCAGCGCCACGCGGCTCTTGAGAGTTGCGCTGCGTCCCAGGGCCTCGACGATCACCGCGTTGCCCGGTTCGATCGATGCCGCCTGAGCCGGGACGACGCCGGTCGATAAAATCAGCCCGTTCGGTCTCGCCAGCTCGACCAACGGAGCACCCTCCGCAACGATCGAGTTGGGTGCCGCGCTGACCGCAGTCACGACCGCGGGGAACGGTGCCCGCAATACGGCCGGGCCGCCGGCGCCCTGAGCCTGCAGGGCCTGCAACGCGGAGCGCGCATCCGAATCGGCCTTCTCCGCCGCCGCGAGCTGCTGCCCGGTGGCGAGCAGGTCGGCCACCAGCTGCTTGGTGCGTGTGAGCGCGTCCGCGGCGGCGCGCTGAGCCGATAGGGCGGCCGCGTACGTGGCGCGCGTCGAGGGCGTCGGCCTGAGCTCCACCAGGGGCGCGTCCTTGCGGACGGCCTGACCGGTGCGCACATGGACCGCGGCCACCACCGCGGAGACTTTTGCCACGACGCTCTCCTGTGCCGTTGGGTTGGCCTTCGCCACGCCGTAGGCGACGACGATGCGCGGCAGACTGCCGCGCTTCACGGCTGCCGTCCGTACGAGCACGCTTACCTCGTCCTTACCGGCGTCCCGGGTGTCGTCAGCGTACGTCCATGGTGCGGCGACGAAGATGCCGATGGCGACAGCGGCCAGGGAATGGAGAAGCCTCATGGCGCGGGTTGCACCTGAGTGCCCGTAACGGTCGCCAGAGCGATGGAATCGCGCCACAGATTCTGCAGGAGATCCAAGCGGTTCGACTGGGCGGTAATGAGTGCGTTCACCGAAATGAAATAGCTCGCGGCCGGAAAGTTGCCGGCGACGAAAGCGCGATGCGAATTGCCGGCGTCGTCCTGGAGCGTGCGCAATCGATTGTCGAGATCATCGAGTTCCGAGCGCAATTCCTGTATCTCATCCCATAGTTTCCAGATGTCCGCCGTTGCCTGATCGAGGCGTGCCTGATATTCGGCGCGAAGCTGCTCGCGCGTCGCATTCTGAATGGCGATGTCGCCGCGGCTACCGTCGAAGATCGGCAGGTTCAGCGAAATGGTGCCGCCGTTGGTGTGCACGTCCGAGACATCGCGCGCGCGCGTGATGCCCACCACAACGTTGGGAAACTGCGACAGCACGGCGATGCGCACCTGAGCCTCCTCACTGCGATAGCCTTCTCGAAGCGCCCGCAAATCCGGACGGGACGTGGGCAAGCGCTCGCCCGCGGCCGCCACGTCGGCTCGGTCCGGAATTTGGGGCGGCCCCAGCGGCTCGAGCGACAGAACGGCGTCCGGGGAGAGCCCCAGGAGCGCGTGCAAGGCATGCGCGGCGTTGAGCGCATCGCGATCCGCGGCCCCCTGCTGCGCGCGAACGACCGCAAGTGCGGCCACATCCGCACCCGATTGATCGAGTGTCACGTCGTGCCGGGCCAAGGCCCGCTGCGAGCGGGCTGCGGCGAGCGCGTACTCATCGGCTGCCGGCGTGAGGAGCGCCCGCCGTTCCCCGGCGATGGATTGCGCCACGTACAGCGTGCGTGCCTCGGCCACCGTCTGCCATTCCTTCCACAGCATCTCCTCGCGCGCTTGCCGGTAGGCGGCGTCGGCCGCGGTCCGCTTGCTCGCGTGCGTCAGAAGCGCACGGACATCGATCGCCAGCGCGAAGCCGTAGGCGTGATACTCCGGATACCTGGGGTCGCGCGGCGAGGTCACGCGATCGTAGGGGACATCCGTGTTACCGCTGAATTGAGGTTCAGGCAAAATCCCGGCCGCAAACGCCTGGGTGTCCGCCACGCGGGTCTGCGCGCGGGCCGCCCGGATGTCCGGATTGTTCAACACGGCGAGGGTCGCAACCGCGTTCATGTCGAGCGGCGGGTGCGGGCGGACCTCATCCGTCGCCGTAGCTTGCGCCTCGAGGTTCGGGCCTGCGGGCAACGGATGGGGTGAATAGCCGGCGCAGCCCGAGAGGGCCGCAAGCGCCAGCGCGAGGCGCATTTTCCTCAGCATATACTCGCAGCTCTTGTCCCGGGATCGTAACGATTCGGCGCAACGCCAGGATATTGTGCGCTGATCAGTGGCCGGCGGAGCTCGGGAACAGTGCGTCGCCGGATTTATTCCTGGCGGCCGAATCCTCGACGATTTGCTCCAGCACCGACAGATACCGCACGTAACGCCGCCTGCCCTCCGCCGTGAGCCGGCACCAGGTCTGGGGCCTGCTGTCCTCGTAACTCTTGGAGACCGCGACGAGATTCTCGGCGGCGAGCAATTGCAGATGGCGGCTCAAATTTCCGTCGGTGAGATCGCAAAGCCGCTTCAGGTCCGAAAATCGCAATCCCTTCGGGTGTGCGACCAGCGAGGTCATCAAGCTCAACCGAGCGCGCTCGTGAATGACGAGATCGAGGTTCGGATAGGCGTAGCGGCCCTCGGACGAGCGGCCTCTCGCCTTGCTCATCGGGCCTTACTCATCGGTGTAGCTCGAACGGCGGCATATTTGAAGGATGCATGCTACAAGCAATTGGCCGACGCCGAAAGGAATTCCCATCGACCAGGGCGACAGCGGGTCGCTTTGGCCCAGGGCGAAGCAGGCGAGGCCGCACCCCAGATACCAGATACCCACGATGAATACGGCCTTCGGCAAGATTCGCGCGGTGGAGAACACGCCCAGGCTGAAGACGATTTGCCAGAGCCCCGGCAGCATCCAGAGCGAGGTCGGCGACCAGCGCATCAGGGCGAAAGTGATGAGCACGCCCGCGGTCAGGGCCGGCAGGAATTGCTCGATGGCGGATTGCAGCATTTCCACGGCCATTCCGCCGTGCAGCCGGCGGGAGCGCACGACGGCCTCGACGCCGATGAGCGTCACGGCGATGGCGGCGGTGGCCGACCATACGGCAAGGAATTCGAGCGCCCGGGCTCGCGGGGGCGCCGCCATCCGGACTTGCAGTGCAGCGACTCCGAGCGCGAACAACCCCGTGGCCGCCAGGGTCAGCGGTCCGTATCCCTTGAACTGCGTCGTGCGAGCGATATGCTCGCGGACGAAGTTGATATCGAGCAGCGCCCGATCCAATTCCCGCATGGTGTCGCTCCGGGACAACGGTCTAGAGGCGTCGAAGAGGCGACGCTATCACGCCAATTGGCGGCCCGACTATGCAATTTGGTAATTTGGCCGGCACAGTTGTAGGGTATGGGTGTAGGAAGTACGCTTAGACGCTCTACGGCGCAAAGCGAACGAGGCCCTCGGGGCGATGAACCTCTTATTGGCGGAAGACGACGACGAATTGGCCGGATCGCTCATTGCGCGCTTTCGGGACGTGGGTTATGCGACCGAACACGTCAGCGACGGGCGGCTCGCTTTGGCGGCCGCGATGGAGCGCGACTACGGCGCCTTGGTCATCGACCGCATGCTTCCCGGGATGGACGGCCTGTCGCTGATGAAGGAGCTGCGGCGGCGCGCGAAGACCACGCCTGCCATCTACCTGACCACCATGGCGGGAATCGACGATCGGGTACAAGGGCTGGAGGCGGGCGGCGACGACTATCTGGTGAAGCCGTTCGAGTTCGTCGAGCTGCTCGCGCGGGTGCGGGCGATCACGCGGCGCAGCGAGGGGGGGCAGGCGACGAAGCTCGTCGCCGGCACGCTCGAGATGGATCTCGTGCAACGCTCCGTACGGCGCGAGGGTCAGCTCATCGAGCTCGTTCCGCAGGAATTCAGGCTTCTCGAATATCTCATGCGCAACGCGAACCGGGCGGTGACGCGCAAGATGCTGCTCGAGAACGTGTGGGACATCCATTTCGACCCGCACACCAACGTGGTCGAAAGCCACGTCAGCCGCCTGCGCTCCCGGCTCAATGAGCAGTTCGCCGTGGATCCCATTCAAACCGTCCGCGGCGTCGGATATCGCTTGCTTGCCGAACATTAATCGGGTGAGCTCGAGCGCGCTTCGCCTCGCGGCGTTCTTCACCGTCCTGTTTCTCGCCTTGACCGGTGCCCTTATTTTCACCGTGATGTGGATCGTGGAGGGGAGCCAACGCGGCGCCCTGCAGGCCGCCAACGATGCGGATATCGCCATGATCGAGAACGGCTATCGCGAGGAGGGTGTGTCCGAAGCAATCGAAGTCGTGCGCCAGCGGCTGACCGCGCCGCCCGCCGCCGGCGTGCGGCCGAGCGATTCCTACCTTCTCATCCAGAATGCCCACGGAGAGAGGCTGGCCGGCAACATGGCGGGAATCGCTCCTCACCTGGGCGTGTTCGACGTGAAGGTCGCCCCGGGGAGTTTCGGCCTGGTGGGCCCGACGGGTCCCGGTAACGGAGCGGCGTTCGATGTCAAGGGGCGAGGGGTGCTCCTCGGTCCGGACCTGTACGTGTTTGCGGGCCGGGACTGGCGCATCGTGTCGGTCACACGTGCGCGCATCCTGGACGCCTTCGCCTGGGTTGCCGCCGGCGCCGCGATCATTGCCGCGATCGCGGGATGGTTTCTCGGCTCGAAGTTCATGCAGCGGGTCGACAGCATCGCCAGAACCTGCGAGAGCATCATCGGCGGGCAGCTGTCGGAGCGCATCGCGCTGCGCGGCCGCGGGGACGAGTGGGACCGGCTCGCGGGCGCGATCAACGACATGCTGAACCGGATCGCGCTGCTGCTCGAGAACCTGCGGCAGGTCTCGAGCGATGTGGCGCACGACCTGAGATCGCCCCTGACGCGCCTTCGCAATCGCCTGGAGGCCGCTCACAGCGGCTCGACCACGGCAAGCGAATACGCCGCCGCGGTGTCCCGGGCGCTCGAGGACACCGACCAATTGCTGGCGATCTTTTCGGCCTTGCTGCGCATCTCGCAGGTGGAAGCCGGCACGCGGGCGGGGGCATTCTCGGACGTATCGCTGTCCGATGTCGTGCAGAGACTGTATGAGATGTACCGGCCGGTGGCGGAGGATTATCAGCACGAGCTCGAATGCGACATCCGCCGGGGGATCCATGTGCGCGGGGATTTCGAGCTGCTGATCCAGATGTTCAGCAACTTGATCGAGAACGCCATTCGCCACACGCCGAGCCGCTCGAGGATTCGAATTTCCCTCCAGCCCGTAGAGGATCGGGCCGTCGTCGTGGTCCGCGACGACGGAGAGGGAATCCCGCGCGATGAGTACGCCAAGGTGATACGGCGGTTTTACCGGATTTCGACCAGCCGAACCACGTCGGGCCACGGCTTGGGGCTCGCGCTGGTCGCGGCGATCGCCGAGCTCCATCACGCGGTTCTGCTGTTCGCAGACGCGGAACCCGGGCTCGAGGTGAGCGTCAAGTTCCCGCTTGCGCGCGCAGCGGCGCTCGATGATCAGCGACCGCCGAGCGGGGCGCCGGTCTCCGAGGGCTGCTCCACGAGTATTCGCACCGAACCGGGGCGGATGCCATAGCGCTTGCGAGGGTCGGCCGCGGCCGGGTCCTTCTCGAACCGATCGGCCGCCAATAGGAAGACCCGTCCGGTATCCGGATCGAGGGTCATGGTGCGGGCGGAGGGCTGCGTCGGGACTTCGGGCAGCGCGACGTAGCGATCGGGACCCGTTTCCCGGATCACGGACAGCGTGCCGGCTCCGTTGGAGCTCAGTATCCAGCGGCGCTTGGGATCGAAGCCGAGCGCATCGCTCCCGCCGCCGATCGGGAGCTCGGCGACCACGTGTCCGTCGCGCATGTCGAGCACCAGGAGCCGCTGATTGACGCACCCGGAGAAGAGCCGTCCCGAGGCCGCATCGAGCGCGATTCCGTGCGGGCGTTCGCAGCCGGGAAGCGGCCAGGTCGCCTCCACTTTGAGCGAGTGCGTGTCGATGCGCTGTACGGCGCCGCGATCCACGAGGTTCACGTACAGCTTGCCGGCGCCGTCCACCGCCGCGAACTCCGGCTTTCCGCCGAGCTCGATGCGTGCGGCGACCGTGTCCGAGCGTGCGTCCACGGCCGTCACCACTTTCGGGTCGCCGTGGATCACGAATACCCGCCCGCTCGAGGCATCGTAGACCACGCCGTCGGTATCCTCGTCCGCCGGGATCTGTTTCAGCACCTTGAGCGAGGCGGGATCGAAGACGACGATGGCGTGGTTCTCGGAGCTCCCGGCCCAGCCCTTGTGCAAGCTCGGCGCGACCGCGATGCCGTTCGCTCCGGGGACCGGAATCTGGCCGACGATGACCGAGCGGTCCGCATCCACGACCGTCACCGTCGATTGATGTGCGGCGAATACCCGGTGCGATGCCGCGTCCCAGGTCAGATAATCCCACCGGTCGGGCGCTCCGAGCGCGATGCTCTGAACTGTCCGGTAGAGAGGCGCCGCGGCCGGCGCCGCGTCGGGAGGAGCGTCGGAGGCCATGGCGAGCGGTAGTTGCGCCAAGGAGAGACAGGCGAAGGCGGTGTTCAGCTTGAGGAGCATGGTGATGATCAGGGCTGTGATGATGAGTGCTGTTTCGACCACCCGGACACTGCCAGTCTCGGCGGCGCCTGACCTGTACGAATTCTTAACCTGCGTGTCATACGGCCATCAGAACCGCGCCGGCGGTGATGAGCACGGCGCCGATTCCCACCTTGAGGGTCAGCGGCTCGCGCAGGAAGAGCGCCGCGAGGAGCACGACGAAAACCACGCTCAGTTTGTCGATCGGCGCGACGCGCGAGGCGGGACCGGCCTGAAGCGCCTTGAAATAGCAGAGCCAGGACAATCCCGTGGCGACTCCCGACAAGGTCAGCATCCGAAGCGACCTCGGCGACACCGTCTCCCAGGCCCACCCGCCGCGAATCGTCACCGCCAGCGAGCAGAGGACGAGAATCACGACCGTGCGAACGAAGGTGGCCAGATTGGAGTCGACGTCGATCACGCCGACCTTGGCCAGAATTGCGGTCAGCGCTGCGAATATGGCGGAGCCGAGCGCGTAGATTCTCCAATCGACCATGAGTCTCTCCTCGTAGGCGGGTGACGGCGCGCCGGCTTTTCGCAGATACTAATCGGCATGCTGAACGCCGCAAAGCGCGGTCGCGCGCCGCCTGCTGAGCGCATCCCTCGTCGCTCCCGGCGGGAGCGGCCGCAGCGGCCGGGGGCGTTTGCTTGCGCGGCCGCCAGGTATTAGGCTGTCCTTCACCCCCGCCCGCGACGAGTACCCCATGCCGACCACTTTCACGCTCAACGGAAAAAACACGACACTCGATGCCGACCCGGACATGCCGCTGCTGTGGGCGGTCCGGGAGACGGCGGGGCTGACCGGCACCAAATTCGGCTGCGGCATCGCCATGTGCGGCGCATGCACCGTGCATCTCGACGGCCAGCCTATTCGCTCCTGCGTCACGCCGCTCGCCTCGGTGGCGAGCCGCCAGGTGACCACCATCGAGGGTCTGCAGGGCGCGCCGGGAAAGGCCGTGCAGGCGGCGTGGATCAAATTGCAGGTGCCGCAGTGCGGCTATTGCCAGTCGGGCCAGATCATGTCGGCGACGGCGCTGCTCTCGAAAAACACCGCGCCCACGGATGCCGACATCGACGGTGCAATGAGCGGCAACATTTGCCGCTGCGCCACGTATACCCGAATTCGCGCCGCGATCCATGAAGCGGCTCAATCCCTGAGGGCATGACCATGGCGACTCGATCCTCGGATATCCGCGGTGAACGCCGTGCGTTTCTCAAGGGCGCGGGTGCGGCGTCGGCCGCGGCGCTCACCATCGGTTTCGACTGGATCGTCGCGCCGAGGCGCGCGCTGGCGGCGGCCGGCACCGCGCCTGCGGCCGCCGCCGACTTCATTCCGAACGCATTCCTGCGCGTCGGGAGCGATGACAGCGTCACCGTGATCGCCAAACACGTTGAATTGGGGCAGGGTGCCTATACGGGCATCGCCACCATCGTCGCCGAAGAGCTCGATGGCGACTGGGAGCGCATCCGGGTGGAGAGCGCGCCGGCCGACGCCAAGCGCTATGCGAATCTCGCGTTCGGCACCATGCAGGGGACGGGCGGCAGCTCCGCCATGGCGAACTCCTGGATGCAGCTCCGCGAAGCCGGCGCCAAGGCGCGCGCCGTGCTCGTGGCCGCGGCCGCCAGGGAGTGGCACGTTCCCGCGGCGGATCTCGTCGTGGACAAGGGTGTAGTGTTGCACCCGAAAACACAGCGGCGCGCGACGTTCGGCTCCCTCGTTCCCGCAGCCCGCTCCTTGCCGCTCCCCGACAAGGTGACGCTCAAGGATCCCCGTGATTTCAAACTCATCGGACAAAGAGTGCCGAGGGTCGACGTGCCGGCCAAGTGCGACGGTACCGCGCAGTTCACCTTGGACACGGTGTTTCCGGGCATGCTCGTGGCGCTGCTGCAGCGACCGCCGCGCTTCGGCGCGACGGTGCAGAGCTTCGACGGGACGGCGGCCTCCGCCGTGCCTGGAGTGGTCAAGGTCGTGCAGGTCCCGCGCGGAGTCGCCGTGATCGCCACGAGCTTCTGGGCTGCCAAGCGCGGGCGGGACGCGCTCCTCATCCATTGGGACGAAACCCATGCCGAGAAGCGCGGCTCCGCCGAATTGATGGCGGAATATCGGCGGCTCGCCGGGCAGCCGGCCCGCTCGGCGCGCAAGGATGGAAATGCGGCCGACGCTCTGCGCGATGCGGCTCACAAAGTCTCCGCCGGCTACGAATTTCCGTATTTGGCGCACGCCCCCATGGAGCCCCTCGACGCCGTGGTCAAACTCACTCCCGACCGCTGCGAAATCTGGGCGGGCGATCAATTTCAGACCGTCGATCAGGCGAACGCAGCGCAGATCTCGGGACTCAAGCCCGAGCAGGTCTTCATTCATACGCTCTATGCGGGCGGCAGCTTCGGCCGGCGCGCCAATGCGTGGTCGGACTACATCGTGGAGGCGGTATCGATCGCGAAGGCACACGGCGCCGATGGAACGCCGATCAAACTGCAGTGGACGCGGGAGGACGACATCGGCGGCGGTCTTTATCGGCCGATGTACTTCCACAAGCTCGATGCGGCTTTGAACGCCCACGGCGAGCTCATCGGGTGGAAGCATGTCATCGTCGGCCAGTCGATCATGGCCGGCACTCCGTTTGCGGCGACGATGAAGGACGGTATCGACCCCACCTCCGTCGAGGGCGCGGCGAGCATCGCCTACGAGATTCCCAACATCGCCGTCGACCTTGCGACCACCCAGGTCGGAGTGCCGGTCCTTTGGTGGCGGGTGGTCGGCTCCTCGCATACCGTCTTTGCGGTGGAGAGCTTCATCGACGAAGTTGCCCACGCCGCGGGAAAGGATCCCTTCGAATTCCGTAGAAAGATGCTGGGCGGCAAGCCGCGCATGAAGCGGGTGCTGGAGCTCGCCGCGGAGAAAGCCGGCTGGAACGGCTCGCCGCTGCCGAAAGGGAAAGGCCGCGGGATTGCCGTGGCCGAGGCCTTCAACACCTTCGTCGCGCAAGTCGCGGAGGTGAGCGTCGGCGACGGCGGTCAGGTCAAGGTCGACCGCGTGGTGTGCGCCGTCGACTGCGGCACGCCCATCAATCCCGACATCATCGCTGCGCAGATGGAGGGCGGTATCGGATTCGGTCTGGGCGCGGCGCTCTACGGCGCCATCACGCTGAAGGACGGTCATGTGGAGCAGTCCAACTTCAACAGCTACCGGGTGCTTCGCATGAACGAAATGCCGAAAGTCGAGGTGCACATCGTACCCTCGACCGAGCCGCCGACCGGGGTCGGAGAGCCGGGAGTCGCTCCGGTGGGACCTGCGGTCGCGAACGCGATATTCGCGGCGACCGGCCGGCGCGCTCACGTGTTCCCCTTCGTAAGGGGATCCGCCTGACCCCTTCGAGGGCTGCTAAGTGCGCTGCGTTCCTTTGCGCCGCAACAGCCGCAGCAATCCGATCGCGCCGCCGGGAAGCGCAAAGAGCGGCGTGATGGGAACCGGAATGGCGGTGAGCAGCCCGACGATCGACGCCTTGATCAGCGCCGAGTCGCGGTCGTCTCCGTACCACGCCCGCTGCGCCTTGTAGGCGATGAAGGTGAGTACGATCGCTGCGCCGAGCTCGACCTCGTAAAGCAAACCCGCACTGACGATGGTCGCGCTGTTCGCCATCAAGTCGACCATCACGGTGAGCAGCGCCACTCTCGGGTCGAGTCCGAAGGTGGCGAAGAAGCCGCGCGGGATCGCAGGGTAGGGAACGGGAACGGTCATCGCGTCTCTCCTCCGATGTGGAATTGGGCGAATTCCTCGACCGGTGCACGGTCGGTCCGCAGCCGATTGATCGGGGCGGACTCGTCGCGGTAGCCGATGGCCAGGCCGCAAAATAGCATGAGCTCCGCGGGCACGCCGAGAAACTCCGTCACCGTGCGATGCCACGATGCCCAGGCCTCCTGCGGACAGGTGTGGAGGCCCCGCTCCCGGGCGAGCAGCATGACGCTCTGCATGAACATGCCCACATCCGCCCATTGATCCGCGCCCATGATCCGGTCGATCACGAAGAACATGGCGGCCGGCGCCCCGAAGAACTCGTAATTGCGAGCGAACTGCGCGAGGCGCGCGCTCTTGTTGTCGCGCGCGATGGCGATGGTCGCGTACAGATCCTCGCCGCACTTGAATCGCCGCGAGCGGTAGGGTTCCTTCAGGTTCGGCGGATAGACCGGGTACTCGGTGCCTTCGCCTTGCGGTTGAGCGGCCAGTTTGGAGCGGATCAGCGCCACGAAGTCGCGCAGACGCGGGCCGGCGAGGACGTGGACCCGCCAGGGTTGCAGGTTGCCGCCGGACGGCGCCTGCCTCGCGGTCTCCAAGATGTCCCGAAGAATGTCGAGGGGTACCGGCGTGTCGAGAAACGCACGGCAACTCATGCGGCTGCGGACCGCGTCGGTTACGTTCACGTCAGTGCACCGGGATGGTCGCGAGCAGCCGCTCGAGCTCCTCCGCGGTCACGGTTCCCGAGTGCGGCCGTCCGTTCGCAAGGATCAGCGTCGGTGTACCGTCGATGTGCAGCTTCTCCCCCAGGGCCAGATTTCGATCCAAGGGATTGGCGCACTTGGCGGGCGGCGGATCGATTCCCTTGAGCATCTTGTCGGCCCACGCTTTGGCGCGATCCTTCGTGCACCAGATACCGAGCGCATGTTCGTACGCATGAGGGTGGATCGAGGTGAGCGGATAGAGGAACACGTGAAGCGTCACATCGTCGACTTTCGGAAGCTGTTCCTCGAGCTTGCGGCAGTAGGGACAATCGGGGTCCTCGAAAAGGTAGATTTCACGCTTGCCGTTGCCGCGTACCACGCTGAACGAGTCCGCGAGCGGCAGCTGCCCGACATCGATGCGCGTAACCTCCTCCAGACGTTCGTCGGTCAAGTCGCGGTGTGCCGCCACATCGAACAGGTGGCCGTTGAAGACGTGCTCGCCCGCGGTGTCGCTGTAAATGATGTGATTTCCGCCGAACAGCACCTCGAGCACCCCGGCGACGGCGCTCGGCCGGATGCTGTCGATGGCGTATTCCGGAAACTGCTTCTGGAGCTTCGCGGCGAGCGCCGCGTACTGGGGCGAGACGGTCGACGCATGCGCCGTGGGCGCAGACGCCGGCGCGGGCGCGGCGGCCGGCGGTGTGGCGGCGGACGGCGCGGCGCCGCCTCGCTGCGGCGATAAAGCGGCCGCCGCTATCAGGGCCAAGGCGAGCAGGCGCGCCCAGTTCGGCCGCTCAGGAGGGGGTGGGGAAATGGATCTGTCGGTCATTCGATACCTATGTCGATGGTTCAGGTCGCGGGGACGTCCCTTCATAACATGTTTCCGGTTCCCAAGTGGCCTTGGAGGGGCTCAAATGAGCGCTTCGTCCATCCCGGCTGGCCCGTTTAGGCTTATATTCCGGGTCGGGACGGATTGTCCCAGGGAGGCCGCATCGTGAGTCTATTTGGCAAGGGCGACTTGAATCGCCAGTTCATCGCGCGTCCGGACGAGGCAAAGGGAGACATCCTTTACAAATGGCCTGATCTGACGATCCGCAAGCTCACCCAAGTCACGGTACAGCCGGACGAGACCGCGCTGTTCATCAAGGAGGGTAAGGTCGCCGGGACGTTGCCGCAGGGACGATCCACGCTCGACGGTGCCCTCATCCCGTTTCTCGGCGACATCGTCGACTGGGCGAGCGGCGGCAACATGTATCGGGCGGAGCTCTACTTCGTCGGCACGCGCGAGTTCGTCGATCTTCCGTTCGGCGGACCGATCGACAACGTCGAGGACCCGGAGACCGGTCTCGCCGTGGGCTTGCGCGTGTTCGGCGAATACGCTTTATCGGTGGTCGATCCGGCTACGTTGATCCTCACCCTGGTCGGCACCCGGCAGGTCTCCAACGAGCTCGTCACCGACTGGACACGGGAGCAGATCCTGAAGGCCTTGCGCACGGGGGTCGTGCGCAAGCTGACCGCCGAGAAATGGCCGGTCCTCGGAATCGCCGGGCGCACCGCGGAAATCGAGTCCGCGCTGCTCGCCGACGTACAGGCGGCTCTGACCCCGTACGGCGTCAAGATCACCCGGCTCGGAAACGTCACGATCAGCCTCTCGCCCGACGACGAGAAGACCCTGAAGGGTTTGCGCAAAGACAGCGCCTACACACGGCTGGCGGGCGGATTCCGGGAGTATGGCGTCGGCGCGGCCTTGAAGGGCATCGGCGAAGGCGCCGCGGCCGGAGGCGGCAACGGAACGGCGGCGCTCGGCGTGGGGATGGGATTGGGCGGCATCGTAGCCGGTCTGGGCGTTGTCCCGGGTGCACAGCCCGGAGCCGGAGGCGGCGGAACCCTCCAGCCCGGACCGGGAGGCGGCGCGGCACCGTCCGGCGCAGCCGCAGCAGTGAGCTGTGCGAACTGCCACGCACCGAATCCCCCCGATGCCAAATTTTGCTCGAGCTGCGGTACTCCCATCGCACCCCCCAAGGTATTGCACTGTACGCAATGCGGAACGGCGGCGGCACCCGGTGCGAAGTTCTGCGGAAGCTGTGGAGCTGCGCTCGCGCCATGAGGCGGATGGCGGCTGCCGCCTTGCTTGCGGCCGGCGCGGCGTACGGACGCGCCGGAGGGGGTGGACACGGCGGTTCGTCCGGCCACTTCTCGAGCGGCCACTCCTCGACGCACTTCGGTTCGGGAGGCGGTTCGGTCGACGGCCTCGTCGGACTCCTGGTCCTAGCACTCATCGTATATTTCCTCATCCGGCGTTCCTCGCGCGGCGCACCGATGGGGTCCGTGGCCCCGACCCAAGAATTGGTGCCGGCGGCGCTGGCCGCGCTCGGAACCGTACTGGACAGTGCCGCGGTTGGCCGTGCGGGAGGGATCGCCGCGCTCCATGGCACCGCCGCGCAAAACGTCCGCGAGGCCGCCGCCCAAATCCGTGCCCGAGATCCCGCCTTCGAGCTGGAGGTGTTCCTGCAGCGCGCCGAAATGGTGTTCTTTCTGGTGAAGCGCGGCATTCAGCAAAACGATGCGGCGGCCATCAGGCCCTATCTCGACGATCGGATATTCGCTGCGGTCTCGAACGGCATCGCGCAGGCCAGGAGCCATCATCAGCATGCGCTTCTGGAAAGCTTGAATGTGCGCGCCGTGCATGTGGATCGTGCGGCGTTCGACGCAACGGGCCAGCGCATCGACATTCACTTCGATCTGGTCTATCGCGCGCGGATGCTGAGCGAGGCGAATCAAGTGGTCTCGGATGAAGGGAGCGACCAACGGCACGGGGAGCGCTGGACGTTCTGGCGAAGCGCGACGGCCCGCACCCCCGGCAACGGCGGCGTGGTCGCCTCGCGCTGCCCCGCCTGCGGAGCGGAGTTGCGGTTGAATCTCGACGGCACCTGCACTCATTGCCGCGCCGTCGTCACGAACGGTGCAGTGGACTGGGTGGTGACGGACGTACAGGGAGCGCCTTTCGTCGGCTACGCGCCCGGATCGCCCTTGGCGGCCGCCGCGGCCAGCGTCGAGGAGGGCGTGGCGAGTTTGCAAGCGGCGGATCCGGGGTTCTCCATCGACGCGTTTCAAGCGCGCGTGAGAACGGCATTCCTCGCGCTCCAGGATGCGTGGTGCCGGCAGAATCTCGATGCGGGGCGCGGCTTCCTGAGCCCGGGCGCTTATTTCACCTGGCGCGCTCAGGTGGAGACGATGGCCGCGGAAGGACGACGCAACGTGATGGAGCACCTGTCGGTTCAGCGCATCGATCCCGTGCAGATCGTGCACGGCCGGGTATTCGACGATCTCACCGTGCGCGTGAGCGCATCCGCCGCGGATTTCGAGATGGACCGGGACAATCGCATCGTGTTCGGCGATCGCACGGTGCGCCCGTTCACGGAGGACTGGACCTTCCAGCGATCGGTCGGCGTAGCGACGACTCAAAAGGCCGGCACGCTGGAGAATACCTGCCCGAGTTGCGGCGCGCCTATTGCGCTCAATCAGATCGGCGAGTGCC
>DASYAC010000047.1:0-14028 GCA_036501585.1 Steroidobacteraceae bacterium
TGTTCGAGCCGGCTTTCCGGCTGGTCGGGCGGATCATCAACGTGCTGTTGAGCGCCCACGCATGAGCGGGCCCATCCAGAATCGGCGCGTGCTTTCCGGTATGCGGCCGACCGGCATGCTGCACCTGGGCAATTACCACGGTGCCTTGAAGAACTGGATCGAGCTTCAATACCAGTATGAATGCTACTTCTTCATCGCGGACTGGCACGCGCTCACGACCGGATACGAGGATACGTCGCGGCTCGAAGAGCACGTGTGGACGATGGCGGTCGACTGGCTGGCCGCGGGCTTGAACCCGGGCGTCGCCACGCTGTTCATTCAATCGCGGGTGCCCGAGCATGCGGAGCTCCATCTGCTCTTGTCCATGATCACTCCGCTCGGCTGGCTGGAGCGGGTTCCCTCCTACAAGGATCAGCAAACCCAGCTCTCCGACCGTGATCTGACCACCTACGGATTCCTCGGCTATCCGCTGCTTCAGTCCGCGGACATCCTGCTGTACAGCGCGCAGTACGTTCCGGTGGGCGAGGACCAGGTGGCGCACGTGGAAATCACGCGCGAGATCGCGCGGCGCTTCAATCACATCTACGGACGCGAACCGCAGTTTCAGGAGAAAGCCGAAAAGGCGATCAAGAGTCTCGGAACGCGCAATTCCGCGATGTATCGGGCGCTGCGCAAGGACTACCAGGAGAAGGGCGACGGCGAGGCGCTGTCGAAGGCGCGGGCGCTGGTCGAGTCGAACGCCCGCCTCACCGTCGCCGACCGCGACCGGCTGTTCGGCTATCTCGAAGGGAGCGGGATCGCGATTCTTCCCGAGCCCGAGGCGCTGCTCACCTCGACGCCCAAGGTCCCGGGCTTGGACGGGCGCAAGATGTCGAAGTCGTACAACAACACCATCGGCTTGCGCGAGCCCGTGGACTCGGTCGCGAAGAAGCTGAAGGCCATGCAGACCGACCCGGCGCGGGTGCGCCGGACCGATCCCGGCGATCCCGACAAGTGTCCCGTCTGGGATTTGCACAAGGTGTATTCGAATGCCGACACCCAGGCCTGGGTACAACAGGGCTGCCGCTCGGCCGGCATCGGATGCCTGGAGTGCAAGGCGCCGCTCATCGACAAGATCGTCGAGGAAATTTCCGTCATCACCAAGCGGGCTCAGGAGTTCGAGGAGAATCCCGAGTTGGTCCGAGGTATCATCGCGGAAGGCTGCGAACGCGCGCGTACTGCGGCGCGCGAGACCATGGACGCCGTGCGGCAGGCCATGGCCTTGAATTACCGTTGAAGCCCTCCGGAGGCCCGATGAGACCAGACCTCACGCTCGTGCCGAACGCGTCCGTCGCCGCGCCCGCGCCGGCCTCGCTTCAGCAGCAGGCGGAGATGCCGTTTGCCGTGGTGGAGGGTCAGCCCCTCACGGAGCTGCCGCGGGACCTGTACATTCCGCCGCAGGCGCTCGAGGTGTTTCTGGAGGCGTTCGAGGGTCCTCTCGATCTGCTCTTGTACCTGATCCGGCGCCAGAACCTCGATATCCTCGACATTCCCATCGCCGAGATCACCCGCCAGTACACCCGCTACATCGAATTGATGCAGGTGCTGCAGCTCGAGCTCGCCGGCGAATATTTGCTCATGGCCGCGACGCTGGCCGAGGTCAAGTCGCGGATGCTGCTGCCGCGGGTGCATGCCCCGGACGCCGACGAGGCCGATCCGCGCGCCGAGCTCGTGCGCCGGCTGCAGGAATACGAGCGCTTCAAGCGCGCGGCCGAGGGCATCGATCGCATTTCCCGCCTGGAGCGGGATACCTGGGTGGCGTCCGCCGAGCTCGTGGACCGCAAAGTCGTGCGCATTCCCCCGCAGGTCACGCTACAGGAAATGCTGCTGGCCTTCCAGGAGGTTTTGTCGCGCAGCGACATGTTCGCGCATCATCACGTGCAGCGCGAGCCGCTGTCGGTGCGCCAGCGCATGACCGACGTGCTGTCGATCCTGAACGGCAACGCCTTCATGGATTTTGTCCGTCTGTTCAAGCCGGAAGAGGGTCGTCGCGGGGTCACGGTGACCTTCGTCGCGATTCTCGAGCTCCTGAAGGAGGGGCTGATCGACATCGTGCAGTCCGAGGCCTACGGCCCCCTGCACGTGCGTCTGGGCAATCCGGCCAAGCGGCTCAAGCTCGTGACCGAGGACGTCATGGACGCCGCCGCGAATGATGCCGTCGCGAACGATGCCGCTGCGAACGATGCCGTCGCGAATGATGCCGCCGCGGGCGGCGCCACCGTCAGCGAAGATCCCACGAGAGACCCATGAACGACCATTACGTACGCAATGTGATCGAAGCGGCACTGCTGGCGTCCGGCCGGCCCCTGACGACCGACGAGCTCATCAGCCTGTTCGACGAGCGCGACGGGTCGGGCGCCGAGGCCGTGCAGGCGGCGCTCACGGCGCTGCGCACCGAGTACGAGCCGCGCGGCATCGAGATCGTGGAGGTGGCCAGCGGATTTCGAGTCCAGGTGCGTCCGTCGGTCGCGCAACCCGTCTCGCGACTCTGGCAGGAGCGGCCGGCGAAGTATTCGCGTGCCCTTCTGGAGACGCTGGCGCTGGTGGCCTACCGCCAGCCGATCACCCGCGGCGAGATCGAGCAGATCCGCGGCGTGGCGGTGAACCCGAACATCATCAAGACGCTCTTGGAGCGCGGCTGGGTCCGGGTGATCGGACATCGCGACGTTCCGGGCAAGCCCGAGCTCCTCGGCACGACACGGGAGTTTCTGGACTACTTCAGCTTGAAGAAGCTCGATGATCTGCCCACGCTCGCCCAGCTCAAGGAGCTCGAGGATTTGCGCGTGCAGCTGTCGCTCCCCGGCGCGGAGGCGACCGTCCAAGGCGCCCAAGAGGGCGATGCGGCGGCTTCCTCCGGGGTCGTGGACGGGCCGGGGCCGGGCGCCGATGTCGATTCCGCGTCGGAGGACGACGAGCGCGATGCCAACGAGCTCGATGCCGCCGAAGCCGAGCCGCGCGCCCGTGGGCTGGTTGCCCGCGGGGCCGGCGACGACGCCGATTGATGAGGGCGCGCCGGCCACGCGCGAGGGCACCCGCCCAGGCCGGAAAATCCGACACCGCGGATTCGTCGGTCCGGGTGCAGAAGCTGCTGTCGGCCGCGGGCATCGGCTCCCGGCGCGAGGTGGAGCGCTGGATCCGCGAAGGGCGGCTCAAGATCAATGGCGAGGTGCCGGAGCTGGGCGCGCGGCTCGCCGCCCGCGACCGCATCACGGTCGACGGCCGGCCGGTCCGGTTGCGCGCGGCGGGCCAGTCGCGCGAATCGCGCGTGCTCAAGTTTCACCGGTCTCCCGGTACCGCGCTCGATCTGAAGGCGGCCACGTCGCGGGCGGCCGAGCAGTGGAAGCAGACGCGCGCCGCGGGCCGGTGGCTCGCCATTCAGCCCTTGCCGCCCGTGGATGGGGGCCTCGAGATTCTCACGGACGACGGCTCCTGGGCACATCGAGTCTCGCGCGGAGCGCATGCGCTCACGGTCGACTACGTGCTTCGCGTCCGCGGGCCGCTCACCGACGGCATGGTGGAGGAGTTTCGAGCGGCGACCGATGTCGAGGGTGAGCCGCTCAGCATCCTGAAAGCCGACGCCCAGTACGGAGAAGGCTTCAACCACTGGCTGAACGTCACGGTTCGCGCCACGCGCTCCGCCCAGGTGCGGCATTGGTGGGCGGCGCGCGGCATCATCGTGAGCCGGCTGATGCGTGTGCGGTTCGGTCCGGTGCATCTTTCCCGGGATTTGCCGCGCGGACACTCGCGCATCATGGAGCCCGGCGAGCGCAGCGCGCTGATGCACGAGATCGAGGCCGCTCTGTCCTCTCCCGGGTCCGCCGGGGATGTCGGCGGCGCCGGCACGGCCGAGCGGTAGGTCCGCCGTCCTACCTGCCGCGGCCCTTCGCGGCGCCTGCGCCGGTTTTCGCGGGCTCGGTCGAGCTCAGCAGCTCGCTCAGGTATTGCTGCCACACCGCCGCCCAGGTGTGGGTGCCGTGGCCATGAGTTTGATCGGAGGCGGGCAGCAGTACGAAGCGGGCGTTCTTCACTTTCTTGACTTCGCGTTCCGCAATGCCGAGCTCGGGGGGGTTGATGAAATCATCGGCTGAATTCACCCACATGATGCGGGTCTGGATCTTGTCGAGGCTTGCGGAAGGGTCGTAGTCGCGCGAGGCGCTGACCTGGTACAGCAGATCGTTCGCGTCGAGCTCGGGAAGCTGCCGCTCCATGTAGACCTTCAGGAAGTCGTCGGCGGCATCGCGCGTCGGCAATGCGATGTGCATCTGGATGGGGGCGCTGCCGGCGATGAGCAGGTAACCGGCCGCCGCGCGCAGAGCTTCCATCGGTTCGGTCCGGTATTCGCCTTGCAGCCATTGCGGGTCGGTCCGGATCGCGTCCATGATCAGGTCACGCCACAGCCGGTTGCGGCCCGCGATCTGCACCGGGAGGCAGGCAAGGGGCATCGCGGCGTCCATGAACGATGGGTAGCGCTCGGTCCACATCCACGTGTGCATGCAGCCCATGGAGGTACCCATCAAGAGGCGCAGATGGTCTACGTGCAGCCCCTGAGTCACGAGCTCGTACTGGGCCTCGACCATGTCCTGGTAGGTGTATTGCGGAAACCGTGCGTGCAGCCCGTCGCTCGGCTTGCTCGAGGCGCCGTGGCCTATTCCATCCGGCAGGATGATGTAGTAGCGACTGGCGTCGAGCAGTTGGTCCTTGCCGAACAATACGCCGGCGAACCGGTCCACGAGAAAGCTGTGGCCGCTGCCGCCCGTGCCGTGCAGGATGAGCACCGCGTTGCTGACTCGGCCGTGCTCGTCGTGCCGGGGTTTGCCGAGCGCCCAGTAATGCAGCCTCAATTCCGGCAGCGCCTCGCCCGAGGCGAAATGGAAATTGGGAATCACGTAGTCGCCCTCGACGGGCTTGAGCGCCGTGCCGGACGGGGGATCTGCGAGGAGGGCGGCGGGCGCGAGCAGGAGCCATGCGGCGGTCGCGAGGGGTTTGAGCCTGATCATCGCGTCTCGCTCCTGCCGGTTCGTTGCGCATCCAAGTACTGCCCGTCGATCTCGCATCCTGGCACGCTCAGCAGATAGAGAAACGCGTTGGCCACCGATGCGGGATCCGGCACGGTGTTCGGATCCTCGGCGGGGTAGGCGGCGGCGCGCATGGCTGTGCGCATCCGGCCCGGATTCACGCTGTTGATTCGGATGTTCCTTTCGCCCTCGAGCTCCTGGGAGAGCAGGCTGCGCACCGCCTCGAGGCCCGTCTTCGACACCGCATACGCCCCCCAGTAGGCGCGCGGATTGTGCACCACGCCGCTGCTCACGAAGATCACCGATGCATCGTCCGACTTGCGCAGATTAGGCAGCAACACCTGAGTGAGTATGAACGGCGCCGTCAGGTTGACGTGCAGCACCCGGCACCAGGTGGGCACGTCGTATTGCTCCAGGGGCGTGCGGTCGCCGAGCAGCGCGGCCGCATGCACCAGTCCGTCGAGCTTGCCGAACTCCTTGTCGACGGTTTCCGCCAGACGATCGTAATCGGCGGCCGTCGCGGCGGCGAGATCGAGAACCGCGATGGCCGGCTGCGGCGCGCCGAGGGCCTCGATCTCGTCGTAAAGCCGATCGAGCTTCGCGCCGTTGCGGCCCGCGAGTATGACGCTCGCTCCCGCGCGCGCGCAGGCGAGCGAGAGTGCGCGGCCGAAGCCTCCGCTCGCTCCGGTGATCATCACGGCGCGCCCGGCGAGCAGGCCGGGAGAGGGTTCGAAATGTTCGGGTAACGACATCGTGTCCTTCATTGTCCGGATGCTCGACGCGCGGCGCGCCGCGCCGTGGACCAAGCCAGATACAAATCCGCCGGCCGGAAAGCGCCGCTCGGTCCCGCTCCGCCGCGCGAGTGCTTCGCGCCGAGCGCCGCGAGAACCAGTAGGTGGCGGAGCCGCACCCGTTGCGCCCCGGGCAATCCGTCGGCGGCGGCGCGGAACAGCCCTGCGGCACGGCCGCGCAACCCTTCGAGATACCTCTGCAGCGCTTGCGGCGCACAGGGGGCGGTGAGATCAGCATCCTCGATACCGGCCGCGAGCAATTCGTCGACCGGGAATATTACACGCCCGCGAAGCGCATCGCGGCGGTAATCGGCAAGCGCTTCCTGCAGGTACTGCGCCGCGCCCCATGCGGCGACGGCGTGCCGGACGGAGCCCTCGGATTCGCCCGCAAGCTCCCCCGCAAGGTGCGCGGCGGTCATGAGGGGCGTCGCCCAGAGCGCGGCGCCGTGGGACTCGAGCTCGGTGCCGCGCTCCAGCGGAGCGCCCGCAACGTGCCGCGCGGCTGCCTCGAGCGACGCGTTCAGCGGCTCGAAATCCACGCGGGTTGCCCGCGGCAGCCCCGCGAGAAAGCGCGTGACGGGATGAAGCGGCGCGCCGCGAACGAGTCGTGCGATTTCCTCCTGCCACCAGGCGAGCTTGATGCGCGCGGCCTCCCGCTCGGTCGCCGGATCGATCAGCGCGCGCCACTCGGCGCGCAGCGCGTATGCGCCGATCAGCGGGTCGCGGGACTCGGGAGCCGCGAACAGCCAGCTCCAGTACCAGGCCGTTCCCGGAGGCACGGCACGGCTCCGGTACGGCTCTTCAAGGTGAATCGGCGGAGGTCCCATCGGGCGATTCGGAGGACGCGGCGCCGCCGACCCGGGGGGTGCGCGTCAGCGCTTCGACGGGTTCCATCGGCTCGAGCACCCGGTTCACGCGAAGGCCGAGCTCCGGGAAGCGCCGCGCCGCGGGCAGTACCTGTTGCTCGAGCGAGCCCACGGCTTTGTTGAACGCATCGACGCCCCCGCCGAGCGCCTTGCCGAGCTTCGCCAGATGCTCGCCGAACACGGCAAGCCGCTTGTACACGTCCTCGCCGAGACGGCGGACCTCCTCCGCATTCTCGGCGAGCGCCGTCTGTTTCCAGCCATAGGCGACCGCCTTCAGGAGTGCGACGAGGCTGGTCGGCGTCGCCAGCATGACGTTCTGACGCAACGACTCGTCGATCAGGTCGGGATTCTCCTGGAGCGCCGCGGACAGGAATTGGTCGCCGGGCAGGAACAGCACCACGAAGTCGGGGCTGCGCTCGAACTGCGCCCAGTAGCTCTTCGAGGCGAGCTCTCGAACGCGCGTGCCGACGAGCTGCGCGTGGCGCCTGAGCTCGCGCGCGCGGTCTTCGTCGGTTTGAGCCTCGACCGCCGCCAGGTACGCCTCCAGGGGGGTCTTCACGTCCACCACGATATCGCGCCGCTCCGGCATGTGAACGATCATGTCCGGCCTGATGGCCCCCTCGTCGGTCAAGAGCCGATGCTGCTCGGTGAAGTCGACGTGCGCGCTCATGCCGGACAATTCCACCAGCCGCTTGAGCGTGATCTCGCCCCAGCGCCCGCGCACGTCCGGCCGGCGCAGCGCCGTCACGAGATTCCGGGTCTCGCGCGACAGGGTGCTCTGGCCGCTCGCCAGGCCTTCCATCTGACTCTTGAGGGTGGCGAAGGAGTCGATGCGCTCGCGCTCGATGTTCTGAATCTGGGCCTCGGTGCGGGCCAGCGTCTCGCGGATCGGCTGGACCAGCGATTCGATCGCGGTCTCGCGTTCCTTGAGCGCCGCGGCCGCGTCGCTCGACTGCCGGGCCAGGCGCTCGCGCGCCAGCTGCAGGAATACTTCGCTGTTGCTCTTCAGGCTGTCGCGGGCCAGGTCCCCGAACACGCCCTGCAGCTGCTCGCGAGCGCGCGCGAGCGCGAGGTCCCGTTCCGCGGCGGCGCTCTCCTCCGAGCGGATGCGGGCGCGCAGCACCTCGAGCTCGACCCGAAGCGATTGCTCGCGCCGTGCGCGCCAAACGAGCGCGGCGAGAATTCCGACCAGGCAGCCGCCGATACCGGCCGCGAGCAGGGCGGCCCAGACGCCGTCGACGCTCATGATGCGCCGATCCCCAGCAAGCCCATGTCAGGCAGGCCTGCGGAAATGCGCAAGGTAATTGACCTGGGTGTCGGCCGAGAGGCGGAAAGCCCGGGTGAGCGGGTTGTAGCCGATACCCGCGAGGTCGCAGAGCTCGAGTCCCGCGGCCCGGCCCCAGCGGGCAAGCTCCGACGGCCGGATGAACTTGAGATATTCGTGAGTCCCCCGCGGCAAAATTCGCGTGACGTATTCCGCGCCGAGGATCGCGACGGCGAAGGCGCGCGGGTGACGGTTGAGCGTCGACACGATGATGTCGCCGCCCGGACGCACCAGCGCCGCGAGAGCCGCGAGCGATGCGGCGGGGTCGGGTACGTGCTCGAGCATTTCCATGCAGGTGGCGAGATCGAATCCGCCGGGACGCTCGATCGCGAGTGTCTCCGCGGCAACGTCGCGATATTCGACCGCGATCCCGGATTGCAGCGCGTGCAATTCCGCCACATCGAGGACGGCACGCGCGCGATCTATGCCGAGTACGCGGGCGCCGCGGCGTGCCATGGATTCCGACAGGATCCCGCCGCCGCAACCCACGTCCACCACGCGCACAGGCGCGCGGCGCCCGGCGAGCGGCGCGGCGCGCTCGATGTATTGAAGGCGTACGGGATTCAGATCGTGGAGCGGCCGGGAAGGACCCTTGGGATCCCACCACCGCCCGGCGAGTCCGGAGAATTTGGCGAGCTCCGCGGGATCGACGTTGCCGCCGGTTGCATTCATGAATGTGCCTCCGTCGTATGTATCGGCCGACCTGCGGGCGGGCTCCGTGCGTCGAGCCGCGAGGCGAGCTCCGGCCAATCCAGCCGGGTGAATCGTCCCTCGACCAGAAGGTGGCGTCCGGCCACCCACACGTCGCTCACCAGATCGCGGCCGCCCGCGAAAACCAATCGGCGTATCGGATCGTCGGGCGGCCGGGCCGCCGGTCCCGACAGATCGACGCAGCACACGTCCGCCCACTTGCCGGGCTCGAGCGTGCCGGTCTCCGACTCGAGCCCGAGCGCGGCGGCACCCCCGCGGGTCGCGGCGCCGAGCACGCTGCCGGGACTCGCGCCGGGCGAATGCAGCCCCATGAGCTTGATTTCCGTCCACAGATCCTGCCCCGGACCGCAGTGTTCCCCATCGCTGCCGAGGCTCACACGGACCGGCGGCGCGGCGAGCGCCTCGATGGGCGGCACGCCGTGACCGCGCATCAGCCCCGAGGCGAGACAGAGCGTGACGGCGGCACCGGAGCGGCGCAGGAGCTCCAGATCGCCGGCATCGACTTCCGTCAGGTGCGAGGCGGCCGACGCGGGGCCCAGGAGTCCGAGATTCAGGAAACGCTGGAGCGGCCTCTCGCCCCGCAGGCGAATGGAGGCCTCAACGTCCTCTCGCGATTCGTGCAAGGACACGAGCACGCCAGCGTCGAGCTCAGCGGCCAGTGTCGCGAGGCGCGCGAGCGTCTCGTCGCCGAGAAAGCCGGCGCGAAGCGGGGCGAATCGGGTCGAGATCGACGGATGAGCCTTGTACTCGTCGTGCAGCTTGAGCGCCCGCGTGAGATATTCGCCGGGGCTCTGCGCCCAGGCGCTCGAATGTTCCGCGACCGGCAGGCCGATCACGGCCCGCAGCCCCTGTTGGACCGCGGCGGCCGCGACCTCGCGCGGGAAATACCCGGCGTCGCAGAAGCATGTGATGCCCGACTTGAGCATATTGGCGATCCCAAGAAGTGCCGCGTCGCCCGAGAAGCTCTCCGATCGCGCGGCGCCGGCCCCGATATGAGTCCGGGCGTTCACCAGTCCCGGCATGGCGAGATGATCGGGCCGATCCAGCTCGACGCGCGGAGCATAGCGTTCGGCCGCCGCCCGGTGCGGGAGCACATCGAGGATTCGGCCGTCGCGGATCACCAGCGTGTGAGCCTCGAGAATCTCGCCGTGGTCCGCCATCGGGGCGATCCAGCGAGCCTTGATGTTCACGTCGGAAGGGGTGGCGAGCATGGCGTCAAGTATATCGGCTAAAGCCCGGGCAGGGCTTAAGACCCATGGGGATCTGTGCTAAGATCGGCGGATGTTGAGACCAGGTCTCGCCTCCTTATAAACCCTCTTAATCCGCAGCCCCGAAGGGCTCGTTAAGGCTCATCCGGACTCTCGCACATGGCCGAGATCGCACGCGAAATTTTGCCCGTAAATCTCGAGGACGAGATGCGTAAATCCTATCTGGATTACGCCATGAGCGTCATCGTGGGGCGGGCGCTTCCCGACGTTCGGGACGGGCTCAAGCCCGTTCACCGGCGCGTGCTCTATGCCATGCGCGAGCTCGGCAACGACTGGAACCGGGCCTACAAGAAATCGGCCCGCGTGGTCGGCGATGTGATCGGCAAATACCATCCGCACGGCGACGTGTCGGTGTACGACGCCATCGTGCGCATGGCTCAGCCTTTCTCGATGCGCTACTTGCTGGTCGACGGCCAGGGGAATTTCGGCTCGGTCGACGGCGATCCGCCGGCGGCCATGCGCTATACCGAAGTGCGCATGTCGCGGCTGGCGGGCGAGCTCCTCGCGGACATCGACAAGGAAACCGTCGACTTCGTTCCGAACTACGACGAGTCGGAGAGCGAGCCCGCGGTGCTCCCGGCGCGCGTGCCGAATCTCCTGGTGAACGGCTCCTCGGGCATCGCGGTGGGCATGGCCACCAACATCCCGCCGCACAACCTGGGGGAGATCGTCTCGGCGTGCATCGCGCTCATCGAGAAGCCGGATCTCACGCTCGGCGAGCTCATGCAAATCGTCCCGGGGCCGGACTTTCCGACCGCGGGCCTCATCAACGGTGCGCAGGAAATCGTCGCGGCCTACAAGACCGGACGCGGCCGGCTGCACGTGCGCGCCCGCACGCACATCGAGGAGGTCGGCCGGGGCGACCGGCAGGCCATCATCATCACGGAGCTCCCCTACCAGGTCAACAAGGCGAAGCTGATCGAGCGCATCGCGGACCTGGTGCGCGAGAAGCTCATCGAGGGCATCGCCTCGGACGGGCTGCGCGACGAGTCGGACAAGGACGGCATGCGCGTGGTCATCGAGTTGAAGCGCGGCGAGGTGCCGGAGATTCTGCTGAACAATCTGTTCGCGCAGACGCCGATGGAACAGGTGTTCGGCATCAACATGGTCGCGCTGGTCGACGGACAGCCGCGTCTTCTCAGCCTGAAGGAAATGCTGGAGGCATTCCTGCGTCATCGGCGCGAGGTGGTGACGCGGCGCACCGTTTACGATTTGCGCAAGGCACGCGAGCGGAGCCACATTCTCGAAGGCCTGGCGATAGCGCTCGCGAACATCGACGAGATGATCGCGACCATCAAGGCCTCTCCCTCGCCGGCGGAGGCGAAAGCGGCGCTGGTATCGAAGATCTGGACCTCGGGCGCGGTGCCGGAGATGCTCGGGCGGGCGGGCGCGATCAATACCCGTCCCGACGGCGAGACCTCGCCCCTGGGCCTCACCGCGGGAGGCTATCGGCTGACCGAGATTCAGGCGCAGGCCATTCTCGACATGCGGCTCAATCGGTTGACCGGACTGGAACAGGAAAAGATCGTCGCGGAGTACCAGGAGCTCCTGGCGCTGATCCGCGACTTGAGCGACATCCTGGCGAGGCCCGAGAGGCTGCTCGCCGTCATCCGCGCCGAGCTCGAACACATCCGCGAGACCTTCGCCGACAAGCGGCGTACCGAGATCATCGTCAATCACGAAGATCTCACCATCGAGGACCTGATATCCCCCGAGGACGTGGTGGTGACGCTCTCCCACGGCGGCTACGCCAAAGCGCAGCCGGTCTCCGCCTACCAGGCACAGCGCCGGGGCGGCCGCGGCAAGGCGGCCACCACCGTCAAGGACGAGGATTTCATCGACAATCTGTTCGTCGCGAATACCCACGACACGCTGCTCTGCTTCTCCGACCGCGGCAAGCTCTACTGGCTGAAGGTCTACCAGCTCCCTCAGGCGAGCAGAGGCTCGCGCGGCAAGCCCATCGTGAATCTCCTGCCGCTGCAGGAAGGCGAGCGAATCAGCGCCATGCTTGCCATCAAGGATTTCGAGGAGGGCAAGTTCGTGTTCATGGCGACCAGCATGGGCACCGTCAAGAAGACCTCGCTCGCGCTGTTCTCTCGCCCGCGCGCGAGCGGCATCATCGCCGTCGCCCTGGATGCCGGCGACAAGCTGGTCGGCGTCGCGATCACGGACGGCAGCAAGGACATTCTGTTGTTCACGACGGGCGGCAAGGCGATCCGCTTCCTGGAGGACGAGGTGCGGCCGATGGGCCGGGAGGCCGCCGGCGTGCGCGGGGTGAAGCTCGCGGAGGAGCAGAGCGTCAATGCGTTGATCGTGGCCGACCAGGGATACATTCTCACCGCCTCCGAAAACGGCTTCGGCAAGCTGACGCCGCTCGAGGACTTCCCGACTCACGGCCGCGGCGGCCAGGGCGTCATCGCGCAGCAAATCACCGATCGCAACGGCCGAACGGTCGGCGCGCTGCAGGTCACGCTGGACGATGAGGTCATGCTCATGAGCCAGAGCGGTACGCTGGTGCGCACGCCGGTGAAGGACATCTCGGTGGTGGGCCGCAATACCCAGGGCGTCCGCCTCATCCGGCTGGAAGAGGGCGATCAGCTGTCCGGCCTGGAGCGCATCGCCGGCCTCGGCGCCGAGCCCCCGGAAGGCGAGGGAGAGGCCGATCCGTCCGAAGGCGTTCCTTCGGAAGACGGCGCCTCCGACCCGGCGGACGGCGGCTCCGACCTGCCCTCCGAAGAACCGTAGCGGCGCTCGACCGGCGCGGTCTCACCGAGGATGCGGGCGTACAACTTTTCTCCCGGACCGGCCGTGCTGCCGCTCGAGGTATTGGAGCAGGCGCGCGCGGAGCTCCTGGACTGGAACGCGAGCGGCATGTCGGTGATGGAGGTCAGCCATCGCGGCAAGGCGTTCATGCGCGTCGCCGCCGAAGCCGAGGCGGATCTGCGCGAGCTGATGGGAGTGCCGCGCAATTACCGGATCCTGTTCCTGCAGGGCGGCGCGACTGCGCAGTTCGCGATCGTTCCGCTGAATCTCACCCGGCCGGCATCTGTCGCCGACTACATCGACACCGGGCACTGGTCCAGGAAGGCGATCGCAGAGGCGCGGCGCTATTGCACGGTGCACATCGCCGCCGGGGCCGGCGGCGACGGCATGCGCGTACCGCCGCAAAGCGAGCTCGATCTCGCGCCCGGCGCGGCCTACCTGCACTACACGCCGAACGAGACCATCAGCGGCGTGGAGTTTCATTACGTGCCGGCGGCGGGCAGCGTGGCGCTGGTCGCCGACATGTCCTCGAATATCCTGTCGCGCCCGATCGATGTGTCCCGCTTCGCGCTGATCTATGCCGGAGCCCAGAAGAACATCGGCCCGTCGGGACTGACTTTGGTGATCGTGCGGGAGGACCTGCTGGGTCATGCCCGTCCGGAGACTCCGTCGGTGTTCGATTACAAGGCGGTGGCGGGCGAGGGGTCCTTGCTGAACACGCCGCCGACGTTCGCCTGGTACGTCGCCGGGCTGGTATTCAAATGGTTGAAGAGAAACGGCGGCGTTGCCGCGATGGGCGAGGCGAACGGCGCCAAGGCGGCCGCCCTGTATGCGGCCATCGACGGATCCTCCTTCTACTCGAACCGCGTGGCGCGCGATGCGCGTTCCCGGATGAACGTGACCTTCACGTTGCGGAATCCCGAGCTCGACTCGACCTTTCTGGAGGAGGCGGCGCGGGCGGGGCTCCACAATCTCAAGGGACACCGGGTGTTGGGCGGTATGCGCGCCAGCCTCTACAATGCCATGCCGCTCGAGGGTGTCGAGGCGCTGATCGCGTTCATGCGTGAATTCGAGCGCAGGCACGGATGAACGGGCTAAGGTGAGGGATCGAATGGCCGAGCTCAAGCGCAAATCGCGCGCCCGCAAGGGCGCCTCCGGGGTCGTCGGAGCGAAGCCCGCGGGCGCCGCGGATCTCCGCGGCATCCGCGAGCGCATCGACGGGATCGATGCGCAGATCCATGCCCTCATCAA
>DASYAC010000048.1:0-1876 GCA_036501585.1 Steroidobacteraceae bacterium
AAGCTTCAGCGCCTGGAAGAACTCCACGGCCCGGGCGACCGAGAGCGAGGAGATCTCGGGCAGGCACTTCGCCTCGACGAACACGTTGCGTGCGGCGCGGTTGAGCCGGGTGCCGCCGCATTCGGGGCAGGCCCGCGACGAACGGTACTTGGCGAGCTCCTCGCGCACCGTGGCCGATTCGGTCTCGCGGAAGCGGCGCTCGAGATTCTTGACGATGCCTTCGAAGGCATGTTTGCGCTTGACGGTGCCGCCCTTGCCGTCGAGATACTTGAATTCGATCTGCTCGTCGTCGCTCCCGAAGAGGACCAGGTTCTTTATTTTCTGCGGCAGGCCCTCGTACGGCGCCTCGATGTCGAACTTCGCATGCCGCGCCAGGGATTGAATCACCTGGAAGTAATAGGCATTGCGCCGATCCCAGCCGCGTACCGCACCGCCGGCGAGGGACAGATGCGGATTGGCGACGATTTTCTCGGGATCGAAGAACTCCTGCGTCCCGAGGCCATCGCAGCTCGGACAGGCGCCGATCGGACTGTTGAACGAAAACAGCCGGGGCTCGAGCTCGGTGAGGGAATAATTGCAAATCGGGCACGCGAACTTGTCGGAAAAAACGAGCTCCGGCCGCTCCGCATCGTCCATGAACGCGACCCGGGCCACGCCGCCGCCCAGGCGCAGCGCGGTCTCGAAGGATTCCGCGAGGCGCTGCGTCAAATCGGGCCGAACGCGAAAGCGGTCGACGATCGCCTCGACCGTGTGCTTGCGGCGTATGTCGAGCTTCGGCGCTTGATCGAGCTCCACCACGCGCCCGTCGATGCGCGCACGCACGAAGCCTCCGGCCTGCAGCTCCTCGAGCAGCTCGGCGTGTTCGCCCTTGCGCTCCGATATGGCGGGCGCCAGGAGCATCATCGCAGTGCCTTCGGGGTGCGCCAGCACGGCGTCCACCATCTGGCTCACGGTCTGAGCAGCGAGGTCGATGTGGTGATCGGGACAGCGCGGGATGCCCGCGCGGGCGTACAGGAGCCGCAGGTAGTCGTACACCTCGGTCACCGTGCCCACGGTGGAGCGCGGGTTATGCGAGGTGGACTTCTGCTCGATGGAGATCGCCGGAGATAATCCCTCGATCGTATCCACGTCCGGTTTTTCCATCATCGACAGGAACTGGCGCGCATAGGTGGACAGCGACTCCACGTAGCGCCGCTGGCCTTCGGCATAAATGGTGTCGAACGCGAGGGAGGATTTGCCGGACCCCGACAGCCCGGTGAACACGATCAGGCGGTCCCGCGGCAGGTCGAGGTCGAGATTCTTGAGATTGTGGGTCCGGGCGCCCCGGATGCGGATATTTTGCATGCAACCAAAATACTATACGCCCGGCGTCAAGGGGCGAGGACAGGGACGGGGGCGGCGCCCGAAATCGAGCGGCCGGCGGCCCGGCCACGCATTTCTGGATCAATGCGCGACGGTAAGCCCCACTATGGGGGCTGCCGGCGCGTGTACAATATCCGCCATCCACAGTGGAGGGGAACGTCATGGCTCGCGGAGTCAACAAAGTCATTTTGGTCGGGAATTTGGGTGCTGACCCCGAGACTCGCTCGATGCCGAGCGGCATGACGGTCACCAATATCCGCATCGCCACGAGCGAGTCGTGGAAGGACAAAGCCTCCGGGGCGCAACAGGAGCGCACCGAGTGGCACAGCATCGCGCTCTTCGGCCGGCTGGGCGAGATTGCCGCCGAGTACCTGCGCAAGGGCTCCCAGGTATTCGTGGAAGGGAAGCTCCGTACCCGCAAATGGCAGGACAAGCAGGGCAACGATCGCTACACCACCGAGATCATCGCGGACAACATGCAGATGCTCGGCGCCCGCGGAGGGGGCGGGGGCGG
>DASYAC010000049.1:0-2991 GCA_036501585.1 Steroidobacteraceae bacterium
CTGCTGGTTTCGCAGACGATCTGGCCTGTGCTGTCTTCGATCACGGCCTGCACGGAGTGTTGGCCGCGGGCTACGGGGAAGGTGAAGGAGGTGCTGGAGCCCTGGATCTGTTTGCCGTCGACGAAGAGGTGGATCTGATCGCCGGGGCGCATCGTCGGCGAGGTCTGGATGGTCGCGGTCGCCTGGAAGACGTTCATCAGCATCTGCTGGTCGGCGGGCTGGGTGATCGAGCAGCTGTCGTAGGCGGCGCTGGAGGGCTGGGCATCCTGCGGCGCGGACGTCGCGGAGCTGCTCTGCGGTGCCGGTTGGGCGGAGAAGGTCTGGGCGCCACGGATTTCCAGCTTCTGCGCGTTGGGGTGCGGCTGATCGCTGTAGTGGACTATGCCCTGCGCGTCGACCCACTTGTAGACGGTGGTCGGTCTGCCGCCATTGTCCGCAAGCGCGGTGGCGCAGAGAAAGCCGAGGCTCGCTGCCACGATCGATCGCGCCGTGGCGCGCCGGATTAAGGTAAATCGGAGGTGGCGCATAGGGGGCGAGCATAGCCCGATGCGGAGCCGAGGACAAAGGAAGGGCGTAGCAGAAAAGGAGTGGAGTCGGTGCCGCCGGCCGTCGCGGTACGACGGCCGCGCCGCTGGCCGCCCTTGGCGGCAGCATTCCCGGCCCGCGCGTCCATGCGCGGTCGCTCGCGGGGATCGAGGACACGTCGACCATCCTCGACGAGGGCACCCCGCTTGCCCTGGCTGGCCGGCACCGGCTCGACGCGGTCCGGACGCTCGTGCGGATCGCGCACATCAGCAGCTGTAGTAGAGCTCCATCTCCACCGGATGGGTCGCCATGCGGAAGCGCGTCATCTCCTGCATCTTCAGGCCGACATACGCGTCGATCACGTCATTGGTGAAGACGCCGCCGCGGGTGAGGAACTCGCGATCCTTATCGAGGTAGTCGATCGCCATGTCGAGCGAATGGCAGACCGTCGGGATGTGCTTGGCCTCCTCCGGCTCCAGGTCGTAGAGATCCTTATCGGCCGGGTCGCCCGGATGGATCTTGTTCTGGATGCCGTCGAGGCCGGCCATCATCATCGCCGCGAAGGCGAAGTACGGGTTCGCGCTGGAATCGGGGAAACGCACCTCGATGCGGCGGGCCTTGGGGTTCGACACCCACGGAATGCGGATGGACGCGGAGCGGTTGCGCGCGGAATACGCGAGCATCACGGGCGCCTCGAATCCGGGCACGAGACGTTTGTAGCTGTTGGTACCGGCATTGGTGAAGGCGTTGAGCGCCCGCGCGTGCTTGATGATCCCGCCGATGTAGTAAAGGGCGATATCCGAGAGGCCGCCGTACCTGTCGCCCGCGAAGAGGGCCTTGCCTTCCTTCTGCAGCGACTGATGCACGTGCATGCCGCTGCCGTTGTCGCCGACGAGCGGCTTCGGCATGAAGGTCGCGGTCTTGCCATAGCGATTCGCCACGTTGAGCACCGCATATTTGAGGATCTGCACCTGGTCGGCTTTCTGCACGAGCGTGCCGGCACCCACGCCGATCTCGCTCTGTCCGCCAGTCGCCACCTCGTGGTGATGCACCTCGACCTTGAGGCCCATCTCCTCCAAGGCGAGACACATCGCCGAGCGAACGTCCTGGAAGGCGTCGACCGGAGGCACCGGGAAGTAGCCGCCCTTGATCCCGGGGCGATGGCCCCGATTGCCTTCGGTGTACTCCGTGCCCGAATTCCATGCGCCCTGCGCGGAGTCGATGGAGTAGAAGCAGCCGCGCATGTCATTGCCATAGCGCACGCTGTCGAAGATGAAAAACTCGTTCTCGGGGCCGAAGAGCGCGTAGTCGGCAATGCCGGTGGACTTGAGGTACGCCTCGGCCCGCTTCGCGAGCGAGCGCGGATCGCGCTCATAGCCCTGCATCGTGGCCGGCTCGATGACGTCGCAGCGGATATTGATCGTAGCGTCTTCGAAGAAGGGATCGATGACGGCGGTATTGGCCTCGGGCATGAGGATCATGTCCGACTCGTTGATGCCTTTCCATCCGGCGATGGAGGAGCCGTCGAACATCTTGCCGTCACGGAACAGATCCTCGTCCACGAGACGCGCCGGAATGGTCACGTGCTGCTCCTTGCCGCGCGTGTCGGTGAATCTCAGGTCCGCGAATCTGAGTTCTTTTTCTTTGATCAGCTTGAGCACATCGGCCGGTGTCATATCTCCTCCGAAGACAAGATGAAGAAGGTGACTCGCGCCGTGCGATCTGGAGAACCTGCGACGGTCACCCGGGGCATGTGGCGGAGCAATGAGGTAGTGCAGGCGCTGTGCCAGCTCGAGCTATGCGCAAAATCAAGGGGTTAGCAATCACTTGGCGACCGCCATGCACCACGGTGGTGCAGACGCTCGCATTCTGGCACCAATTTAGTGCAATTCCAATGCGAAGCCACCCCTTTGGTCAGCCGATCCCTGCCGCACGCCTCGTTTCGGTGCAAATCGCCCGGCTACGGCTGCCGCGGTTTCCGCGGGATATACTCGCCGGCTCTTTTGTGCTTCCGACTTAAGCCATGAGAATCGGCACGGCGCCCCGCACCTTTCAGGAGCTGATCTTCGCATTGCAGCGCTACTGGTCCGAGCGCGGCTGTGTCGTCCTGCAGCCGTACGACATGCCGGTCGGGGCCGGGACGTTCCACACGGCCACATTCCTGCGGTCCATCGGGCCGGAGCCATGGAGCGCCGCCTACGTTCAGCCTTCGCGCCGCCCGGCCGATGGGCGCTACGGCGAGAACCCCTTCCGACTGCAGCACTACTATCAGTTCCAGGTGATCATCAAGCCGTCACCGCTCGATATCCTCGACCTCTATCTCGGCAGCCTGCGCGCGCTCGGGTTCGATCCGCTGGTGCACGACGTGCGCTTCGTCGAGGACAACTGGGAATCCCCGACCCTCGGCGCCTGGGGCCTCGGCTGGGAGGTCTGGCTGAACGGCATGGAGGTCACCCAGTACACCTA
>DASYAC010000050.1:0-19311 GCA_036501585.1 Steroidobacteraceae bacterium
GCCTGCGGTGTTCGATGCGGATCGGGTTACCTCCTGACCCTAATTTGTAAACCCCAGGGGCCATTGCTTGCTGGCAGCATTGTGCAAGTCCGCCTCGAGCGGAAAGCCTTAAGTGTCGGCAGTTAGCCCCACCTGTTGCTCAGGTCGGGAGCAACGGTCCAAAACGGCACAGGCGGGCGGCGCCATCCCCTTTTTATGAAAGCGAAACTGCGCAAGGAGCTTCGCCGCAGTCGGCGCTCTTTGAATCCGGCGGAGCACGCCAGGCGCTCCCGCATGGCGGCTGCGTTCGTGGCCCGCCTGGCCGCGTTCAAGTCGGGCGCGCGGGTCGCGATCTATCTTCCTTTCGACGGCGAGGCCGACCCGGGCGCGCTCGCCGCCGCCGCGCGGCGCCGGGGCATTCGACTCTACGTTCCGGTGGTCGTTGACCTCGCCCATCGCCGGCTGCGCTTCTACCCCCTCGCCGGCAGGACGCGGCGCGGCACGTTCGGCATCTCCATTCCGCACGGCATCGCTCACCGCCGCGCCTTGGGTCCGCGATGGTTCGACCTGATCGTCGTTCCCTCGGTCGGCGTCGACGCCGGCGGCCGGCGGCTGGGAATGGGGGGAGGGTTCTACGATCGCGCGCTCGGGTTCAGGCGCCACCGCCGGCATTGGCCCGGGCCCAGGCTGGTCGGTTTCGCCTTCGATTGCCAGCGCGCCGCATCGGTGTTCGCGGAAGCGTTCGACGTGCGTTTGGACGCGCTGGCGACGGAGTCAGGACTTCAGCACTTCTCGAGGGACATTCCATGAATCACTGGCTGCTCAAATCCGAGCCCGGCACCTTCGGCATCGACGACCTTGCGGCCCAGCCCGGCAAGACCAGCGCCTGGGACGGCGTGCGTAATTATCAGGCTCGAAACATGCTGCGGGACTCCATGAAGAAAGGGGACACCGCCTTTTTTTATCATTCGAGCTGCGAGGTCCCCGGCATCGCCGGCATCGTACGCATCGTGAAGGACGGCTATCCCGACAGGACCGCCTTCGACCGCAAGCATCACCACTACGATCCGGAAAGCAAGCCGGACGATCCGAGGTGGTACGTCGTGGACGTGAAGCTCGAGCGCAAGTTCAAGCGCATCATCACGCTCGATGAGCTGCGTCGGCATGCGAACGACGAGCTGTCGGACTTCGTGATCTTGCGTCGAGGGAATCGTTTGTCGGTGACTCCGGTGACCCAAGCGGAGTGGGATTTCGTTCTCACTCTCGAGTGAGGTCGCTCACATCGCTACCACATCCGCACCCCCTTTCATATCTCTAGCGCGATGTATTGCTTGTAAATTAATTATTCGTGTATATACTCGGTCCCCGGACTAACCCGACTACGGAGTTTTATATGGCAGCGAAAGCAAAGAAGGCGAAGAAGAAGGCAGCTAAGAAAAAGGCCGCTAAGAAGAAATAGGCCTTCGTAAATAATCAACTGTGCCCGCGTAAGCGGGCACAGTTGTTTCTGGGGTACCCAATCATGTCTTCAACGGCGGACAAGAAGCGGCGAGCGGCCGAAGCCGCGATGCCCTACATCGAGGACGGCATGCTCATCGGCGTGGGAACGGGATCCACGGTCGCCGAGTTCATCGAGCTGCTGAAAGCCCGGAAAATACGGCTCCGCGGCGCTGTCTCGAGCTCGCGCCAAACGTCCGAACGGCTGAAATCGGCAGGGATCGCGGAGCTCGATCTGAACGACGCCGGCGAGCTCGCTCTCTACGTCGACGGAGCCGACGAGGCGACGCGGCGCGGCATGCTCATCAAGGGCGGAGGCGCGGCGCTCACTCGCGAGAAGATCGTCGCGGCGGCATCCCGGCGCTTCATCTGCATCGTCGACGACGGCAAGCTGGTCGATCGGCTCGGCGCCTTCCCCCTGCCGGTCGAGGTGATACCCATGGCTCGCTCCTACGTCGCGAGCGAGCTCGCGAAGCTGGGCGGACGACCCGTCGTCTGGCGCGAAGGAGTGATCACCGACAACGGCAATCCGATCCTGGACGTCCACGGGTTGGCGCTGACGAATCCGGAAGCGATGGCGATGGAGGACACCATCAACGGGATCGCCGGCGTGGTGACGGTGGGCCTGTTCGCGCATCGAGGCGCCGACGTGCTGCTGGTGGCGGGCGACGCCTGCATCGAGACGATCCTGCCTCGCGAAGGTTAGCGCCGGCCGCGCGCCGCCGGCCGCGCGCCCGTCGGCCGGTCAGATCTCCAGGCGCGTGCCGATCTCGATGACCCGGCCCGACGGCAGGCCGTAGTAGTCGGCGATCACCTGCGCGCTGCGCGCCATCTGCATGAATGCCCGGCGCCGCAACGGCGGCAGATCCGAGCGCTGTCCCGGCAGGAGCTCCTCGCGGCTCAGGAAATACGTGGTCCGTTCCGGTTCGAACTTGCAGCCGAACTCTTCCGCATCCCGCAGGATCTCCACGATGTTGGGCTTCTCCATGAAGCCGAACTGCGCCACGATCCGCACCACCCCCTCGCAGATCGGCGTCACCGCCAGGCGCTTGGCTTCGAGGATGCGCGGCTGCTCCCGGGTGACCACCGTGAGCAGGACCACCTGCTCATGAATCACCCGGTTGAACTTGATGTTATTGAGCAGCGCGCGCGGTACGCCGGACGCCTTGGCGTCGAGGAAAATCGCCGTTCCCGGGACGCGCACCGGCGGATCGCGCTTCAAGTCGACCAGGAAGTCGCGGATGGGCTTTTGCTCCCGGAGGAGTCGCGCCATCACCGCCGCCCGTCCGCTGGCCCAGGTCTGCATCAGCCAATAGATGATGAAACCCGAGGTGAGCGGCAACCAGCCGCCGTCCGGAAGTTTGGTCAGGTTGGCGAGCAGGAATGCGAGGTCGATGACGAATAACAGAGAGAGGCCCGCGCGCAGCCACCGGCTCTTCTTCCCGGTCCGGGATTTGATCAGGCTCAGGGTGAGCGGCGTCACGATGGTCATCGCGCCCGACACCGCCAACCCGTAGGCGCCCGCGAGCGCGGCCGAGCTGCCGAAACCCAATACGAGTCCGAGGGTCGCCAGCATCATGATCCAGTTCATGGTGGGCACGTAGATCTGCCCGGCGTATTCGGCGGAGGAGTGCTCGACACGCACTCGCGGGAAGAGTCCCAGACTCACGGCCTGCGTCGTCACGGAGAACACGCCGGAGATCACCGCCTGGGAGGCAATGACCGTCGCCGCGGTCGCGATGACCACGAGCGGCAGGAGCGACCACTGCGGCGCCATGAGATAGAACGGATTCGAGATGGCGGCCGGATTCTCGATGAGCAGCGCGCCCTGACCGAAGTAGTTCAACACCAGCGCGGGCATGACGATCGTGACCCAGCTCAGACGGATCGGCGTTTTGCCGAAATGTCCCATGTCCGCATAGAGCGCCTCGCCGCCGGTCACGGTGAGGAACACGCCCGCGAGCACCGCGAGCGCGCTGATCTGATGCTGCGCGATCAATTGCAGCGCGAACACGGGAGAGAGCGCGACCAGCACGCGGGGCTCGCGCACGATCCAGCTCACGCCCATGACCGCGAGGATCGCGAACCACCCGAGCATCACCGGTCCGAACACCTTGCCGACCGATCCGGTGCCATGCCGCTGAATCAGGAAAAGGCCGACCAGCACGACGACGGTGATCGGCAGGATGGGTATCTGCGCATCGGGCGCGGCGACGTGCAGACCTTCCACGGCGCTCAATACCGAGATGGCCGGCGTGATCGCGCCGTCCGAGAAGAACAGCGCGGCGCCCAGAATGCCGAGCATGCCGTAGATGCGCTTTCGCGGACTCTCCCGCTCGGTGTTGACGACCAGCGCGGTCAGCGCCAGCACGCCGCCCTCGCCCTTGTTGTCGGCGTTCAGGACCACCGCGACATACTTCAGAAGAATGATGAGAACGAGGACCCAGAAGATGAGCGACAGAATGCCGAAGATGTGCTCCGGCGTGACCTGGATGTTCGGACCCGTGAAGCACGCCGACATCGCGTACAAGGGGCTCGTGCCGATGTCGCCGAACACGACGCCGAGTGCGGCCAGCGCCAGAGGCGCGATGCGTCCACCCGAATTGTGCTCGCCCGACATGATTATCCGCGGTTGCCTGCGATCTCGAGCCTGTTTCAAGAAAAGGGCCCGCTTGAAGCGGGCCCTTTGTCTGGCTGGGGGACTAGGATTCGAACCTAGGTAAACGGTGTCAGAGACCGTTGTCCTACCGCTAGACGATCCCCCAAATCGGCATGCGGATCAGCGCTTGGAGAATTGGGTGCCGCGACGAGCCTTGCGCCGCCCGACCTTCTTGCGCTCGACCTCGCGGGCATCGCGGGTGACGAATCCGGCCTTGCGCAAGGACGAACGCAGCGTCTCGTCGTAGGACATCAAGGCGCGGGTGATGCCGTGACGGATGGCGCCCGCCTGGCCGGTGATTCCGCCGCCCTCGACATGGGCATCCACGTCGAACTTGCCCTCCAATTGCACCGCGCCGAACGGCTGCTGCACGATCATGCGGCCGGTCTCGCGTCCGAAGAACTCCTCGAGCGACCGCCCGTTGACCGAGACCTTGCCCGATCCCTTGCTGAGATAGACGCGGGCACTCGAGGTCTTGCGGCGGCCGGTGCCGTAGAAGGCGTTGTTTCTGGCGGAACTTGATGCCATGACTTGATTTCCTGACTCTTAAAGCGCGAGCGTCTTGGGCTGCTGCGCTTGATGGGGATGGGTGCTGCCGCCGAACACATGAAGCTTCTTGTACATGCGGCGGCCGAGCGGACCCTTGGGCAACATGCCCTTCACCGCAAATTCCACGGCGCGCTCCGGATGCTCCTGCAGGAGCTTGCCGAGCACGATGCTCTTCAGGTTGCCGACGTAGCCGGTGTGCTGGTGGTACCACTTGTCGGTGAGCTTGGCGCCGGTGACGCGCACCGTGCCCGCATTGATGACGACGATGTGATCGCCGAGATCCTGATGCGGGGCATAGTTGGGCTTGTGCTTGCCCTTCAAGCGGTGAGCGATCTGGGACGCCAGACGGCCCAGGGTCTTGCCCGACGCGTCGACCAGATACCAGTCGCCGCGGGTTTCTTCAGGCTTGGAGAATACGGTTTGCATTGGAAATACTCGGCTTACACGCCAGACGAAAGGCGCGAGAGTGTACAGAACCCTGGGGCCCGTGACCAGTCCGTCGTGAGGACGGGCCCCTGTAATATAATGTGTGCATGAGCCCCCGCACCTTGAGTCTGACGGATCGACTGATCGGCGAAATAGATAAGGCAATCAATGTGTTATGCAACCAGGCCCATCCCGCGCGGGCGGTTCCCCGGTCCGTGGGAGGCGAATTGGTGCCGGACGAGGCCGACCGCCAGGCATCCTCGAGGCTGATGCGGGTCAACCACGCCGGCGAAGTGGCCGCCCAGGCGCTATACCGCGGACAGGCGCTGACCGCCCGCAGTCAGGCCGCGGCGGACGCCATGCGCCAGGCAGCCGCCGAGGAAATGGATCACCTGGCCTGGTGCGAGATCAGAATCAAGGAATTGAAGGGGCGAACCAGCCTCCTGAACCCCCTCTGGTACGCCGGCTCCTTCCTCATAGGGGCGGCGGCCGGGCTCTCCGGGGACAGCACCAGCTTGGGATTCATCACCGAGACCGAGCGTCAGGTCGAATCCCACCTGCGCGGCCACCTGGACCGGCTCCCCGCGGCGGACCTGCAGAGCCGCGCGATCATCGAACAAATGACCCATGACGAGGTGCGGCATGGAGCGAAAGCCGCCTCGCTCGGCGGCCGGGAGCCGCCGCTTTGGATCAAAGGAGCGATGCATCTCGCCTCCAGAGTCATGACCGGCGGCTCTCGGTGGGTGTAGGCGAATGCCCTGAGTGCTTGCGATTCCGGGACTTATGTAATAAAAGGTGCGCCAGAACAGGCGTTTTCACGACCTCATTTTTTCGGGAGAGACCATGGAAGAAGTGGCAAAGGCCTTAAGCGATATCCCCGCGATCAATCGTTTCCTGAGCTACTGCCGTATCCGGACAGTCCCTTCCAAGACGGTCATCATCCACGCAGGCGATCTGCCGGACATTCTCTACTACATCATCTCGGGCTCGGTCGAGGTCATGATCGAGGACGAGGACGGCAACGAGATGGTGCTCGCCTATCTCAACAAGGGCCAATTCTTCGGCGAAATGGGCTTGTTCTACGAACAGCCGACCCGCAGCGCCTGGGTCCGCACCCGGCAGCAATCGGAGCTCGCCGAAATGACCTATCCTCGATTCCGGCAGATAGCCGCCGAAAGCCCGGGTCTGATTTTCGAGCTGGCGACGCAGCTCGCCACGCGCCTCGATCGCACCAATCGCAAGCTCGGCGATCTTGCGTTCGTCGATGTCACCGGCCGCGTGGCGCACGCCATCATGGACCTCTGCGGAGAGCCGGATGCCATGACCCATCCGGAAGGCATGCAGATCAAGGTGAGCCGCCAGGAGCTCTCGCGGCTGGTCGGATGTTCCCGCGAGATGGCGGGCCGGGTGCTGAAGGTGCTGGAAGAGCAGGGGCTGCTGCGCGCCACCGGTAAGACCATCGTGGTCTTCAACGCCCGCCCCAAGGTCAAGACGCGGCCGCTCGTCGTTCCGGTGAAAGCCGGCGCCGGGGCAGCCCCCGGCAAGGTGACGCGCCCCGAGCAGCATGACGATGATGATGACGATGACGACGACGAATAGATCGGGCTAAGGCGCGGCGCGCCCGGCGCTCGATGCGCCGCGCTCGATCTCTCTACGCAACGCCGCGATGGTGGCGGCGTAGTCCGCACTCCCGAAGATGGCCGAGCCCGCCACGAACGTGTCGGCGCCCGCCCGGGCGATCTCCGCGGCGTTCTCCACTTTCACCCCGCCGTCGATCTCGAGACGGATGTCGCGCCCCAGCGCATCGATGCGCCGGCGGGCCTCGGCGAGCTTGCCGAGCGCCTCGGGAATGAACTTCTGGCCGCCGAAGCCGGGATTGACCGACATGATGAGCACCAGATCGATCTTGTCGAGCACATAGTCCAGCCAATTGAGCGGAGTCGCGGGATTGAACACCAGTCCCGGCGAGCATCCCTCCTCGCGGATGTGCTGAATGGTGCGGTCCACGTGCAGGGTCGCCTCGGGGTGAAAGCTGATGCGCGTCGCGCCGGCCTTGGCGAATTCCGCGGCCAGCGCGTCCACCGGCGAGATCATCAAATGGACGTCGATGGTCGCCTTGACTCCGGACTTGCGCAGCGCCTCGCACACCATCGGACCCACGGTGAGATTGGGAACGTAGTGATTGTCCATGACATCGAAGTGGATCCAATCGGCGCCCGCGGCGAGCACCGAATTCACTTCCTCACCCAGCCGGGCGAAATCAGCGGACAGAATCGAGGGCGAGATGATCGTAGCCATACGCCACTCTATCAACGCATGCCGCGCGCCGCACGTATTGACTCGTAGGACTCTTGGATGCGCTGAGTCTTTTCCTTCGCCCACTGCGCCATGGACTCGGGCAGCCCGTTGGCCACCAGCTTGTCAGGATGATGGCGGCTCATCTGCCGGCGGTAGGCCTTGATGACCTCCGCATCGCTCGCCTGCGGGCTGACTTCTAGCTCCGCATAGCAATCGGGCAGCGGCCTCTCGGAGGAGCCCGGGGCGGGCCGGCCGCCGGGACCCGAATGGCCCCGGCCGCGAGCGCGCAACCCCGCCTCCATGCGCGCGAATTCCAGGCCCGACATGCCGAGCCGCTCTGCCGCGCGCATCAGGATATTGCGCGCGGGCGGCGAGATGCCGTTGCCGGCGAGCGCCGCGCGCAGCTGCAATTCGATGAACGCGGACAAAAGGTCGTAGCGCAGACCGCAGGCCTCGCGCAAAAGCTCCACGCTGAAATTCGCATCGTAGGACGCGGATTTCCCCGTCCGGAAACAAGCGATGGCGGCGGCGATCTCGGCGGGTCCGAGCCTGAGCTCCCGCATCAGCCCCCGCGCCGCATCAATCTCCGCTTCCGAGACCCGGCCGTCGGATTTGGCAACGTGTCCCATGAGCTCGAACGTGGTTCGAAAGAACACCTCGGAGACCGAGGCGCTCGTGCCCGCGCCCGCGTGCAGGACCCCGAAACCGCCGCTCTGATCGAACATCTGCCCGATGATGGCCCCGACCACCGCTCCCCACAGGGAGCGGGAGATCAGGAAGCCGATCAACGCGCCGAGAATCGTTCCTTTCCACGCCATTTGACCTATCCGACCCGCCCCGCCACAATCGCCGACCTTCCGACCCATAATGGTAGCAGTCCGGACGCATGGAACCGCTTTCGCAATCGCCGCCGCTGTTCGAGAGTCGAATCCGAGGCCTGAAAAAGATCCACCAGGGCAAGGTACGCGACATCTATGACGTCGACGCGGATCATCTGCTCATCGTCACGACGGATCGCTTGTCGGCCTTCGATGTGGTGTTGCCCGATCCGATACCCTTCAAGGGTGCAGTGCTCACGCGGATCTCCGAGTTCTGGTTCGACAAAACCCGGCACATCGTCGCGAATCAACTGACGGAGCTCCGGGTCGAGGATCTCGTCACGGATCCCGACGAGCGCGCCGCGCTCGCCGGCCGCTCCATGGTGGTGCGGAAGCTGAAGGCACTCCCCGTCGAGGCCGTCGCCCGGGGATATTTGATCGGCTCGGGCTACAAGGATTACATGGCGCGGGGTTCCGTGTGCGGCATCTCCCTGCCTCCGGGCCTCAAGATGGCGGACGCTCTGCCGGAACCCCTGTTCACGCCGGCATCGAAGGCGCCCGCCGGCCAGCACGATGAAAACGTCGACTTCGCTGCCATCGTCAAGGCGGTCGGACGCGAGTACGCCGAGAGCATCCGCCGGATCACGCTGGCGCTCTACGCCTTCGCCGCCGCGCACGCCCGCTCGCGCAACATCATCATCGCGGACACCAAATTCGAGTTCGGCACCGACAAGGCCGGCAATCTGATCCTGATCGACGAGGTGCTGACGCCGGATTCATCGCGCTTCTGGCCGATGGCGTCCTACAAACCGGGCATCAGCCCGCCGAGTTTCGACAAGCAATTCGTGCGCGACTACCTCGAATCGCTGCACTGGAACAAGAAGCCTCCGGCACCGCACCTTCCGCCGGACATCATCGCGCGTACCAGCGAGAACTATCGCAACGCGCTCGAGCTGTTGACGGCCTGACGGCGCGATGAGCACGGCGCTCGCCCGCCTCCAGGAGGGACTCTTCCAGAGATCGCGGAGCATGAAACCTCCCTGGGGGCCGGTGGTGCGCACGCTGCGCTATCCGGTCGCGATCGGCCGCGATTGGGTGGCCGGCGAGATCAGTGTCCGGGCCATGAGCCTCGCGTATACGACGCTTCTGTCTCTGGTGCCGCTGCTGGTGTTCGGTCTGGCCATCCTGAAGGGCATCGGCGCGCGGATCGACCTGAACTTCATCCTGCACGAATTCTTCCGGCCGCTCGGTGCGGCGGCGAATCAGCTCACGGACAGCGTTCTGCAATTCGTCTCGAACATGCGCGGCGATGTCCTGGGCTCGATCGGCTTCATATTCCTTACGTATACGGGCATCAGCACGATTCAGAAGGTCGAGGCGAGCGTCAATTTCGTGTGGCGAGTCGACCGGCCGCGCAGCTGGGCGCGCCGCTTCATCGAGTACCTGGGCATCATGATCGTCGGGCCAATCCTGCTGGCGATCGTGCTCGGCCTCCTGGGCTCCGCGCTGCACAGCTCCGCGGCCCAGTGGCTCATCATGAGCGCGCACCTGGGCTGGGTCATGCATGGGATCGGCCGGCTGTTGCCTTACGCCATCATCACCGTCGTATTCACGTTCATGTACGCCTATATCCCCAACACCCGGGTCGAGTTTCGGCCGGCGCTGATCGGCGGAGTCACCGCAGGCATCATCTGGGCGGTGGTCGGTCAGGTGTTCACGGCGTCCATTCTGTACTCCTCGCAGATGATGGTGGTCTACACCGGCTTCGCCATCGTCCTCACCACGCTCGTCTGGGTCTATCTGAGCTGGCTCATCCTCCTGATCGGCGCCGAGCTCGCCTTCTACGTGCAGTTTCCGCAGTATCTGCCGCACGCCCGCGAATCGATCCATCTGACGGGCACCGTGCGCGAGCAGCTCGCCTTGTCGGTGATGTACCTGATCGCGCGCGACTACGCCCAGGGCGGCACGCATTGGAATGCCAAGCGGCTCATCGCCGAGCTCGACATGCCGGGCGCCTCGCTGGCGCCCGTGATCGGGAGTCTCGAGAGAGCGGGGCTCATCGTCGCCACGGAATCCGAGAGTTTCCGCCCGGGTCGCGATCCGAAGGAGATCCGAATCGCCTCGATCATCGAGGCCGTGCGCGCCCCGGAGAGCGGCGGACACCTGGCTCCGGCAGGCCGCGCTGCGGCCCCCGCCGCGCGGGTGATGAGCGAAGTCGATGCCGCGCTCAAGCAAAGTCTCGGCGACAGGTCCCTGGAGGAACTGATTGCCGCCGAATGAATGCGGCTCCGCGCGCCCGGCCCGGCCGCGGCCCCGGCCTCTGCTCCGGCGGTCCGGCCGCCTACTCTCCGGCGATGGTCATTTCCTTCAGCAGTATCGATCCCACGCGAATGCCGCCGCGCGCATCCACATCGTCGCCGACCGCGGCAATGTCTTTCAGCATGTCGCGCAGGTTTCCGGCGATCGTGATTTCGGCAACCGGATACTGAACGGCACCCCGTTCCACCCAGAATCCGGCCGCACCGCGGGAATAATCGCCGGTCACGGCGTTGACGCCCTGGCCCATGAGCTCCGTGACGAGCAGGCCTTCCCCCAAACGCTCGAGCATTCCCTTTGCGCCCCCGGCCTCATTCGGGGCGACCACGAGATTGTGCGCACCGCCCGCGTTTCCCGTGGTTTCCAATCCCAGCCTCCGTGCAGAGTAGCTGGAGAGGATGTAGCCCGTGAGCACGCCGTCGCTGACGAGCTCGCGGTCGCGCGTCGCCACGCCCTCCTCGTCGAACGGCGCGCTGCCCATGGCTTTCGGGATGTGCGGGCGCTCCGCGATCGAAAAGCCCTTGGGGAATATCTGCTGGCCCGCGGCGTTCAACAGGAACGACGATTGGCGGTATTGACTGCTGCCGCGTATGGCGGCGCTGAAATGGCCGATCAGACCCCGGGCCATCTCGGGCGCGAACAGCACGGCCGCGCGCCGCGTGGAGAGCTTGCGGGGCGCGAGCCGTGCGATGGTTCGCCGGGCGCTTTCACGCCCGATCGCCTCCGCATCGTCGAGGTCGCGCCAATCGCGCGAGGTCGAGTACCAGTAGTCCCGTTGCATGTCCTCCCCGGCGCCGGCGAGGACTACGCAACTCACGGTATGGGAGGTGGTCGGATAGCCCCCGACGAATCCGTGGGTGTTCCCATAGACATGCAGCCCCTGGTGGGTGTTGACCGAGGCGCCCTCGGAGTTGTTGATGCGCGGATCGAACGCGAGCGCCGCCGACTCGCAGGACTTGGCGATTTCGATGGCGCGCTCCGCGTGGAGGTCCCAGGGATGATCGAGATCCAGGTCCGGCTGCGAGCGCGCCATGAGCGCGGCATCCGCGAGCCCCGCGTAGGCGTCCTCGGCCGTGAATCGGGCGATGCTGCAGGCCTTCGCCACCGTGGCTCGAACGGCCTCGGGTGAGAAATCGGCCGTACTCGCCGATCCCTTGCGCTGACCGAAATAGACCGTGATGCCCATGCTGCGGTCGCGCTGGTGCTCGAGCGTTTCGACCTCGCCCAGACGCACGCCCACCGACAGGCCGCTGTTCCGGCTCACCGCAGCCTCGGCCTGGGTCGCTCCGCGCGAGCGTGCCTCTTCGAGTGCGCGCTCGATGATGGATTGGAGGTCTTCCCGGCTGGGGCGTAGAGAATGCGCGGGCGCAAGGGCCATCATGATCTCCGGCACGATCGAAAGGGGTTCCAGCCGCCATTCTACCCCGGGAGCAATCTCCCGGGCCGAATCCACCGCCCTTGCAGGCCGGCATTCCAGACCCTGCAAGGGTGGTAGCATGGGGCGCATGCCCATGGAGCAAGAACCGCAAAATTCCGGCGACAGCGAGAGCGAGCCCGGACGCCCGAGCAAGAGCGCTCTCAAGCGCGAAGCCTCCTCTCTGCAGGAGTTGGGAGTCAAGCTGTCCGCCCTGCCGGATCAGGAGATCAAGGAGCTGGATTTGCCGGACAACTTGTTCGTGGCGCTCTGCGATTTGAAGCGCCTGCCCTCGCACGGCGCGCAGGTTCGGCAGCGGCAATATATCGGCAAATTGATGCGTAACATCGATCCGGAGCCGGTGCTCGCGAAGCTCGCCGAGAAAAAGCTCCGTCACGACTCGGAAATCAGGCGCTTCCAGAATATCGAGCGCTGGCGCGACCGGTTGCTGTCGGACCCCGCCGGCGCCGTTCCCGAGTTGATGCAGGAGCACCCTGGGGCGGACCGCGGAGCGTTGATGAAACTCTTACACAAGGCTGAGCGCGAACGCCAGGAACAGCGCTCCCCGGCCGGCGCCCGGGAACTTTTCGCCTTTCTGAGGGAGTTGCTCGGATAGGCTGGTAAACTAGCCAGATGAAGGTCCGTGTCGGAATCATCATGGGATCGTCGTCCGACTGGGAGACGATGCAGGGGGCGGCCGATACGCTCGAGTCGCTGCACATCGCCCATGAGGTACGGGTGATCTCCGCTCATCGCACCCCGGACCTCCTGTTCGAATACGCGGAGTCCGCGCGCGAGCGGGGGCTCAAAGCCATCATCGCCGGGGCTGGAGGAGCGGCACACTTGCCCGGTATGACCGCGGCCAAGACGTCGATTCCGGTGCTCGGCGTACCCGTGCAAACCAAGGCATTGGGCGGAATCGATTCGCTCCTCTCGATCGCGCAGATGCCGAGCGGCATCCCGGTCGCGACTTTCGCCATCGGCGCCGCCGGCGCCCGGAATGCGGCGCTGTTCGCGGCGGCCCTGCTCGCCAACGAATTCGCCGAGGTCCGAGTGGCCCTGGATACGTTCCGTGCCGCGCAGACCGCGGCGGTACTCAACAAACCCGATCCGCGCCACAGTTGAAGCCCTTGAACGTCGGCATCGTCGGTGCGGGACAGCTGGGGCGCATGATGGCGCTCGCCGGGTATCCGCTCGGGATCCGATGCTCGTTTCTGGACAAGAGCGTCGACGCACCGGCGGCTCAGGTCGCGCCCATCCTGACCGGCGCGCTCGAGGATCCCGCGCTGCTCGCGGAGCTCGCCTCGAAGAGCGATGTGCTCACGTTCGATTGGGAGAACATCTCGGGCAAGGCGCTGGCCCCGCTCGAATCGCTGACCAAGGTTCGCCCGCCTCGCGCAGCCCTGGAGGTCTCCCAGGATCGCCTGCACGAGAAGGCGATGTTCACGCGCCTCAAGATCCCGGTGGCCGAACACGCGGCGGTGGATTCGCGGCAGGACCTCGCGGAGGCGGCGCGCAAGCTGCGCACCCCGGGAGTACTCAAGACGCGGCGCATGGGATATGACGGCAAGGGACAATTCGTGGTCAGGCATCCCGAGGACATCGACGCCGCATGGGTCGCGATCGGCTCGCCGGGATTGATCTACGAGAAGTTCCAGTCTTTCTCGATGGAGCTGTCCATCGTGGCCGCCCGCTCACCCGCCGGCGACATCGTCTACTATCCCTTGTCGGCGAACACCCACGGAGGCGGAATTCTTCGATACGGCATCGCGCCCTACGCGAGCCGCGCGCTCGAGCGTACCGCGAAAATCTACGTGAAGCGCGTGCTCTCCGCTCTCGAGTACACGGGCGTGCTCGCCATGGAGTTCTTCGTGGTCAAGGGCCGGCTCATCGCCAACGAAATGGCGCCGCGGGTTCACAATTCCGGCCACTGGACCATCGAAGGCTGCGTCACCAGTCAATTCGAGAACCATCTTCGCGCCATCTGCGGCTTGCCGCTCGGAAGCACCCGGCCGCTGGGACACACCGCCATGATCAATTTCCTCGGGGAAATGCCGGACCGGGGGCGGCTCCTGGGCATCGAGGGACTGGCATTCCATGATTATGGAAAGGAGCCGCGGCCGGGCCGGAAATTGGGCCATTGCACCATCCTCAGGGCCGCGTCCCGGGATCGCGATCGGGCGCTCGCGGATGCATTAAAATCGGTCAAGTGGTCCTGAGGGCACTCCCGCCCCGGCGCGGAAACTAATGTACGGCGTGACGCGATGTATCTAGAGCTCTTCAAGCTGCACGAACTGCCCTTTCGCCTGAGTCCGGATCCGCAGTTCCTCTACTTGAGCAAACAGCATGCGCGCGCCAAGGCGTACATGGAATCGACCATCTGGTTCACCGACGGTTTCGTGATCATCACGGGGGAAATCGGCGCCGGAAAGACCACCTTGATCGAGACGTTCCTCAAGGAGCTGCAGGCCGACGTGGTGGTCGCCCAGATCAACCAGACCCAGCTGTCGCCGACCGCCTTCCTGCAGACGGTTCTGGTGCAGTTCGGCTTCACCCCGTTCGACATGAAGAAGCCGGAGGTGCTCGCCACCCTGAATCAGTTCCTGACCGAACAACACCTCGCCGGACGCAAAGTACTTCTCATCATCGACGAGGCGCAGAATTTGAGCTACCGCGTCCTGGAAGAAATCCGCATGCTGTCCGGCATCGAGACCACCAAGGAAAAGGTGCTGCGCATCATTCTGGCGGGACAGCCGGAGCTCAACGACAAATTGAATTCCAAGGACCTCGTCCAGCTCGTTCAGCGCGTCCGCCTGAGATTCCATCTCGCGGCGCTCACCGCCGCGGAGACCTCCGCATACATCGATCATCGGCTCGAAGTGGCGGGCTCGCAGGGGCGGCGCATATTCGGCGACGATACCTACCCCATCATCTACAAGTATTCGGGCGGCGTGCCGCGTCTGGTCAACACCCTCTGCGACACGAGCATGATGGCCGCATTCGGCCGGGACAGCGATTCGGTCGCCGCCCAGGACGTCGAGGCCGCCGTCGACGAGCTGCAGTGGACGGAGTTCGTCTCGCGCACCAACCGCATGCAGGTTGCCAACCGTATGCAGGCTGCGGCGATGGAGGCCGCGCAGACCGCTCAACCCGAGGCTGGACCGCCGGTGGGACGGATTTTCCTTGCGAGCGGCGGGAAGACGGTATTGGAGCGCGAGCTTCGGCCGGGTCGCCTGGTCATCGGACGCACGCCCGACAACGATCTGCAGATCGACAGCAAATTCATCAGCCGGCACCACTGCCAGATCGTCACGCAATCCCACTCCTGCCTGATCGAAGACCTCAACAGCACGAACGGCATCTACGTGAAATCGAAACGCGTGCGCCGGCACAACTTGAACGACGGAGACGTGGTTCTCGTGGGTCAGCACGAGATCATGTACATGGACGAGCGCGCACCCTCACGCAGCCGCCCTGCCCTCGATGCGGGCGATCCGGCCAACCCGCGGGAAGCCCAGGAAGAGGGCGACGAGTAGCGCTATTGCGCGGCAGTGGCGCTATTGCGCGGCAGTGGCGCTATCGAGCGGCGGCCGGCTCCCGGCGTGCCGAATCGCCCCTCATCCCTCGAGCGTCGAAGGAAATCTGATGGTCTCGCCGTTGTACTGCCGGCTCTGCGCGCGATAGTCGTGGCGGTGAAGAAAGATGGTGAGCGCCGCGATGGCCGCCGCCATTCCGATGACGAACGCGAGTATCGACCGCATGCCGCCCGGATCCAGATACGCGATCAGCCAGGCGAGCCCGGCGATCGCCAGGTAGGTCAGCGGCAGCGTTTCATAGACGGGACGAGACAGGCGCATGGTTATAACCCCCTGCGCCCATGGTAAGACCGCGCCGGCGCGAATCCGGCGCCATTTGACTTAAAGTTCCGGGAAATGCGACGACCGGCGCGGGCGGAACCCGGCCGGCCCGCCCGCGTCCCGTCAGTCCTTGCCCACCAGCATCTCGGACACCTTCGACAACCACGACGAGCGCCAGCCTTCGACCTTCAGCTGCTCGTTCTTCGGCTTCGGTTGCCGCCGCGCCTCGGACAAAAGATCCCTGGGCAAATTGATTTGAAACGTTCCCGTCATTGATTTGTCGACCATGCAAGCTCCGGCAAGAGTTGAAAAACGCGGGGTCAGCCTATCGGCTGCGCCACGGTGCGAGATGCGACGCGCTGCACGCTATTGAACGACGACGCCGGCCTCGCGAACAGACGTCGCAGCGAAGCGACGGGAATGGCGCTCGATGTTTGCCATAATGGCTGCCGCGGAGCTTCGGGGGTTTGCTGACACGCGTGATCCACGCGGACGACTGGACCATGATTGCCTGGCGCGGTCTGTCCGGCGCCGCGGGGCTCGCGGCCGCGCTGCCGATTCAGCGCAACCGTGATTGCGGTCAACGATGACGTCTCTCAGGGACTGTAAGCTTTCGGCGACATGCCCTTCGAGTATTCGTCCCGATGAGAGAATTTTTTGCCGGCGGCCGCACCTGTGTGCGCGCCATGATTTTGTGCGCCTCCGGTTTTCTCGCCGCCGCGTGTCACGATGTAGTCAATAGCGGCGGATCGGCCGCATTTACCGTCGGCGGCAACGTCGCGGGGCTCGTGCAGGGCGCCAGCGTCGAGCTCGCGAACAGCGACGGAGACAGCGTCACCGTCGGCGCAAACGGCGTTTTCGCGTTCGCCGTCTCCGTGCCGGTGGGTGCCACCTACGGCGTGACGGTGTTCGAGCAGCCCTCGGGCGAGAGCTGCACGGTCGGCAACGGCTCGGGCACGGTCATGGGAGCGGGCATCGTCAATGTTTCCGTGGTTTGCACGCCCGAGGTGTACGGCGTGGGCGGCTCCGTCAGCGGACTTCTGCCGGGCAGATCCCTCGTGCTCCAAGACAATGGGGGCAGCAACAGCACGGTGTCGGCCGACGGAGCGTTCAGTTTTTCCGCGGGTGTGCCGAGCGGCTCGAACTACGCGGTCACCGTACGGTCCCAACCGGACGGACAAAGCTGCGCCATCATCAACGGCAGTGGCACCATCGCGGCGGGCGACGTCCTCGATGTCTCCGTCGTCTGCTCGGACGACACCTACAACGTCGGCGTCGCCGTGACCGGCGTCAATGCCGCCGGTCTGACGCTCGAGGACAACGGCGGCGATCCGCTGTCGGTCTCTCGAAACGGCAGTTTCAACTTCGATACGCCGATCGCCAGCGGCTCGACATATGCGGTGACCGTGTCGGGCCAGCCGCTCGGCGAAGTGTGCACCGTCACGCAAGGCGCCGGGATCGTGACCGATGCGAACGTCGCCGGCATCGCGGTGGCCTGCGTCCCGAATCTCTATTCCGTCGCCGGCTCGCTGAGCGGTCTCTACGCCGGCAGAAGCCTCGTCGTCCAGGACGACGGCGGCAACTCGACCACGCTCGCCGCCGACGGCGCTTTCTCCTTTACCGCGCCGGTTGCGAGCGGCTCGAACTATGCCGTGACGGTGGCGACGCAACCGGTGGGCCAGACCTGCTCGATCAGCGGCGGCTCGGGCACCGTGGCGGGCGCCAACGTCGCCGGCGTCGCGATCAGCTGCTCGGATAACACGTACAACGTCGGCTTCACGGTCTCCGGACTCATCGACAGCGGGCTGATCTTGCAAGACAACGGCGCGGACAACCTCGCGGTCTCGAGCAACGGCACCTTCAATTTCCCCACGCCGCAGCCGACGGGATCGAACTATTCGGTCACGATACTGACGCAACCCGCCAACGAGACCTGCGCCGTCACCAACGCCACAGGCACCGTCGTAGGCACGAACATCACGGACATTCTCGTCACCTGCACGGGCGAATGGACCTGGGTGGGCGGATCGAACACGAGCGGCGCCGCAGGCCTGTATGGAATCGAGGGCACCGCCTCGACGGGCAACATGCCGGGAGCGCGTTACGAGGCGGCGACTTTCGCCGATGCATCGGGCCAATTCTGGCTCTTTGGCGGTTACGGGTTCGATTCGGCCGGGAGCTCCGGCGATCTCAACGACCTGTGGTCGTACGACCCAGGATCCGGCGCTTGGACGTGGGTCAGCGGATCGAACCTGAATAGCCAGCAGGGCTCGTATGCCGCGCCGGGGCCGCTGGTCCCCGGCGCCCGTGCACAGGCGAGCGCCTGGACGGACGCGTCGGGCGACTTCTGGCTGTTCGGTGGCTTCGGGTACGACTCGGGGGGTGCGCGCTCACCGCTCAACGACCTGTGGAAGTTCAACCGCGGCACCGGGAGCTGGACGTGGGTGAGCGGCGCCGACACCGTTCTGGCATTCGGCTCGTACGGCACACCGGGCGTTGCGGCGGCCGGTAATGTGCCGGGAGCACGGACGGCTGCGGTGTCGTGGATCGATTCGGGCGGCAATCTGTGGCTCTTCGGCGGGCAAGGAAACACCGCGACGAACAGCGGCTTTCTCAATGACCTCTGGGAATTCAGCCCCCGCGCCGGCAACTGGACTTGGGTGAGCGGCACCAGCGCGCGCAATCAAGCCGGCTCTTATGGCACGCAAGGTACGCCGGCGGCCGGCAATGCACCGTGCGACCCTCCGGCGCATTGCCCCGGCGGCCGCTCGGGCGCCAGCTCCTGGGTCGATTCGCTCGGCAATCTGTGGTTGTTCGGCGGCTACGGATACGACTATGCGGGCAACCCCGGATATCTCAACGATCTGTGGGAGTTCAATCCGATCGCGGGCACCTGGACTTGGGTAAGCGGCTCGAACACCAGCGACGGGAACTCCAGCTACGGATCCGTGGGGATCCCCTCGGCTTCCAACGTGCCCGGGGCACGCGATGTCGCCACCTCGTGGGTCGACGCCTCCGGCAATTTTTGGCTGTTCGGCGGCTTCGGCCTCGATTCGACCAATGCTTTCCTGAACGCGGGCAACCTCGGCGACCTGTGGGAATTCAGTCCGGCCACGGGTCTATGGACGTGGATCGCCGGCCCAAGTACGGTCGGGTACCAGGGAAGCTACGGCTCGCAGGGCACGCCGGCGTTTTCGAACGCGCCCAGCGGCCGGCAAGCGGCCGCTCCCTGGGTCGACGTCGCCGGTGATCTCTGGCTGCTGGGCGGATACGGGGCCGATTCGAGCGGCAATCTCCTGTATTACAACGATCTCTGGAAGTACACGCCATGAGGGCCATGGCGACGTTTACCGCTACCTTGACATGAACGCTGCCTCGACGTGACCGCTGCCTCGTGATCGCTACCAGCCAACCTTGTGCGGCAGATCATCGTCGATCGAGTAATAATCGCCCTTGTCGCCGACGAAGATATGCTCCGTCAGCTTGATGCCGGTCGGC
>DASYAC010000051.1:0-12790 GCA_036501585.1 Steroidobacteraceae bacterium
GCGGGTGGAGATCGGGCGACTTCGCGCCGAGCTTCGGTCCCTCGCGACCGTGAGCGCGACCGCTCGAGGATTCGTGCTGGCGCCGCGTCGCGTGCGCGACGTCGTCGTGCTGGCTCCGCCCGTCGAAGATCAGGATGCGGCGGTGATCGCCTGTCTCGCCGACGGTGTCTCATGGTCGAGCTCGGCCCTGGCGCTCGCGCTGGGGACCGGCCCGCGCACCGTGCAGCGGGCCCTCAATTCGCTTGCGATCGCAGGCAAGGTGCAGTCCTACGGCCGCGGGCGGGCACGCCGCTGGGTGACCGCGCCCGTGCCCGGATTCACGACAACCTTGTTACTCCCCGGCCCGCTGCCGAATGAGTAGAGTGCAGCCATGAAAATATCACCAGCCGAAATCCTGCGCGAATATGGACCTTTCCCGGGAGCCGACCGCGTAGATGGTGTGACCTTTGACGGAAAGCATGTGTGGTTTGCGTCCGGAGACCGGCTGAACGCCTTCGATCCGGACAATGGAAAAACGGTGCGCTCCATCGATGTCGCCGCACACGCGGGTACCGCCTTCGACGGCAAGCACCTGTTTCAGATCGCCGAGGATCGCATCCAGAAGATCGATCCGGCCACGGGCCGCGTGCTGGCGACGATCCCGGCGCCCGGCGGCGGGGGCGACTCGGGCCTGGCCTGGGCCGAGGGAACCCTTTGGGTGGGACAGCATCGCGGCCGGAAAATCCACCAAGTCGATCCTGAGACGGGCGCGATCCTCCGCACCATCGAGAGCAATCGCGTCGTCACCGGCGTCACGTGGATCGACGGCGAGCTGTGGCACGGAACCTGGGAAGGCGACGAGAGCGATGTGAGGCGCATAGATCCCCACACCGGAAAGGTCCTGGAGAGACTCGAGATGCCGCCGGGAACTGGGGTATCGGGACTCGAATCCGACGGCGGCGAGCAGTTCTTCTGCGGGGGCGGAAGCAGCGGCAAGGTGAGAGCGGTCCGCCGGCCCAAGTCGCGAGAGACCTGAGAACCATTGATCTTGAAGAGCCGCCCCGCCAGGGTGCCGGCTAAATGACTCTTCGGGGTGCGGCCGTCGCAGCATCCCCGGTGTTGGGTGTTCCCCGAGGTTCGATCAACAGCACATGGGCCTCCTCGGTTGCGACCGGGCGATGCTCGACACCTTTGGGCACGACGAACATCTCTCCCGGGCCGAGCCGCACAACCCCATCGCGGAGCTGGATTTCAATTCGGCCCGTCAGTACGAGAAAGAAATCGTCCGTGTCCTCGTGCTTGTGCCAAACGAATTCCCCTTTCACCTTGACCACCATCAGGTCGTGGCCGTTGAACTGACCGACCACGCGGGGTTGCCAGTGCTCTGAAAAGGTCGACAGCTTGTCGGCAAGATTGATGGCGCGCACGGCATCACACCTCGGGTCGGACGGAAACGCCGCTGTATTGTAGCGCCCCGAGAGAGCGCCCTTCCAACGCGCCTGGCGATAAATGATATGCTCGAAAGCCCGGCCGCCGTAGAACTGTGACCTCGAGGAGTACGAGATGAGAGCATTGGCAGTGCTGTGCGGGACGCTCGCCGCCGTATTCGCCACAGCCGCAGTCGCCGCCCCCGCAGCCGTGGCGATCACGCATGTCACGGTCATCGACACGACCGGGGGACCGCCGAAGCCCGACATGACCGTCGTCGTGCAGGATCAGCGCATCGTCGATCTCGGCAAGAGCGATGCCGTGCACGCGCCCGGCGGTGCGCGGCTCGTCGACGGCTCCGGCAAGTATCTCATTCCCGGTCTCTGGGACATGCACGTTCACGAGGTCTTCGGGGACTGGATCCCGCGCGACGAAAAGGTGGTGCCGCCGCTCTTCGTCGCGAACGGCATCACGGGCGTTCGCGACATGGGCGGCGATCTCGACGTGCTCAAGGTGTGGCGCGCGGAAATCGCCGCCGGGCGGCTTCTCGGACCGCGAATGATCATCGCGGGGCCCATGCTCGACGGGCCCGTGCCGCGCTTTCCGAGCTCCGCTCCCGTGGCGAACCCCGCGGATGCGCGCCGGTGGGTCGATGAGCTCACGCACCAGGGCGTCGACTTCATCAAGATCCAGTCGCTCATCCCGCGCGATGGGTACTTCGCGGCGGCGGACGAAGCCAAGAAGCTCGGCATGGTATTCGTCGGTCACGTGCCGGATGCGGTGCGAGCCTCCGAAGCCTCCAACGCCGGCCAGAAGAGCATCGAGCACTTCACCGGCATCTTCGAAGGGTGCTCGACCATCGAGGACCAGCTGATCAAGGGCCCGAAGAGCTTGGGGCTCAACGTCAAGACCTACGACCCCGCGCGCGCCAAGGCCCTGATCGCGCTCATGGCGAAGAATCGCACCTGGCAGGTGCCCACCCTCGTCTGGGAGCGCGGACAGTGGCTGGTCGATGACATCGATCTGAGCCACGATCCGCTCACCAAATATGCGCCGGCTGCGTGGAAAGACCACACCTGGCCCATGTTCGTGAGCGATATCCTGAAGACCATGGATACCGATCCCTTGCCGGTGCGCAAGAAGTTCGTGCAAATGGAGCTCGACATGACGCTCGCCATGTTCCGCGCCGGGGTCCCGTTCATGGCCGGCACCGACACGGCAGCCGGAGTGCATATCTTCCCGGGCTTCAGCCTGCACCAGGAACTGGTCCTGTTCCAGCGCGCGGGGCTCACCCCGATGCAGGCCCTGCAGACGGCGACACTCAACCCGGCCAAGTTCATGGGCCGCACCGCGGATCTGGGAACGGTCGAGAAAGGCAAGCTCGCGGACCTCGTGCTCCTCGATGCCAATCCGCTGGACGATATCGCGAACACCCAAAAAATCCGCGGCGTCGTGCTTGCGGGGCGCTACTTCGACCGCCGGGCGCTCGATGAAATGCTGCGCGGCGTGGCGAAGGCCGCAGCCGCCGAGCCTGTTCCCGCCGCGAAATCGGCGGGTACGCCATGACAGTGCATCGGAGCCCCGCAGCGGCGACCGCGCTCGCGGGAGGCCTGATGATGCTCGGTCTCGGCGCTGCGGCGGATCTCGAGGCAAAGCCCGTCACCGTGGCGGATCTGCTCGCGGAATCGCCGGCCGCCGATTGGCGCGTGCCGAGTCCCGACGACACGCTGTATCTCGAGCTTGCGCATGGGCGGGTCGTGATCGAGCTCGCGACGCGGGCCGTGCCTCAGCATGCTGCGAACATCAAGGCGCTGGCGCGCGCGCACTACTTCGACGGTCTCGCCATCATCCGCGCGCAGGACAACTACGTGGTGCAGTGGGACGATGAGAGCCACCGCCGGCCGATGCCGGCGGGCGTGCGCCCGTCGGTCGAATTCACGGCCGATGCGCGCGCCGCGGCGCGTTTCGAGCCCTTGCCTGACCGCGATCTCTATGCGCCGGAGGTCGGATTCCTGGACGGATTTCCCGCCGGGCGCGATCCGCACACGCATACGGTGTGGCTCGCGCACTGCTACGGCATGGTGGGCGCCGGCCGCGACGATCCGCCGGAGAGCACCGGCGCCGAGATGTATGCGGTGATCGGCCATGCGCCGCGGCAGCTCGACCGCAACGTCGCGCTGGTCGGACGGGTCTTGAAGGGGATGGAGCTCCTCTCGACGCTGCCGCGCGGCAGCGGCGACATGGGTTTCTACGTCGCCTCGGAACCCCCGGTGCCCATCACCTCGATGAGGGTCGCATCGGACGTGCCGGAGTCCGAGCGCACGCCGATCGAGGTGCTGCGCACCGACAGCGCGACGTTCCGCTCCGTGCTCGCACAACGGCGCGAGCGGCATGAGCCGTGGTTCAAGCACAATCCGGGTGCGATCGATCTCTGCAACGTGCCGCTGCCGGTACGCGCGATCCCCGCCGCAAGCCCCTGAGCACCGGGAACGGCTCGGCGCATCCGCCCCCGGACCGAGGCTCGGCGGGCGGGCTCGCAATTACTTGAACTTGTAGTTCAAGTCGACGCCCGCGGTGCGCGGCTGGCTGACCGCGACCCGGTTGAAGTCCGCCAGGTTCTCGGCATCCTGCGTGATGTTGTTGAGCAGTGCACGCTTGTCTGCCACGTTGTTCACGAAAAGGACCGCGGACCAGCGCTCGCCCTGGAACCCGCCCCGAATATTGGTGAGGTCGTACGAGGGCAGCGTGTTGGTGGCGTAAGTTTCGTCCGTGCGGCTGCCGACGTAATTCGACTCGGCTCGCCCGATGACCGCAAGATCGTCCGTCAGGTCATGATGGTAGGCGAGCTGGACCGAGCCGCTCCATTTCGGCACCTGCTGGATCGCCGTTCCCGGGTTGAACCCCGAATCGATGAGCGTCGCGCTCGTGAGCGACGCTTGCGAATAGGTGGCGCTCCCCGAGACCTCGAGATCTCGCACGACGATCGCACGCGCTTCGATCTCACCGCCCTTGACATGCGCATCGCCGACATTCGCCGTGTACACGTAGCCGCAGGAGGATAGCGAATTGACCTGCTGCACGCCCACCCAGCTCTCGTAGTAGCCCGCGGCATTGACGCTGAAGCGCCCGTCGGCCGAGCGCCATTTCTCACCCAGCTCGTAGCTCCAAACGCTGTCGGAGCTGAACGAGATCGGCCCGTTGACGAAGCCCGTGGAGCCGTACTCCACCTGCAACTGAGGCTCGCAGTTCACCCCCTTCGGCCCTGCGGTCGGTACCGGACCCGTCCCGCCGCCGGGGCGAAAGCCCTTCGCGGCCGTGGCATAGACGAGCAGGTCCTTGTCGAACTGGTAAGAAAGCGAGACCTTCGGCGTGACGCCCTGTGCGTTCTCCGAGGTACTGGTGAAGGTGGGCGTGAGCGAGCCTAGAAGCGAGCCGTACTGGTCGAGACCGACGGGGGCGTCATAATGATAACGGCGCGCGCCCACCGTGACGGCGAAGGGGTCGGTGATGTTGTAGGTCACTTCGCCGAATACCGACTGCTGCAGGATCTTGAAGGGGCTGTAGTAGTCGAAGAGACTGTTCGACAGGCCGAACACCTGTTCCCCGGTCTGCGACGGGAAGATGATGTCCCAGCCCGACTCGAAGTCCGAGTAGAAATAGCCCGCCAGCCACTTGAAGCGCGTGTCGCCCACCGAGGAAATACGCAGCTCCTCGGTGGTCTGATGCGACTGGTTGTCCTCATCCGCGTAGGCGGCACCGATCCCGCCGTTGCCCGGGCCGTACGAGGGGAGCCCGAGGGCGGTCGACCATGACTCCGAGGCGTCTTGAATGAGCGGCTCGTGCCGGCTCCAATAGGCGCTCGCCGAGCTGATCTCGAAGGCATCCGTGCGGTATTTGACGCTCAACGCCGTGAGGTGAAACTCGTCGCGATAGTTCTCGGGAATGTCGAACGGCTGGTAATGGGCGTCCGTCCCTGGGACGCTGTCGATGTAGGGCAACCCGCCGGAGCGCAGTTTCTGATAGAAGTACGATGGGGTGATGGTCAGACCGTCGATCGGCTTGAACACTGCACTGATGCGCACCGTCGTCTTCTCGACGTCGTTGAGGTCGTGATACTCGGTCGCGATGGGAGCCGCGAGCACATTGCCGCGGGTCGTGAAGCCGTTGGTCGCGAGCGGAAACGTGCCGGGCGCGGTCACCACGCGGTCGATCCAGCCGGCATCGTAGGAATAGGAGCCGACGATGCGCAGGGCCGCGATTCCGTTCAGGAAGGGCAGATTGATCATGGCGTTCTCGCCATGATCGAAGCCGCCATGATCGGTATCGGCGAATTTCGCCTCGCCCGAGGACTCGAACGCCCCGGGATTCGGCGCGTTCGGTATGACCCTGATGGTGCCGCCCATGGAGCCCGAGCCGTAGAGGGTGCCCTGCGGACCTCGCAGGACCTCGACGCGATTGAGGTCGTAGAGGTCGGGTGAAATGACGATCTTTCCCTCGTTGGTCGCGGCCGGCGCCGTCAGCGGCGTCTCGTCGAAATAGAAGCCGACCGTCGGGGAGTTGCCGCCGTTCGAAGCGACACCCCGCATCTCGAATTCCGTCATGCCGGGGCCGCTCGTGCGGATCGAGACACCGGGGACGGTCTGCATGAGGGAGGACAGGTCCGTGAACCCACGGTTCACGATATCCGCCCCCGAGACCGCCGTGAGGCTGATGGCCGTCGTCTCGATGGTCGACTCGCGCTTCTCCGCGGTGACGACGATCTCCTCGAGCTGTCCCGTGTCGGAACGGGATTGCTGGGCGATCGCGACGTCGGCGAGCATCCCCCCTAGAACCGATATGCAGCCGAAGGCCGCGACGGACCTGAATTTGTTGTTCATGAAGCTCCCTTGCGCCCCGGCTCCCCCGGCCGTCCCGCAAGTATATACGAGGCCGACGAAACGTGGCCCGACCGTCCCGGCGTTCGCGTTGCCTGTCAGCGATGTTCGTCGACGCCGTTACGCGTGAGGGCTGCTCAACTTCTCGTATCCGAGGGTTCTGCTGGGACCGCCTTGACTGGGTCCATATATCGCAAGCAGACGGGCATACTTTGGCGCCCAGTACCTGCCCACCGATCCGGCGGGAACTCGCACGACGTCGCCCGTCTGCGCCTCGACTGTGACGCCGCCGGATTCTACGAACAGCTGGCCCTCTATCACGAAGTTGTACTCGCTGTGCGGATGCTGATCGGTCCACGACTCCCCGGTCAGTTCCCACTCGAACAGCGCCGGCTCGGACCAACCGCCTTGCGCCGGCGGCATGATGACCCGGCATCTCGGCTTGTCGTTCCCGCTCAGGTCGGTTCGCGAAAATTTCGTCGGCGTGCTCGAAGCGTCAGCCATTGCCCTGTTCCCCGGATGTGGTGGCTCGGAACCCCGATTATACAGACGGTGCTCACGCCGTTGCGTCGTCCGTGACGCTCCGTGGCATGCGATGTCACCTTCCGCGCCCTAGCAATTCGAGCAATTCATCGAAACTTTGGTCGGCGGTTCTTCCCGACGTCATCAAGTGAAGGGGTGCCTGGCGATAGAATTGCTCCCGAGCCTTCAAGATATCCTTGAGCTCACGCATGGCCTCGCGGCTGCGTGCCATCGGCCGAAGGTCGCCTTGATCGATGACCCGCTGCATGTGCTCTTCCGGCGAGGCGCGTACCCAGACGGCCAGGGTATGCTCGAGCAGCAGCGGCAGCGTCTCGGGATCCGCTGCCAGACCGCCGCCGGTCTCGATGATGGCCGCCGGGTTCTTCGACAAAACTGCCTGGAGGCTCTCGCGCTCGAAGCGCCGGTAGCCGGGCTGTCCGTGCAATTGCAGAATTTCACCGATGGTCGCGCCGTATTCGCGCTCGACTTCGCGGTCGAGCTCGAAGAACGGCACACCCCGGTGCTTGGCCAGCCGGCGCCCCAATGTGGTCTTGCCGGCACCCCGCAGGCCGATCAGCGTGACATAGGGCTTTTTGACTTCGGAGACCTTGTCAAGATTCAAATGCTGGGTAATGAGCCCACGTACCTTGGCGACTTCGGCGTCGGAAAGCCGCCTGAGCATCTGCGTCAGCAGCAGCCTGTCGATCGCAGGCGGCGGCTCATCCGACAGCAGATTGTCGGGCGGAAATCCCATGGCCGATGCGATTCGCCGCAACACCAGGATGGACGGGTTGCCTTGACCACCCTCGAGCTGGGCCAGAAATCGCAGGGAAACGCCCGAATCCGCCGCGAGCGCATTTCGCGTCATGCCGCGTTGAGCGCGTGCGTCGCGCACCTTGTCGGCCAGCGTGCGCAGGTAGGCGACATCTTGCGGATCGGCGCGGCGCGCTTTGGTGCGCACCGCGGAGGGGCGGCGCGGCTTGATTGATCTTGGCATAGGAAAGTTGGAATTGTAGCGGTGCACGCACCCTATGGTTGACGATTACCGGACGCGACTGGCCGCAGCGATTGGGTGCTCGCGACGAATTCCCGGGCGGCGGCGAGCACGGCCTCCGGTTGATCGCGATGTGGCGAATGTCGACAAGCCGGCAGCGCGAGCAGCCTCGTGTCAGGAGCCGATCGGGCGATGCTCTCGATCTGCTCCATGGTCCCGTATTCGTCGTCCTCGCCTTGAATCGCCAGGATCCGGCAGCGGATCGACGGCAGCAGACCCTCGATGTTCCAGTCGCGGAATGCCGGATCGAGCCAGATCCGGTTCCAGCCCCAGAAGGCCGAATCGACGTCCGCATGATGGCGGCCGAGCCGTGTGCGCAAGTCCGTCTCGAGATAGGCGGTCTTCGCCGCGGCGATGCTGCGCACGCTGAGATCTTCGACTTTGACGTGAGGCGCAAGCGCAATGATGCCCGCCACATCGCTCCCGCGGCTCGCCGCATGGATCAGCGCGATGGACGCACCATCGCTGTGTCCGAACAGCAGCGGCCGGCGGATCCCCAAGCGATCGAGAATGGCCGGCAGCCAAACGCGGGCTTCCTGATGCATATAGTCCACCCGGCGCGGCGCATCGAGCGGCGACGAGCGGCCGTAGCCGTGCCGGGAATAGACCAGCGTGCGGCAGCCCGTCGCCTGCGCCAGCTGCTCCGGGAAGTCCCGCCACAAGGAGACCGAGCCGAGTCCTTCATGCAGCATCACCAGATCCGCCCCCGCGGCAACGTCCGCCCCCGCGGCAACGTCCGCCGCCGCGGTGAAGTCCGCCGCCGCGGTGAAGTCCGCCGCCGTGGCGATGACGGGGTCCACGAAACGATATTCGATGCGACGTCCGTCGAGGCTCAGCTGATGGGTTTGCATGCCGCGCGCAACTTGAACCGTTGAATTTTGCCCGTGACCGTCTTGGGCAGCTCGTCCACGTACTCGATCCAACGCGGGTATTTGTAGGGCGCGAGCCGGGACTTGACGAAGGTCTTCAGCTCCTGGGTCAGCGCTTCCGAGGCGGGGAACCCGCCGGCAAGCACCACGTAAGCGATGGGCTTCACCAGACGATCGGAGTCCTCCTTGCCGACCACCGCGGCCTCATGCACGGCCGGATGCGCGATCAGCGCCGATTCGACCTCGATGGGCGACACGTAGATACCGCCCACCTTGAGCATGTCATCGGCCCGGCCGGCGTACACATAGTCGCCGTTGCCGTCGAGGCGGAATCGATCGCCGGTCCGGGTCCAGGGTCCGACGAAAGTCGCGCGGCTGCGCGCATGCTGGTTCCAGTAGAATTTCGCGCTGGTCGAGCCGCGCACCAGCAGATGCCCGGTCTCGCCCGGGGCGACAGGATTCTCGTCTTCGTCGACGATCTTTGCCTCGAACCCGGGCACCGGCTGCCCTAAAGTGCCGTAACGAATTCGATCCGGCCGGTTGGAAATGAAAATGTGCAGCATCTCGGTCGAGCCGATGCCATCCACGATGTCCACGCCCGTCCTTTCGCGCCAGCGCCGTGCGACGTCCTCCGGGAGAGCTTCGCCCGCGGAATTGCACACCCGCAGCGACAATTCCTGCGCCCCGGGCAGCTGATCGCTCGCCAGAAGCGAGGCATAGAGCGTCGGCACTCCCGAGAACACCGTGGGACGATGCAGCCGCAGCCGGGCCAGTATGGATGCGGGGGTGGTGCGCTCCGCCATCAGCACCGCCGTGCCGCCCACGGCCAAGGGGAAGGTCAGGGAGTTGCCCAGGCCGTAGGCGAAGAACAGCTTCGCGGCCGAGAACATCACATCGCTCTCCTTCAATCCGAGCGTGGCTTGCGCGTACAGCGCGGCGGTCTCGATCAGGCTCGAGTGAACGTGCACCGTGCCTTTGGGTGCTCCGGTCGATCCCGACGAGTACAGCCAGAAACAGGGTTCGTCGCGCACGGTGGGCGCCGGTTCGAAGGAATCCGTCGAGGCTGCCAGAACTTCGTCGAGCGAAAGCATGCCCGGCGGCGGCAGCGTGGTTCCGGCCACCAGCACGTGCCTTAGAAAGGGAGACAGGTGCAGGATGGGCTGCATAGCCTTCAATAGCGGCTCGGAAATCACCAGCATCGGCGCGCGGCTGTCCTGCAGCATGTACGCATAGTCGCCCGGTGACAGCAGGGTATTGACCGGAACCGGCACCATACCCGCCTCGATGGCACCCAGGAAGGCGGTTGGAAAATCGATTCCGTCCTGAAGGCAGAGCAGTACCCGCTGCTCCATGTGCATGCCGAAGCGGTGCAGGGAGCCGGCGAACCGATTGACCCGCGCCGCCAGCTCTCCGTAGGTGTACGAGCCTCGGTCGTCGATGTACACGATCTTGGCCTCGCGGCCCGCGCGCAGGTTGCGCTCCAACAGGTCATACGCCGCATTGAAGCGTTCCGGGATGCGCAACACCGGCGGGCTCGTCGTGCGGTCTATCTCACACAGATCCATGCGCTCGCCCTTACGTCTCGGTGAACTCGATCGATCCATCAAACCCGCAGCTGTCGCATCGCGGCAGGAATCGAAGATTGCGCAACCGGTCCTCATCCCCGCGAGCGCCAGCGATCGCCTTGATGCGCATTATAATGCATCTTTCGGGCATCGGATAGAAAAACCAGCCCGATGGTGGAAACTGTTCACTTGACGCCTTCCGCATATCGATCGATAATGCACTATATTGCACTTCTTCGGAGACACCATGGCGGAACCTGCAACGACGATCTCCGAACCGGGTGCGCTGCCGGTGAGCTTCGATACGCATCCGAGCCGCTACCGACACTGGCGTCTGGCCGTCGACGGCGCCGTTGCAACGCTGAGCATGGATGTCAACGAAGAGGCCGGCATTCGTCCCGGCTACCGCCTCAAGCTCAATTCCTATGATCTGGGTGTGGATATCGAACTGTACGACGCCTTGCAGCGCATCCGGTTCGAGCATCCCGCGGTGGGTGCGGTGATCATCACCAGCGGCAAGGAGCGGATCTTTTGCTCCGGCGCGAACATCTTCATGCTCGGGCTGTCGAGTCACGCCTGGAAAGTGAATTTTTGCAAATTCACCAACGAGACCCGCAACGGCATCGAGGATTCGAGCGCGCACTCCGGCATCAGATTCATCGCCGCATGCAACGGCACGACCGCCGGCGGGGGTTACGAGCTCGCGCTCGCCTGCGATGAAATCGTCCTGATCGACGATCGCTCGTCGGCCGTGAGCCTGCCCGAGGTGCCTTTGCTCGGAGTGCTGCCGGGCACGGGGGGCCTGACCCGGTTGACCGACAAACGGCATGTTCGCCGTGACCTCGCCGACGTGTTCTGTACCACGGTCGAAGGCGTACGCGGTCAGCGCGCCCGCGATTGGGGATTGGTCGATGCCATCGTCAAGCCGCAGAATTTTCAAGGTTACATCCAGCAGCGCGCGCAGGCGCTCGCCGCGACGAGCGGACGCCCCAGAGCCGCGGCGGGAGTTTCCCTTCCGCCGCTCGAGCGGATCACCGAGGCGCACGGCTTCCGCTACCGATTCGTCGATGTCCGTCTCCACGGCGCGACTCAGCTCGTCGAGTTGACGGTCTCGGCGCCGGACTCGAGCCCGCCCTCCTCCCTCGATGCGGCGCTCACGGCCGGCGCGGCGTGGTGGCCGTTGCAGATGGCGCGGGAGCTCGACGATGCCATCCTGCATCTGCGCACGAATTATCTGGACTACGGTGTCTGGGTGTTGAAGGCGCGCGGCGCCCCCTCTGCGGTGCTCGCCACGGACGCATTTCTCCTCGAACACCGCAGGCATTGGTTCGTCCGCGAGGTCATCGGTCAGTTGCGGCGCACTTTCGCGCGGCTCGACGTCTCGTCGCGCTCGTTGTTCGCCCTGATCGAGAACGACAGTTGCTTCGTGGGATCGCTGTTCGAACTGGCGCTGGCGTCCGATCGCATTTACATGTTGAACCAGGCTCCCGCAGCCGGCGGCCCCGAGCTGATTCTCTCCGAGGTCAATTTCGGCCTGCTCCCCGCCGTGCACGGGCGATCGAGGATCGAGGCGCGCTTCTACGGCGACGCAAAGCCTCTCTCGGCGGCGCGAGCAGCCATCGGTATCCCGCTGGACTGCGCCTCTGCGCAATCCCTGGGACTCGTCACGTCGGGACCCGACGCCCTCGATTGGGACGATGAGATTCGCATCGCGCTCGAGGAGCGCAACTCTCTGTCGCCCGACGCCTTGAGCGGCATGGAGGCGAACTTGCGCTTCGGCCCGGGCGAGACGCTGGAAACGCGGGTATTCGGCCGCTTGTCGGCATGGCAGAACTGGATATTCATCCGCCCCAATGCCGTGGGAGAAACCGGTGCGCTGAAGATCTTCGGCACCGGCCGCAAAGCGAAATTCAACCGCGATCGCATCTAGGAAAACCCATATCATGACCATCAGTTACGCGGACAAGATTCCCAACAACGTCGACCTCGGCAGCGACAAAGTCCTGCAGCGCGCGCTCGAGCACTGGCAGCCCGAATTTCTCAAGTGGTGGATGGAAATGGGCCCGGAGGGGTCGCACACCACCGATGTGTACCTGCGAACCGCGGTCAGTGTTCATCCGAGCGGCTGGGCGCATTTCGATTACCTGAAGATGCCCGAGTATCGTTGGGGGATTTTCCTCTCGCCGGCCGACGGCGAACGAAAGGTCAATTTCGGCGACCACAAGGGCGAGCCTGCCTGGCAGGACGTCCCCGGCGAACACCGCGCCAACCTGCGGCGCATCATCGTCACCCAAGGAGACACCGAACCTGCTTCGGTCGAGCAGCAGCGTCATCTCGGACTCACCTGTCCTTCGCTGTACGACTTGCGCAATTTGTTCCAGGTCAATGTCGAAGAGGGCCGCCACCTGTGGGCCATGGTGTACCTGCTGCATCGTTATTTCGGCCGCGACGGACGCGAAGAGGCCGAAGCCCTGTTGCAGCGCCGCTCGGGGGATCAGG
>DASYAC010000052.1:0-1849 GCA_036501585.1 Steroidobacteraceae bacterium
TCCGCGTCTCACCGAACGCGACGATCAACCCATTGCCCGCGAACGGCACCTCCGAAAACACGTCAACGTGCCGATATTCCAACGAGACAGCCAGGTGAGCCATCATCTCAGTCCCGGTTCGAGCTCCACCAGACCGTCTTACGATCGTGACGTGCGGGGCTGATCACGCCAAGGATTGTCGTCTCGCGGCGCGCCCGCTCCGGCGCCTGACAATCCGGCGCGGACGCCGAACAAGCCTGACTCGCTATCCGCCGTGCGCCGTGAGCCTTGCCACGCGCCTTGCGCGAAGCGTCATTCCCTCGAGGACGTCCGGAGGCTCGAGGTAGTTCATCACGCGCATCGACGCGCCGATCGCCGATCGCCTTCGCTGCCGCGCACCCAGCCGGCGAGCTCGTCCTGCGCGGCGTCGGCGCGATCCTGGGCGGCCCGGTACACCGCGTATCCGTCGCGCCCCGGCAGCTCAGACCATGCCTCGTAGGCAAGCTCGGCCTCCGCCTGGGCCTCCCGCCGGACGTACTCAAGCTCGTAGAGCACCCACGCCGCGGCCCGGTCGCCGTGGCCGAGGCGAGCTGCATGAACGAGATCGCCGCCCGGGGTCCGGCTTGTGACGCGACGGCTCACGCGATAGCCCTCCGCTTGTCCGCGATTCGCCTCGCCTGATTCGTTGTCAGGGTGCATGGTGGTTCCTATTCCCCAGGGGTCGTCAATGGCCGCGGTTCGCCCGGTGTCTGATGCCTACGCGCAAGCGCGCTTCAGAACCGGAGACACCACGCGGCCTCAAACCTTCCAACCCCGAACTGGGTTGGCGCGCTTACGGGCCTGCGGCACACGTAGGGGTTGAGGGCCAGCCGCCACCGCGCCAGGGCGCCTCGCGGGGGGCAGCGAAAGGTTGGGGGGCCGATGTCAGGGGATGTGCCCGATGTGGCGCATGCCGCTTCGGCGGATTATGGCCACCAGCGACCCCGATCTGGAGGACCGAAGTGACACCCACGACAACCATCGACCGCACTGAGCGCCACGCCCGGCGACCATGATCCCTCAACCCCACTACCTGATCTCGCGACAAGGGCATCGGAGCTGCGAGACGAAGCCGCCCCGGGGCTTACCCCGAACGGCCGAAGCCGAGGCATGTGACGATAAGACCGTGCCTCCGGCCGACATCAGATCTGACCTCAAGGCCCTGACCGACGAGTTCTTCCAGGCGGTCTCTTTCGAGAGCGGACAAAGGCCGACCTACGCCAGAATCCGTGACCTGTTCATCGACGACGGGAAGCTGATCGCGACCAGCTCAGCGGTACCCGAGATCTCGAGCGTCGAGGTGTTCATTGCCTCCCGCCAGAGCCTGGCCGATTCGGGCGGGCTGACATCGTTTGAAGAGGTCGAGACCGCCGAGATCACCGAAGTCTTCGGGAACATCGCCCATCGATTCAGCACCTACGAGAAGCGCGGCACGATGCATCGGGAGGCGATCGAGGGCAGCGGTGTCATCTCGACACAGTTCATCCGCACCCCGAGCGGATGGAAGATGAGCTCGATGGCGTGGGATGACGAGCGTCTGGGGCTCGCCATTCCCGACCGCTACAAGTGAGATGAGCGCTCTGCTTGTGGCATCTGCAGCAGCTTGTCGCGCGGTCGGTTGGCCACGCTCCCAAAGTCGGAGCCTCGCTCTCAGCACGACCGTTCCACGATCGTGCTCAAACTCGGCAAGGCCCGCGCCCGTACCGGCGCACCGGAGCTGCTGGCGCCGTTCATCGTCGCCGACGTCGGGGTCTCGATGGCCGAGATCACAACCTTCGAGCGCGCCGACGCATTCGCGGGATTCGAGCTGCCCAAGCGGCTCGCGGCCTGA
>DASYAC010000053.1:0-12292 GCA_036501585.1 Steroidobacteraceae bacterium
GCTTCCGCGCAGGCGCTCAACGTTGCAAATGGCCTGTTCAGCAGCCTTCTCGATGCCGTCAAGGCCGGCTAAACCCAAGCACTGGAGACCAGCGGAATGCGCATCACACAAGGAATGGAACAAGGTCAATTCCTGACCGCGTTGAATCAGCTCGAGTCCAGCATTGCGACCACGCAGAATGGCATCTCGACCGGGCTCTCGTTCAGCACCGCGTCGCAGAATCCGGTGGGCGCCGGCCTGGTGAGCGGCTACGACCAGGTGCTGGCGCAAAGCCAGCAGTTCACCTCCAACGGGCAAAGCGCCCAAGGGAGCCTGAACATCGAGGACAACGCGCTGACGGAGGTTCAGAGCCAGCTGCAGAGCCTGCGCGATCTCGCCCTGGAGGCGAACAACGCGACCGAATCCGGCACCAATCTGAGCGCCATCGCCACCCAGGCGCAGCAGATCCAGCAGAGCCTGCTCTCCATCGCCAACACCCAGGACGGCAGCGGCAACTACATCTTCGCCGGCTACTCGACCCAGACCCAGCCGTTCGCGCTGACCGCAACCGGCGCCACCTACTCGGGCGATCAGGGCCAGCGCCAGGTTCAGCTCGCGGCCGGGCAGACCGTGGTGGTGGGCGACAACGGCGACCTGGTGTTCAATCAGATCAAGACGGGCAACGGTACCTTCAACGTCGCCGCGGGCGCCGCCAACACCGGCAGCGGTATCATCGGGGCGACCTCGGTGACCGATCCCACGGCGTACGACGGCGGGACCTACACCATCCAGTTCACCGCGCCCAACGCCTACGAAGTGCTCAATTCCGCCGACGTGGCGGTCAGCACCGGTGCCTACACCAGCGGCCAGGCCATCTCCTTCGAGGGCCTGCAGGTCACGTTGTCGGGAACGCCGGCCACGGGGGACACGTTCACGGCGGCGCCGAGCACCAATCAGAGCATCTTCACCACGGTGCAAAATCTCGTCAACGCCTTGCAGCAGACGCCGTCGGCGAGCTCGGGAAGCACTCAGCTCAACAACTCGATCGCGAGTGCCATCGACAATATCGACCAGGCGCTCGATCAGACCCAGACGGTTCAAGCGAGCGTCGGCGCCCGCCTGAACACGATCACGACGCAGCAGTCGGCTGCGACGGCGCAGCAAACACAGCTGCAGCAATCCATATCCACCCTGCAGAGCCTGAACTACCCGCAGGCGATCACCAACCTCGACTCGCAGAACACGACGCTGAGCGCGGCGATGCAGGCCTACACCCTCACCGAAGGATTGTCTCTGTTCAAGTATCTCTCCTGACAAGAGGTTTTTCCTGAATGACCAGGTATCGCTGATGGCAAGAGCGCGCATCACGGCAGTCGACAGTGCGGTCCCTTCGCCCGAGGAGGACCGGCAGACGCCGATCTATGTCACGCGGCCCGAGCTTCCTCCGCTGGACGCGTTCATTCCGTATCTGCGAAAGATCTGGGATTCGAAGATTCTGACCAACGGCGGGCCCTTCCACCAGGAGCTCGAGCGCAAGCTCTGCGAGTACCTCGGCGTCAAGCACATCGCGCTGTTTGCGAACGGCACGCTCGGCCTGGTTACCGCCCTGCAGGCGCTGCGCATCACCGGCGAGGTGATCACCACGCCCTATTCGTTCGTGGCGACGGCCCATTCGCTCCTGTGGAACGGCATCAAGCCGGTATTCGTCGATATCGACCCTGATACCTTCAACTTGGATCCCCGCAAGATCGAGGCGGCGATCACGCCGCAGACCACGGCCATCATGCCGGTCCATACCTACGGGCATCCGTGCGAGGTGGATCGGATCCAGGCCATCGCCGACAATTACGGCCTGAAGGTGATCTACGATGCGGCGCACGCGTTCGCCGTCAAATGCCATTGCGGCAGCGTCCTCGCGCACGGCGACGTGTCGGTGCTGAGCTTCCACGCGACCAAGATCTTCACCACCTTCGAGGGCGGAGCGATCGTTTGTCCGGACGAGAAGACCCGCCAGCGCATCAATCATCTGAAGAACTTCGGGTTCATCGACGAGGTCACCGTGGTCGCGCCCGGAATCAACGGCAAGATGAGCGAGTTCAACGCTGCGCTCGGGCTGCTGCAACTCGAGGGCATCGACAGGGCGCTCGCGAGGCGCGGAGCGGTCGATCGGCGCTACCGGGCCGGGATTGCGGATATCGCGGGGATACGGTGCATCAAGCCGGCGGGCGAGGAGCGCTCGAACTATGCGTATTTTCCGATATTGGTTCAGCCGGACCATCCGCTGACCCGGGATGCGCTCTATCGGAAATTCCGCGACAACGGGATCATCGTGCGGCGCTACTTCTACCCGCTGATCAGCGATTTCCCCATGTACCGCGGCTTGCCGTCCGCTGCGCACGAGAATCTCCCCGTCGCACGCAAGATCGCCGAGCAGGTCCTGTGCCTGCCGATCTACCCCGACCTGCCTCTCAATCAAGTCGATCGGATCGTGGACTTGTTGAGAGCGACGCCCGCCTGAGGGCGGGCTTCCTTCGCGGAATCGCGGCACATGAAGGTGGCGATCATGCAGCCGTATTTCCTGCCCTATCCGGGCTATTTCCAGCTGATCGCGGCGGTGGACGCGTTCGTCGTGTACGACAACATCAAGTACGTGAAGAGCGGCTGGATCAATCGCAACAGGCTTTGCCGGAACGGCGAGGCCGCGAAGTTCTCCCTCCCCTTGAAGCATGCGTCGGACTCGCTCGACGTACGCGAGCGGGAGCTCGCGGCGGCCTTCGATCCGGAGAAGCTTCTCAACCAATTTCGCGGCGCTTACGGCCAAGCGCCGCAATTCGCCCGCGTGTTCGCGTGGCTGGAGGAGATCGTTCGCCACGGAGAGCGCAATCTGTTTCGCTACCTGGATCACTCGATCCGGGCGGCCTGCGATCTGCTCGCGGTCGGCACGGAGATCCGCATTTCCTCGGACATCGCCATCGATCACACCTTGAAGAAGCAGGACAAGGTCATTGCGCTCTGCCGCGCCGCAGGCGCCCGCACGTACGTCAATGCGATCGGAGGAACGGACCTGTACGACAAGGAGGAATTTCGGCGGCAGGGAATCGAGCTCGAGTTCCTGCGCTCGAAGCCCTTCGAGTATCCGCAGCTCGAGCCGGGATTCGTGCCGTCGCTGTCGATCGTCGATGCCCTGATGTTCAATTCCCTCGAGACCGTCCGCGCACGCGTCGCGGACCACTACGAGCTGATCTGAACGGAGGAGTCCCGACCGTGTTCACGTGGGAGAAGCTCGGGAAGGTGTTCACGCCGCAGGAGGTCGCCGGCCGCCCGTGGCTCCGGGAGTTCGCGCAGGCGCCGTGCGCGCTCCTGTTCGACGACTTCGTGCGGGTCTATTTCTCCTGCCGTCCCGCCCCCGATGCCCGCGGACAGTACGTGAGCCGCTCGGCGTTCGTCGATCTGGATCGTGCGAATCCGCTCATCGTGAGGGGCGTCGCCGAACAGCCGATCCTGCCGCTGGGAGGCCTCGGCGAGTTCGACGAATTCGGCACCTATCCCGTTTCTGTGATTCGCCACGGCTCGGAAGTACGCGCCTACTACGCCGGCTGGACGCGCTGCGAGTCCGTGCCGTTCAACGTGGCGATCGGCGCCGCCGTGAGCCGCGACGGCGGCGCGACCTTCACCAAGCTCGGCAAGGGTCCGGTGCTGCCCTACTCGCCCGATGAGCCGTTCGTGTTGAGCGGCCCGAAGGTCCGGCGCTTCAACGGCCTCTGGCATCTCTGGTACATCGCCGGACGCAAATGGAAGCTCGTCGACGGCAGGGCGGAGCCGGTTTACAAAATTCGCATGGCGACCTCGAGCGACGGAATCCGCTGGACCAAGATCAACAAGGACTTGATCGAGAGCCGCATCGAGGAGGACGAGGCGCAGGCGAGTCCCGACGTGTCCCACGCCGGAGGCAAGTACCACATGTTCTTTTCCTATAGATACAGCGCGGGCTTTCGCGGCAAGGAGCGCGGCTACAGGATCGGCTACGCGTCGAGCTCGAACCTCATCGACTGGGTGCGCGACGACGCGAAGGCGGGAATCTCCGTGTCGGAGAACGGCTGGGACGCCGAGATGGTGAGCTATCCGCACGTGTTCGATCTCGACGGCCGCACGTACATGGCGTATCTGGGCGACCAGGTCGGGCGGTACGGCTTCGGCCTCGCGGTCTTGCGCGGTACGCTGGAATAGCCGGCGGTGCGCAGCATGGCGTTTCGAAAGCTGGGGAAAATTTTCGATCCGAGCGTGCACAGGCTGCCGAACGGATGCGTACAGTTCGCGCAATCACCGCAGGCCCTGGTGCTCGATGATCGGATCCGTGTCTATTTCTCGACACGGGCGGTGGACAAGGAGGGCGGTAAATTTCGCAGCCACGTCGCCTACGTGGATATGACGAGGGATCTTCGCGGCATCCTGGGCGTGTCGCGGGAGCCGGTGATCGGACTCGGAGGTCTCGGCTGCTTCGACGAGCACGGCATCTTCCCGATGAACGTCGTGCGGGTGGGCGATGCCGTCTACGGCTATACCTGCGGTTGGAGCCGGCGCGTATCCGTGTCGGTGGAAACCGCGATCGGATTGGCGGTGAGCCGGGATCAGGGCGTTACGTTCCAGCGCATCGGCGAGGGTCCCGTGCTGTCGGCCTCGCTGCATGAGCCGTGCCTGGTGGGCGACGGGTTCGTGAAGATCATCGGCGGAAAGTTTCACATGTGGTACATCTTCGGAACCGGCTGGAAGAAGCATGTCCCGGAGGCCGAGCCGGACCGCACGTACAAGATCGGCCATGCGATTTCCGATGACGGGATCGTCTGGACCAAGGAGGAGGCGAGGCAGATCGTGGAGGACCGGCTCGGGGCGGATGAGAGTCAGGCGCTTCCGACCGTCATCGAGATCGGCGGACGGTTTCACATGTTCTTCTGTTACCGCCAGTCGTTCGACTTTCGCAGCAACAGCTCGCGGGGCTATCGGATCGGGCACGCGTATTCAGATGACTTGGAGCACTGGACTCGCGACGACCGGAATCCGTCGCTGGAGCCGACGCCGGGGGAGTGGGACTCGGACATGCTGTGCTATCCGCATGCCTTCGAGTGCGACGGCCGCGCGTATCTTCTGTACAACGGCAACGAATTCGGACGCCACGGTTTCGGCGCGGCGGTGCTGGAATGAGGCCGGTTTCGCGGCGCATTCTGCCGGTGGATGCGGCGATCACTTACGCCGTCAATCGGGCGGGGGTTGCCGAGGTTGCCGCGCACCTGGCGCATTGCGACGCGCACTTCGTCCCGCCGCTGAGCGGCCGGGTCGACATCGACGCGTACGCGGCCAAGATTGCGGGCCATGCGGAGCGCTTCGAGGCATGGGCCGGGAGGGCACTCGTCGGAATGGTGGCCGCCTACTGCAACGACCGGTCGCACCATGCGGCGTTCATCACCAGCGTGAGCGTCGCGGCGGAACGACGCGGCGAGGGCATCGCGACGCGGCTGCTCGAGGATTGCATCCAGCACGCGCGGCGCGCAGGCTTCACCCTCATCCGGCTGAGCGTGGACCGGGGCAATGCGGCCGCCATCCGCCTGTACGAAAGATGCGGATTCGCGGCGGGGGCGGGCGCCGGGGCCGGGGTGCCGGTAGAGGCGGTTGATATCCCCATGATTCTCGATCTCAGCGAGGTTCCCGAACGCCATGCGCGACTATGACCGGGAGATGCGCGACGGCGCGGACCGCCGATACGCGTACGGGTTCGATTTCGACGTGATGCACCCCTTCATGATCCGCTCGTTCGCGCCATTCTTTCGCGCGGGCGGCATGCTCGAGCTCGGCTGCTTCAAGGGGGATTTCACCCGGCGGCTGCTCGCCCATTTCAAGGAGGTGACCTGCGTCGAAGCGTCCGATGCCGCGCTCGCGGAGGCGCGCGAGAAACTGGGGGAGGCAGCCACCTTCGTCCACTCGACCTTCGAGGAGGCGGCGCTGCCGCGGCGCTACGAGAACATCGTGCTGTCGCATGTGCTGGAGCATCTCGACGATCCGGTCCGCATACTGCGCCGGATCAATCGCGAGTGGCTGTCCGATGGCGGGCGGCTGTTTCTCGTCTGTCCGAACGGCAACGCGCCGTCGCGCCAGATTGCGGTCAAGATGGGGTTGATCAGCCACAACAGCGCGGTGACGCCGGCGGAGGCCGAGCACGGCCACCGGCGAACCTACACCCTCGATACCCTGGAGCGGGACGCGGCCGCCGCCGGCCTCGAGGTGGTTCATCGAACCGGCATCTTCTTCAAGGCGCTCGCGAATTTTCAGTGGGATCGATTGCTGCAGACGGACATCGTGTCCGCCGAGTACCTGGAAGGGTGCTATCAGCTGGGGCAGCAATATCCGGATCTTTGCGCGAGCATTTTCCTGCTGTGCGAGCGGGGCGAGCCGGTCAAGCCCGGGCCATGCTAGATTCGTCGGTTACCGCTCAAGGAAAACCCATGCCATCCATTCCGATCGGAGCCGCAGGCTCCTTCAGCCTTCTGGTCATGCCCGAGCATCTCGCCAGCCGATTCAAGGACTCGACCTTGCCCCCGGTCCTGGCGACGCCGGTCATGATCATGGTCATGGAGAATGCGGCGCTCAATGCGATCAAGCCGTATCTCGGCGAGGGCGAAAGCGCGCTGGGTACCCGCGTCGACGTGCGCCATCTGGCGGCGACGCCGGCCGGTCGACACGTCACGGGCGAAGCGAAGGTCACTCATGTCGACGGGCGGCGTGTCGAGTTTTCGGTTCGCGCGACCGACGGGAACGAGGAGATCGGAGTCGGAACTCACGAACGCGTCGTGATACTTCTGGCGAAGTTGTCCGAACGCATGAAGGCCAAATTCGGCTAGCCGCCTAGGATATCTCCCACGACTCCGGGCCGAGCCCGGCGCACCAGCGTCTCCACATCTGCCGCAGACCCTGTGCCAGGGCGTCGGCGATGAGCTCGGGCCGCCGCGCCGGCGATTCCTGCCACCGGTCTCGCAGCCCGGCGCGCAGCGCTGCGAGATCGTCGAGATGAGACGCCCAGTGGCGGCCCTTGACGGCGAGATCCGCGGCGTCGGAGGCGACGAACTCGTCGAGTCCCAGCTGGCCCAGGATGGCGGCGCCTTGCCGGGAGCCGGGCGTGGCGCCGGCTACCGTGAGCGTCGGCACTCCCATCCACAGTGCCTGAATGGTGGTGGTGCCGCCGGTATAAGGATAGGTGTCGAGACAGAGATCCACCTGATGATGCAGCTTCAGGTATTCCTCCATCCCGCATCGGGGATGGAGCGTCAGGCGCTTCGATTCGATGCCGTGCGCGGCGAACTGATCGAGCAGCGGTTGGCCGGAACCGTCGACTGCTCCGATGAGCATGCGTGCATCCGGCACGGCCGTGAGCAACCCGCACCACATGCCGATGGTTGCGGGATTGATCTTGCCCATCCGATTGAAGCTTGCGAAGCACAGGCTACCGGAGGCGAGCGCGGGCAGGGAATTGACCGGCGGCGCCGCCTGGAACGGCTGGAACGGCACGTTGGCGGGCAAATACACGATTTTCTCGGTGAAGTGCCGATCGAATCGTCCCGGGGGAAGGAAGTGGCGGTCGGCCAGGTAGTAATCCATGGCGTGCAGTCCCGTGGTGCCCGGATAGCCGATCCAGCTCACCTGGACGGGCGCGGGCTTGCGGGCGAACACCGGCAGGCGATTGGCGCCCGAGTGACCGGAGAGATCCACCAGGATGTCGATGCGATCACCAATGATGTTCTTGGCCATCGTGGCGTGATCGAGATGCGCGACCGGATGCCATTCCCGGAAGTGGCCGCGCAAGCGCTCGGTGACCGAGTCTTCGATGGTGTTGTTGTAGTACGCGTGCAGCTCGAGGGTCGGCTGCTGCTCGAGGCATGCCAGTACCGGGTCGACGAAGAAGGCGACGGCGTGATGATGCAGATCGCCGGACACGAAGCCGACACGCAGACTCCGCTCCGGGTCTTTGTCGTTGGCATGCCGCGGCCAGGATTTGCGGAATTTCGCCTCCAGGTGATCGCCCGCCCGGCGATGCATGGCGAACAATTCGTCCGCGTCCACTGCGGGGTTATGGCTCGCCAGAAACAGGAGGTTGGAGAAGCTCAGCTCGAGGTCGCCCGGCACGTAGTCCGAATTCAAGGCGAAGCCGCGCCGCAGACATTCCTCGGACTCCGCATAGCGATTGCGCAGGCCGTAGATCATCGCCAGTCGAAAATGCGCCGAGGTCAGCGTCGGGTCGAGGGAGATGGCCTGCTTCAGCTGAGCCTCTGCCGCGTCGAAGTCGTCGAGGCGGAACAGATTCATTCCCAGGTTCACATGAGCCTCGGCATCGTCCGGCATCAGGCGCACCGCGTTCTGCATCGGAACGAGTGCGTCTTGGAACCGGCCTTCTGCCGATACGAACGCGCCCAAGACCTTCCATCCCAGTCCGTGCTCCGGGAAGCGTTCGGTCATGCTCCGCGCCAGGGTGTGTGCGTCCGAGAACTTGCGCCGCGCCACCAGCGACAGCAGGCTTTTTTCCTGCTTTCGCAACGAGAGCGCCTCGCTGCGGCGCTCGGCCCGGGACGGGGCGGGGGGCTTCGCCGCCGTCCGTGCCTGCAAACGTCGCGCAAATTCCTCGACGAGAGGACCCGCAAGGCCGTGTTGCCGGGCGAGGGTGAGCGTGCTCGCGGCCTCGTCGGTGCGCCCGGCCTGGAGGAGAGCCTCGAGATATCCGAGCCAGTAATCGAAGGTTTCGGGTTTCGACTCGAGCGCCGCCAGTAGATGAGGAAGTCCCTGGGCCGGCTGTTGCAGCTGCACCTTCAGCATGCCGATGCAGTAATTCGCTGCAGCGTGTCGGGGTTCCCCTTGCAGCACCTGGTGGTAGAGTGTCTCGGCCTGGCCGAGTTCTCCTGCAAGCTGCATCCGCATCGCGTCGGCGCAGAGCGCGTCGGGATCACTCAACGAGGAGCGTCCGGTATGATGATCTTCATGAGACGGGCTTTCGCGCCTGCAGATATGCTGAGCGCTCAGTCGTGATGTTTGTGCCCGACTCGACCGTCGGGCGGACCAGCTGCTCGAACAATTGTCGCTCCTCCGGGGTGAACTGCTCCGCGAGGATCTGATTTCCGCAGGGAGCCCATGGATGCGGCGAACTGCCAAGAAAGACGTCCCATGATGTGATGAGCGATGGCGCGACGTCTATGTGCAGCTGCAGATGAAGCTGCTGAAACCCCGCGGTGCGAGCCATGTTGAGCAAATCTCGCTCCGAATAATTGGCGATTGGGCTCTTGGCGCAAGCCTCCTCGGTGTCCGGAAATTGAGCCGCCTTCCAGCGATGCAGCAGCACCAAATAGCGATCAACCGGCCGGGATTGATCCTCGACCCGTTTTCTCAAGGCTCTGACGTAAAAGGCCTCGTCTTGAAGAATGGGCTCGGCGATGGAAAGGCGGCCGCCGGGTTTGAGAATGCGAAAAAATTCACCCAGAGCCCCGCTCTTGTCGGCAACGTAGGCGAGGACCGCTCTGGTTACCACGACATCGACCGACGCATCCGCAATCCTCTCGAGGTTATCGGCCTTGCATTCGAGGAACGTGCATTGCGACCGCACGTTCCGTTGCACCGCCACGGATTCTGCGAACTGCAGCATGGGGGCTGATACATCGGTGAGAGTAACCCGCAGCGATGGTCCGATGCGGTCGATGGCACGGAACGCCACCAAACCTTCGCCCGCACCGACATCGACCAGGGTCATGCCGTTGGCAAGCTGCGCCCCGTCGAGCACCCGATCCGCGTAGCCCGCAACGACCGTCCGGACGACTTCAGCGTACGAAGGGTCGCCCGCGTGCCGGCGATGCAAAAGCCACTCGGACCAAACGTCCGGCTCGAGGTTGTTCTTTTCCATCACGTCTTATGAAGCCACAGAGTCATCGCTTACGCGCTCTCTCGAGAGGTTGCATAACCTTCCCTCAACTACATTAACTTTGCAATACAAAGCCCACTTCAGGCGGCGAGGTGGAAAGGCCGGGTTGCGGTCCGAATGCCGCGGTCTTCCGGTGTCGCGCGCCGGGAGGTTGCCCCTAGTGGTGATGTCCGCCCGCACCGTGAACGTGTCCGTGCTCCAACTCCTCGGCCGTCGCGGCGCGGACGCTGACTACTTCAACGTCGAAGTGGAGCGTCTGGTCGGCGAGCGGATGATTGCCGTCGAGCGCCACCATGTCGCCCACGACGGCCGTGACCGTGAATACGCGGAGGCCTTCGTCCGTTTGCGCCCGGAATTGCATTCCCTTGCGGATCTCGCCCGAGCCTTGCAGCGATCTCTTCGGAACGCGCTGCACCAACGCCTCGTTGCGGGTGCCGTAGCCCTCGTCCGGGGATAGCGTCACCGCCAGGGCGTCGCCGTCCTTCCTTCCCTCGAGGGCTTTTTCCAGGCCGGGCACCAGATTACCGTGGCCCTGAATGTAGGCGAGGGGTTCGCTGCCGTCGGAACTGTCGAGCACCTTGCCGTCGTCGTCCTTGAGCGTGTAGTGAATCAAGACCACCGCGTCCGCCGCTATTTGCACGATCGATTCTCCGGGATTCGGGTTGATCGAAAAGCTTACACAACTACTCGACCGGGCGCGCCTCGAGATCGTAGGCGCCCGCCGCGACGATGCGGACTCGGGCGAAGTCGCCGGCTTTCAGTGCGCCGGCCGACGCGATGCGCACCAGGCCGTCGATTTCCGGCGCATCGCTCGCCGAACGCGCAATGGCGACGCCGTCCTCCACCCGATCGATGAGAACTTGCAGGGTGCGGCCGACCTTCCGGGCGAGCCGCTCCGCGCTGATGTCGGCCGCGAGCTCCATGAAGCGCTCGCGGCGCTCCGTCTTGACCTCATCGGGAACCGTGATCTCGGGCAGCGCGTTGGCCGCCGCGCCCTCCACCGGCGAATACTCGAAGCATCCGACGCGATCGAGCTGCGCGGCACGCAGCCACGCGAGCAGCTCCTCGAAGTCCTTCTCGGTCTCGCCGGGAAATCCGACGATGAAGGTGCTGCGCAGCGTGATATCCGGTACGGCCCTCCGCCAGGCGGCGATGCGCTCGAGGGTGTTCTCCGCCGCGGCCGGACGCCGCATCAGTTTCAAGATGCGCTCGCTGGCATGCTGGAAGGGAATGTCGAGATAGGGCAGCACGCGTCCGTCGGCCATCAAGCCGACCACCTCGTCGACGTGCGGATAGGGGTACACGTAATGCAGCCGAATCCAGGCGCCGAGCTCGCCCAAGGCCGCGGCCAAATCATAGAAGCGGGCGCGCCGCGGCGTTCCCCGCCAGGTGTCTTCGGCGTACTTGAGATCCGCGCCGTACGCGCTCGTGTCCTGGGAGATGACCAGGATCTCCTTCACGCCGGCGCGGGCCAATTTCTCCGCCTCTCGCAGCACGTCTCCGACGGGACGGCTGGCGAGCCGGCCGCGCATCGAGGGGATGATGCAGAAGCTGCAGTGATGATTGCAGCCCTCGGAGATCTTGAGGTAGGCGTAGTGGCGCGGCGTGAGCTTCACGCCCTGCTCCGGAATGAGATCGACGAACGGCTCGTGCTTCGGCGGCAGATGCTCATGCACCGAGGCGACCACTTCCTCGTAGCGCTGGGGACCGGTGATCTTCAATACCTGCGGGTGCCGATCGAGGATTTTTTGGGGCTGCGCGCCCAGGCAACCGGTCACGATGACCTTGCCGTTCTCGGCGAGCGCCTCGCCGATGGCTTCCAGCGATTCATCCACCGCCGCATCGATGAAACCGCAGGTATTCACGACCACGAGATCGGCGGCTCGGTAGCTCGCGGCCACTTCGTAGCCCTCGGCTCGCAACCGCGTGAGAATGCGCTCGGAATCGACCAGCGCCTTGGGGCATCCCAGGCTGACGAATCCGACTTTGGGCGTTCGGCGGCGAACGGGTATCTTGCGGCTGACGGTTTTCAAGGTGGCGTTCGGGAAAAAAGGGCGCGTTCGAGGAAAAGCGCGGCATTCTACTCCAAACCATCCCCCTCAACGGCCAAACCATCCCCCTCGACGGCCAATCGCACTGTCAAATGGGCGATTCGAAAATCGTGACGCGTTGCTACGAAAGGTCGAAAAGCCTGTCGGGGCAGCCCTCAAGAATGGCCGACCCCGTCCGATAAACCGTCTTGAATGTGGTCACCGGTCCGCCCGCTCGGCGGGTGAAGTGAACACAAGAGGAATTTGGGGCCTGGACGGGCCGGTTGACAATACGGAGTATCAAATGGCTTTAACTCTCAATACCAACATCGACTCG
>DASYAC010000054.1:0-3150 GCA_036501585.1 Steroidobacteraceae bacterium
CTCGCGGCTGCGCAATCGAGTGTTGAAGGGTTTTGAGCAGGTAAGGAGTTTCGGTTTGCCTACGTTTAATCAGCTTGTCCGCAAGGGGCGCACGGCCCCCCGTTACAAGACGGCGTCACCTGCCCTGCAGGCCTCGCCGCAGCGACGCGGCGTTTGCACCCGCGTGTACACCCAGACGCCCAAGAAGCCGAACTCGGCATTGCGCAAAGTGGCTCGCGTGCGGCTGACCAACGGGATCGAGGTCACGACCTATATTCCCGGTATCGGCCACAACCTGCAGGAGCACTCGATCGTGCTCATCCGCGGCGGCCGCGTGAAGGATTTGCCCGGTGTGCGCTACCACGTGGTGCGCGGAACGCTGGACTCGGTGGGCGTGGCCAACCGGATGCAGAGCCGGTCGAAGTATGGGGCCAAGCGCGCCAAGGGCGGCGCAGCGGCGGCCAAGGGCAAGAAGTAAGAGGGCTTTCAGCCGTCAGCTATCAGCTGCCAGTACAGAGAGAAGCTGGTGAGGCGGGAAGGCGCGAACGCGATCAACTGAAAGCTGACGGCTGAGAGCTGAAAGCTGGTTTTTGAGGGATTATGCCGAGAAAAGGGCACATTGCGAAGCGGGAAGTGGCGGCGGATCCGGTCTACGGGTCGACGCTGGTGACCAAGTTTGTGAACTCGATGATGTGGGGCGGCAAGAAGTCGACCGCCCAGGGCATCTTCTACCAGGCGATGCGCAATCTCGAGGAAAAGGGCGGCGGCGACGACGCGCTCAAGCTCTTCAAGAAGGCTGTCGAGAACTGCAAGCCGTTGCTCGAAGTGAAGACCCGCCGCGTGGGCGGCGCCAACTACCAGGTGCCGATCGAAGTTGGTCCCGATCGCAGGACCTCGCTGGCGATCCGCTGGCTGATTACCTATGGCCGCAACCGTGGCGAAAAAGGCATGACCGACAAGCTGTCCAATGAGTTGTTGGACGCGGCCAACGGGCGTGGCGCGGCCATGAAGAAGAAGGAAGACGTGCACCGCATGGCCGAGGCCAACAAGGCTTTCGCCCATTACCGCTGGTAGCGCAAAGAAGATTGGGTGCCCCGCCCTCGCCGCGCCTTTGTTTTTGCGGCTAGGGTGGGAACCAGAAGAGTTGACGGGGTCCGGCGATCCGGGCCTGAACCAAGAGATGGAAGTAACGGCGGGCCCTTAAGCGCCCGCAAGGAAAATGACCGTGGCTCGCACCGTACCTCTGAATCGTTGCCGGAACATCGGAATCATGGCGCACATCGACGCCGGGAAGACGACAGCGACAGAGCGCATCCTGTTTTACACCGGCATCACGCACCGTATCGGCGAAGTGCATGAAGGCACGGCGACCATGGACTACATGGAGCAGGAGCAGGAGCGCGGCATCACGATCACCTCCGCGGCGACCACCTGCACTTGGCGCGACTTCCGCGTCAACATCATCGACACCCCCGGCCACGTGGATTTTACCGCCGAGGTCGAGCGCAGCCTGCGCGTTCTCGACGGCGCGGTGGCCTTGTTTGACTCCGTCTCCGGCGTGCAGCCGCAGACTGAGACCGTGTGGCGGCAGGGCGACAAGTATAAGGTTCCGCGCATCTGCTTCGTCAACAAGATGGATAAGAACGGCGCGGACTTCGAGCACGTTCTCGAAACCATCCGCAAGCGGCTGGGCGCGCGGCCCGTGGCGCTGCAGATTCCGATCGGCGCCGAGGCGAACTTTAAAGGCGTCGTCGATCTGATCGAGATGAAAGCGATCCTGTGGCACGACGAGACCATGGGCGCCGAGTTTTCCATCGAGCCGGTCCCGGCCGAGCTCCAGAAAAAGGCCGAGGCTTTCCGGATGCAGCTGATTGAAGTCATCGCCGAGACCGACGATGTGCTGCTCGAAAAGTTCCTCGAAGGCGAGACGCCTTCGATTGAAGAATTGAAAGCCGGCATCCGCCAGGCGACGATCGATCTCAAGGTTTTCCCGGTCATCTGCGGAAGCGCCTTCAAGAATAAGGGCGTCCAGACGCTGCTCGACGCGGTTGTCGATTACCTGCCGAGCCCGCTCGACAAGCCTCCGGTTGAAGGTCCCGATCCGCGCCATCTGGAAAAGATTGAAGTGCGCAAGCCGGACGACAATGAGCCGCTTTCGGCGCTGGCCTTCAAGATCATCAACGATCCTTTTGGCAAGCTCTGCTTCATCCGTGTTTACTCGGGCTCGCTCAAGACCGGCGACACGGTGCTGAATCCCCGCACCGGAAAGACCGAGCGCGTGGGCCGGCTGGTGAAGATGCATGCCAACAAGCGCGAGGATGTGACCGAGATCTGGGCCGGCGACATCTGCGCCTGCGTAGGCTTAAAAGACTTGAAGACCGGCGACACGCTCTGCGCCCCCCAGCATCCGATCGCGCTCGGAGCCATTACTTTCCCGGATACGGTCATCTCGGTGGCCATCGAGCCCAAGACCAAGGCCGACCAGGAGAAGATGGGCCTTGCGCTGGCGCGGCTGGCCGATGAGGACCCCACCTTCAAGGTGCGGACCGACGAAGACTCGGGCCAGACCATCATCAGCGGGATGGGTGAGCTGCACCTCGAGATTCTGGTCGACCGCATGAAGCGGGAGTACAAGGTCGAAGCCAATGTGGGCGAGCCCAAGGTGGCCTTCCGCGAAACCATCCGCAAAAAGGCCGATGCCGAGGGTAAATACATTCGCCAGACCGGCGGCTCGGGCCACTACGGGCATTGCAAGCTGCGCATCGAGCCGAACGAGCCGGGCAAAGGCTACGAGTTCGTCAGCGAAATCAAGAGCGGTTCGGTGCCCAAGGAATTCATCAAGCCGATCGATCAGGGCGTGCAGGGCGCGCTCGAACTCGGCATCCTGGCCGGCTACCCGATCGTGGACGTGAAGGTGACGCTCTACGACGGCAGCTATCACGAAGTCGACTCGGACGAGATGGCCTTCAAGATTGCCGGATCGATGGCATTCAAGGAAGCCGCTCGCAAGGCCTCGCCGGTGCTGCTGGAGCCGGTGATGGCTGTGGAAGTGACGGTTCCCGAGGAGCACATGGGGACCATTATCGGCGACATCAACTCGCGCCGCGGCCGCATCGAGGGCATGGAACACGCGGCCGGCTCGCAGGTGATCAAGGCGATCGTCCCGCTCAA
>DASYAC010000055.1:0-4103 GCA_036501585.1 Steroidobacteraceae bacterium
TCTTCCCCGCCGACGAGAGGGCACTGAGTATGGACGGCATGACCGTCACAGCCGGTGTCGTGGCCGACCCGCTGCTGCCGGCTCCGCTGCAGGTCAGGGTGTACGTGTAGGTTCCCGGCGCCGTGGGCACGACCGATTCGCTGCCCGTCATCGATTGACTACCGGAAAAGCCGCCCCCCTTCGCACCGGAGGTCGCCGCCATACAGGCGGTGCTATTCGTCGAGGTCCACGACACGGTCACAGCCTGCCCGAGATTGATGGTGACGGGAGCCGCCGGCTGCGAAAAGCTCGCCGTGGCCGCCGGACTCGCGGCAGGCGCGGACGGACTCGCGGCAGGCGCGGAATAGCCTCCGCCCCCACCGCCGCACCCGCCGAGCGCCCCAGCCAGTAGCGTGGAGGCCACGCCGATCGCCTGTCTCTTCATGCTCGGCCTTCCAGCGACGGCAGTGAAGGTACCGATTGCTTTCCGCTCGATCTGCATGGCAGCCACTCGCTATGAACGATGACTGCTATAGGTACCCGGCCGTGCGCATAAGGTTTAAAGGCCGGATGCAATCGGTGGCCACAGGTGGCCGGCTCCCTCCTCGTCAGGCCTGATCGGCCTTGAACGCCGCGGCCAGATCGCTCGCGGCCTTCGCCAGCAGGGCCGTATCGATGCCCACGGCGACGAAGCGCGCTCCCATCGCCAGATAGTCACGCGCGAGCGCGCGATCGGAGACCAGGATACCCGCCGCTTTTCCCGTCCTCAGGACGCGGGCGATGCCCTCCGAGATGGCGCTCTTCACCTTCGGTTCATCCGGCTTTCCCAATGATCCCATGGATGCCGCCAGATCGGCGGGCCCGAAGAATATCCCGTCGACGCCCTCGACGGCGGCGATCACCTCGAGATTCCCGAGACCCTTCACGGATTCCACCTGGACCAGCACGCACATCTCGGCGTCGGATTGCTCGAAGTACCGGTCGACTCGACCCCAGCGCGAGGCACGGGTGGTCGCGCTCGCAACGCCGCGTACCCCATGAGGCGGATAGCGCGTCGCGGCCACCATGAGCGCCGCCTGTTCGGAGCTCTCCACCATCGGCACGAGAATGGTTTGCACACCGACATCGAGGTATTGCTTGATGATCTCCACCGTTCCGGTGGGGGGGCGGACGATCGGGTGTACGGGATAGGCAGCCACCGCCTGCAATTGCTCGAGCACGGTGCGCACATCGTTGGGCGAGTGCTCCGCGTCGATCAGCAGCCAGTCAAAACCGCTCCCCGCCAGGAGCTCCGCCGCGGCCGCGTCGGCCAATCCCATCCACAGCCCGATCTGCGGAGCGCCGCGGCGCAGGGCCTGCTTGAACTGATTCACCGGCATTTTCATGATCGATTCTCCGTCAGAGGAACCGGATCGAGATGGCGCCCAGAGGCCCGTAATCCGCATGCAGGACATCGCCGCGGACTGCCGTGGTGGGTCTGGTGAAGGAGCCGCTCAGCACGGTATCGCCCGCGCGCAGATCCTCGCCGTAGGCTGCGATCTTGTTCGCGAGCCACGCCACGCCCGTGGCCGGATGATTCAGAACCGCCGCCGCCACGCCGCTCTCCTCGATGACCGCGTTCTTGTAGAGAAGCGCGCCCACCCACCGCAGGTCCACCGCGTCGGGCTTCACCGGGCGCCCGCCCAGGACGATGCCGGCGTTTGCGGCGAAATCCGCGATGGTGTCGAACACCTTTCGCGGCGCCTTGGTATCGCGGTCGAACTGCTCGATGCGCGCGTCGATGATTTCGAGGGCCGGGCTCACGTAGTCGGTGGCCTGCATGACGTTGAACAGCGTCACGCCGGGTCCCTTCAGGTCCCGCCCCAGCACAAAGGCCAGCTCAACCTCGACGCGCGGCGCGATGAATCGCTGAATGGGAACATCGCTCCCGGTGTCGAAGAACATGTCATCCATCAACGGCGCGTAATCGGGCTCGGTGATCTGCGACGACAATTGCATCGCGCGCGAGGTGAGCCCGATCTTGCGGCCGAGGATCGTCCTGCCATCCGCCATCTCGAGCTTTACCCATTCACGCTGGATGGCGTAGCCGTCCTCGATGCTCATGGCCGGAAATTCCCTGGAAAAGTGCCGCAACTGGACCCGGGTCTTGCGCGCCTCGTAGAGTCGCTGCGCGAGCGCCCGGATGGTTTCTGGTGACAACATGGGGACTCGTTGACGATGGCTGCTGGTGTGGTGATAGAGGGGTTACCGGCCTGAGCGTTCAGCGAACTTTCAGGCGCGCATGCAAATTGTTGTGCTTGAGCGTGCCGGATTCACTGAACTCCAGGAATTCGAGGGATAGCGCCAGGCCTTGGCCGGCGAACTGCGCGGCGAAATGCGCTTTCATGATGTCGAACAAGCCCTCGCGGGTCGCCGCCTTCGCCGCTTCGCTGCGGCCTGCGCCGATTTTCAGAACGGCATGCACGAATCCCGCATCGTCCATGCTGCCGTCGGCAATGCAGTAGTCATCGCAGGGGATGGCGCGCACGCGCACGCCGCCGGGCGGAAACACCGCCTTGCCGTCCACCGAGACTCCCACCATGAACTGGGCGAGCTTGCGGCACAGCTCGCCGAATCGGCCCGCCGCGCGGAGGTTCGCGCTGTACTCCAACGTCATGTGGGACATGCGGTCACCCTCCCTCGATGCTCATGTCGGCGATGGTGCAGCCGACCGCGAACGCGGGAATGGCGCGGTAGTGAGCGAGTACTCCCCGCCCCTTCGCGGCGGCGGCGACGGCAATGAAAGTGCGTATTTCGAAGCCGCCCTGGCCCGCATGCCGGTAAACGGCCTCGTCCGTATAGGACAACAGCCCCGCCTTGTCATTCGCCTGCCAGCGAGCCAGGAATTCGCGATCCCAGGCCTCATTGATCTTTCCGGAATCCGGTGTCGCCGGCCAGTGCGAGATACCGCCGGTGCCGACGATCGCGACTCGTTCTGCGACCGAGTCCGCGGCTCGGCGCAGCGCTTCGCCCAGCGCCCAGACGCGATGGAGCGGTGCCAACGGGGGTCCCTGGCAGTTGATGTTGATGGGAACGATCGGCAGGTCGTAACGGGGCGTCAAGAAATGCAGCGGCACCATGATGCCGTGATCGAATCTCCACTCTTCGGCATAACTCAGGTCGACGCTTTGCATCATCCGGTCGATGAGACGCCGCGACAGATCCGCGTTGCCCGGAACCGACGTGCGCGGGATCTTGAGCCACTCCGGATCCTCGATCGGGCCCTCATAGCGCTCCGCCATGCCTACGGCAAAGGAGGGCATGTTATTCATGAAGAAATTCGCGAAATGCTCCGCCGCAACGATGATCACGGCCTCGGGCCGGGCGCCCTCGAGGCGCCCGGCCATGGCGCGATAGGCCTCATGGAATTCACTTGCGGCGGCGGGATCGGCCAGAGGGACTCGTCCGGTGATTCCCGGGGCATGGCTGGCGATGCCCGCGAATACGAGGCTCATACGCCGGCCACCTTCTCATCCATCGCCGTCGTCATGTGGTAGATCCCCGCGCGCACCGGACCGTGCCGGCGGACCCCCTCGCGCATGGCGGCGATGTATTCCGCCCACGGCATCCCCAGGAACGCGGCGTAGTGCATGAGCAGCTGTCCGTTCGAGCCCAGCACGAAGAGCAGTCCGATGTCGCCCGTCGCAAACGCCTCACGCTCCTCGAGCGTGAGCTCATATCGATCGAGAACCTGGGAGAGGTCGGCGCGGTACTGGCGCTGCGCGTCGCGGTCGCGGTTCAGGTCATACAGCAATTTCTGCATTTGATACAGGCTCATCGTCAGGCTCCCCAGCGCGGAATCGAATGCGAACCCAGGCTCACGCAGACGTTCTTCGGTTCGAGGAACACCTCGTAGCTCCAGGTGCCCCCCTCGCGCCCGATACCCGAGGCCTTGGTGCCGCCGAAGGGTTGGCGCAGATCGCGGACGTTTTGGCTGTTGACGAAGCACATGCCCGCCTCGATGGCAGCCGCCACGCGGTGGGCGCGGCCCAGATTCTCGCTCCACACGTAGCTCGAGAGCCCGTACGGGATGTCGTTCGCCTGGGCGATGGCATCCTGTTCGTCCTTGAAGGGGATCAAACAGG
>DASYAC010000056.1:0-6167 GCA_036501585.1 Steroidobacteraceae bacterium
GCCGTCAATTGACAACTATCTGTCGGAATCTGTCACATGATCAAGGATCCGTGGCATTTTTCCCGCCCCGAGCTTGCCCGGGCTTACCTCAAAAGCTTCGAGCTTGGATTGACGGCGGCGCGGGGACTGTTCGCCCGGCGCCGGATGGGCAAGAGCGAGTTCTTGAAGCACGATCTGGTGCCCGCCGCCCTGCACATGGGTTATGCGGCGGCTTACACCAATCTATGGGACGCCACGGACCATCCGGGCCAGGCCTTGGCGAGCGCGATCCTGCTCGCCACCAGGCCGCGCGGACTGCGCAGATTCTGGAAGGAGCTCAACACGCCCATCCGCAAGCTCACCGGGGGCGGGAAGCTCCCGCTCGGCATCGAGGGATCCCTGGAGGTGGAGCTCGACCCCGGTGAGCGCGAGAAAATGGCGATACCCGCGATCCAAGCCGCCCTGCAGGCGGTCGACAAATCCAGGAAGCGGTTGCTGCTGGTGATGGACGAGGCCCAGGTGCTGGCCTCTCCCGAGCACTCCGCGCTCGCCCACTCGCTGCGCGCGGGGCTCGATATACGCAAGGCGCAGGTCAAAGTGCTGTTCGCGGGCTCCTCGGAGGCCGCCCTTCGGGAGATGTTCTCGCGGGCGGCCGCGCCCTTCTACAACTGGGCACCGGTCGAGCCCTTCCCGCTCCTCGGCCGCGAGTTCGTCGCGGCGATGGTCAAGCAGCTCTCGAAGGTGGCGAAGCATCCCCTCAAGCTGGAGGACGCGCTCAAAGCGTACGCCGCGCTCAAGGAGACGCCGGAGTTCTTCCGCTGGTATATCGAGCGCTACGTGATGTACCAATCTCAAGGGTCCGACCAGGCGATGGCCTATGCCAAGGCCCGCGTCCACGATGACACCAATTACGCCAAGACCTGGAAGGAGCTGAGCCGTCCAGATCGGGGGGTGCTGTTTCTGGCCGCGCGCGGCGTGCAGGATCTCTATGGCGCGGCCGCCCTCGGCCAATTGCGCGAGCTCATCGGCTCGAAGGAGGCGAGCGCCAACATCACCCGCGCGACCATCCGCCGGCTCACGGGTCCCAAACTGCAGCTCATGGCTCGCATCGATCATGGCGCGTACCGCTTCGAGGAGCCGGAATTCCAGACCTGGGTGGCGGCGCGGCGTACCGTCGACTGAGCCGGGATCAGATCTCCGTATCGATCAGTTCCCGACCCGCTTTCGAGAGCGAATCACAGCCGGTCAACACCATGGCCACTTCGAGCTCCGCGCGTATCGTACCGAGCAGCTTCGCGACCGCCGCCCCGCCCCCGGCGCCGAGCGCGTAGGCCCACGGTCGGCCGACGAAGCAGGCCTTCGCCCCAAGGGCCAGAGCCTTCAGGACATCGAGCCCGGAGCGCACCCCGCCGTCGAGAAATACCTCCAGATCGTTGCCGACCGCCTCCACGATGCGCGGCAGCGCGGAGATCGAGGAGCGGACGCCGTCGAGCTGCCGGCCGCCGTGATTCGATACCACGACCCCTTGCGCTCCGGCCTTGACGGAGTCCCGCGCATCCTCGGGGTCCAGAATGCCCTTGATGACGATCGGCCGATCCCATTCGGCGCGTATCCAATCGAGGTCGGACCAGGTCACCGAGCGATCGAAGTTATTCGCGATCCAGGCATGGAAGTCGCCGGCGGAACCTCCGGCGCCCAGCAGGGCAGCCGTCACGTTTCCCAGGGTGTGCGGGCGCCCGCGGAGCCAGACGTCCCCGAGCCAACCGGGGTGCGTGAGGCCGTCCCAGACCCGATTGGCCAGGGCGGAAAACCCCGTGAGCTTGTGGAATCCCGAGCGAACATCGCGATAGCGGGTGCCGGGCATCGGCAGATCCACGGTCAGCACCAGGACAGGACAGCCCGCTGCCTTGGCGCGGCGAACCAGCTCGCGCATGTAGCCGCGATCCTTCAGAACGTAGAGCTGAAACCACGGCGGCGAGGCGTTGTGCGCAACCTCCTCCAGCGAACAGATGCCTACCGTCGACAAACTGAACGGAATGCCGGCTTCAGCAGCGGCTCGCGCCGCCTGGACTTCGCCGCGCCGCGCATACATGCCGGCCATTCCGACGGCCGACAGCCCCACCGGCATGCTGAGGCGCTGTCCGAGGCTCTGGACGGCCGTGTCGAGCGAGCTCATGTCCCGCATCACGCGTTGCCGCAGCGAAAGCCGCGCCATGTCCTCGACATTGCGGCGCAGAGTGACCTCATCGCAGGCGCCGCCGTCGATGTACTCGAAGAAGATGTTCGGCAGGCGGCGGCGGGCTGCCTCGCGGTAATCCGATACGGATGCCGCACGGGACAAGGAGATCATGCGCGTCGTGCCGAATAAGGCGCCACTTTTTGCCGCTGCTTGCCGAGCTTGGAGATTCCGTCTCCCATCATCGAGCTCAAATCGCGGATCCGGCCCTGGTCGTCGAGCAGGCCCGGCTTCTCGGAACCGGAGTGTCCATAACGGAGCAATTTCATTTCGCGTCCTCGAATTCGGATGAACGGGGCTTGCCGTGCGACGGCGGCCGGCCGGGGCGATCAGTGTAGTGCGTCGGGCGGCCGTCCGAAATATCGGCTTTCGCTCAGCACGGCGCCCGCGATCGGCAACTGCTTATCAATCGTTCAATAGTCCGGCGGTCGTGTGCGGTAATATCGCGTCTCTCTCGAGTCCAGGCCAGGAAGCCGTTCATGTACCCCAGATTCGCCCGTATCTGCGCTCTCATCCTGACCGTCATGGGCCTGTCGCCCGTCGGTACCCGCGCCCAGCCGGCGGCCGGCCCCGACACGCCCGACGAGGAGGCGACGAAGGAGATCGCAGCCGCGACGACGGAGCCCCGGTTCCTGTCTCCGTGGGTTTCCTATCTGCCGGAGTCCACGACCGTCCCCTCGCCGCGTACCTTTTTGCACCGAATCCCCGGCGCCCCGGGCGAGCTGGCCGATTCGGCCACCGCCTACGCCTATGCCCGAGCGCTGGCGGCCGCCTCGCCGCGCGTCCGTCTGTTCACCATCGGACGCTCCGAGGAGGGGCGCGACATCGTGCTTCTCGCCATCGCCGACGAGAAAGGCATCCAGGACCTGGACCGTCTGAAGGCGGCGACCGCCGCGCTCGCGGATCCGCGCAAGACCGATCCCGCGGCCGCCAAGAAGATCATCCAGGATGCCCGGCCGATCTATTATTTCAACGCTGCCCTTCATTCGGACGAAACCGGCTCGACCGAAACCATGCTGGAGATGGCCTATCGGCTCGCCGTCTCCGAGCAGCCCATGATCCGGCGGATCCGGCAAAACCTGGTGGTGCTCATCAACCCGGTCTGCAATCCGGACGGGCGCGACAAGCAGGTCGAATGGTTCTATCGATACCTCAAGGGCAAGACGGATCTCGCGACCCTGCCCCGGCAGTCGCCGCCCTACTGGTCCCGCTATGCCATGGTCGACATCAATCGAGATGCCGTCCAGCTCGACCACGAGACCACCAAGGCCGTGCAACGCATGTTCTTCCAATGGCATCCGACCGTCGTGCACGACCTGCATGAGAGCGTGGCGCTGCTGGTCACCTGGAACGGCACGGGCCCCACCAATGAGGACGTGGATCCCGTGGCCTATGACGAGCGCCTCGAGATGAGCTTTCACGAGGTCACGGCGCTCACCGGCTTCGGCATGCCGGGAGTCTGGAGCTGGAATTTCGGCGACGACTTCGCGCACCTCTTCATGGACTCCATCGGCCTCAACCACAACGCCCTCGGCCGCGGCTACGAGACCTTCGGAAACGGTACCGCAGAGACCCTGGTGCAGACCTCTCCCTCCGACGAGGTGAGCCGCGACTGGTACCGCCCCTCGCCGCCCCCCAGCCGGCCCTTCCGCTGGTCGGCCCGCGACAACGTGAACTACATGGAGACGGCGGCGCTCGCCGCGCTCGACTTCTCCGCGCAGCAATCGAAGACCATGCTGGAGAACTTCTATCGAGCCGGTTTCGATTCCTGGCGCAAGGGCGTCGAGCAGGCGCCCTTCGCATTCATGATCCCGAGCGATCAGGGCGACCCGACGCGCGTCGCGCAGATGGTATCGCGCCTCATGGCCCAGGGCATCGAAGTGCATCGCTCGACGGCGGATATCGCCCTCCAGGAGGGGACGTTTCCCGCGGGAACCTACGTGGTGCGGCTCGATCAGCCGTATCGGAATTACGCGGTGGATCTGCTGGCGCCGAAGTTCTATCCGAAGGATGCGGGCGAACCCTACGACGACGTCTCCTGGGAGCTGCCCGCCAACTTCCATCTTCGGGCGGTTGCAACTGCCGACCGCCGCATTCGCGACGCCGCGCTCTCGCCAGTCGCGTCCCCGCCTCATCCGGCGGGACATGCTCGAGGATCCGGGCCGGTCTTCGTGCTCAAGGACACGGGCCAGGAGGGCCTGCTCGAAGCGCGCTTCCGGCTCGCCCGATTCAAGCTCGAGATCGCCGAACAGCCTTTCAGCGCGGACGGTGTCGACTATCCTCGCGGCTCGTGGATATTCCGCGCGCAGCCGGGACTCGAGGCCGCGCTCCGGGACACCGCCGAGAGCTTGGGGCTCGATTTCACGAGCCTTGCCACGCCGCCCGCCGCGCCGACACACCCGGCACCCGTCCCACGGCTCGGCATCTGGGTACCCTGGGCGGATACGGACAGCATCGGCTGGGAACGCTTCTCCCTGGATCAGCGCCACATTCCCTACACCTACGTGCGCGACGAGGACATCCGCAAAGGCAATCTGAACAAGAAATTCGATGTGATCGTCTATGGCCACGTGGATCTCGAGCTCGCCGAGCAAATCGAGGGGATCCCCAAGGCCTGGGGTCCGATGGCCTTCAAGAAAACGGCCGCGACGCCGGCGTTCGGCACGCCGGCCGAGTCGGACGACATCACCGGCGGCATCGGCTATGAAGGCCTCGCCCAGCTCCAACGCTTCGTCGACGACGGAGGTCTTCTGGTGACGCTCGGGAACGGCACCATGCTCGCGCTCGAGGGCGGCATCGTGCGGGGCGTCCGGCGCGAGTCGGGCGGCGTGCCGCGAAGTTCCGAGGGCGGCGGAGCCGCCGCGGCCGCGGCCTCCCAAACCGCCGAAACGCGCACGCCGGGCTCACATTTGCGCGTGTCTTTCGATCGGCCCGACAGCCCCATCCTGTACGGATATCCGGCTCACACTTTCGTCTTCCGTCAGAACTATGCGATCTACTCGACGCCGCGCCGCTGGCTGCGGATGGCCTATTGCACCACCTGCCTCGACGGACCCTTCGACCCCAGCGGGGTGATCATGGAATGGGGCGACCGCGACGGCGCGCCGCTGGTCGTCAGCGGGCAGGCTTGGGGAGGGGAAAATCTGATCGGCCATCCGGCCCTGCTCGACATGCAGGTTGGCAAGGGCCGAGTGGTGGCGTTCAATTTCAATCCGCTGCACCGGGACATGAACCGGGGCGATCAGCGATTCCTATGGAACACGCTCATCAACTGGCAGGCACTCCTGGGAGACCCCGTGCACTAGGTGCCGACTTGCCCTCAACCGAGCGCGGATGCAGAATTTAGGCTAAAAGGAAGGGACACCCGCGGCGTGCCTTGCGCGATGATTTTTCCCCCGTCGCAGTGAATGAACTCGGGAGACCGACATGCCCCAATCGAAATCCGCTGCTACCGCGACCGGTTCCCTGATCCTGATCGCCCTCATCGTCGGCGGGGCTGCCGCCGCCTTCGCGTACACCGCAGGATGGTTCTGCCCCGGGCGCCTTACCGCGAACAGGATGGTGGACGCCTTTACACCGCCGGGCGGCCCGCCGCTCGGGCATCGGCGCAACCACGCCAAGGGGATCTGCTTCACCGGCGTGTTCGAATCGAACGGCACGGGCACAGCCCTGTCTCGGGCGCAGATATTCGCGCCCGGCGAGTATCCCGCGCTCGGACGCTTGAATCTCGCGACCACCGATCCGAACGCGGCGGACGCCTCGGCGCGGGTGCGGGGCATGGGTCTTCAGATCTCGGCGTCCAACGGTGAAGAGTGGCGCACCGCGATGATCGACGCCCCCGTGTTTGCCGTGTCGACGCCGCAAGCGTTCTATCAGCTGCTGCTGGCATCGAAGAGCAAGGATCCGAACGCCATGCCGACATTCGCCGCTGGGCATCCCGAGTTCGCGGGAT
>DASYAC010000057.1:0-24399 GCA_036501585.1 Steroidobacteraceae bacterium
TCGAGGTCGTGCCCTGATCGATGGCGAGTATGTGGCGAGCTCGATTCATGATGTGCTTCCCTCGCTTCCCGCGCGCGCTTTGCGGCGCGCGGGCAAGAACGGCCGAATCCCGGCCTGGTAAAGACCTCCGCCGGCGATCCCGCCGAGGAGCGGGCCCGCGATCGGCACCCACCAGTAATTCTGAGGCGCGGGGAAGGCTTGCGCACCCCACCCGGTAAAATAGCAGAACAGCCGCGGCCCTAAATCGCGCGCCGGGTTGATGGGCCAGGCCTCCAGGTACCCGGCGCACGCGCCGATGGTCGCCACCAGAAGACCGATCAGGAGCGCTCCGGCGTTGGCGGCTGGCGCGAGCGTGTTGAATTCCTCCGTGATGGCGAACACGCCGAGAACCAGAATTCCCGTCAGCACGATCTCATCGACGAACGCATGCAACGGCGTGATGGCAAGACCCGGATGCGTGAAGAACACTCCCGCAGCCCCGCCGTCCACGCCGCGGCTCCAGTGGTGCAGCTCGTTGTAGTGATCGATGACGGGTGAGAACAGCAAATACACCATGGCCGCGCCCAGGAATGCGCCCGATACTTGAGCGGCCGCGTACGGCAGTATCTTGCCGCGCGGAAACCCCCGAAACAGCGACAGCGCCACCGTCACCGCGGGATTGGCATGGGTACCGGACACCGCCCCCGTCACGTGGATCGCGAGCGTCACCGCCAGACCCCAGGCGATGCAGACGCCCCAGTACGCCTGGGCGTACGGACTAGGATCGTAGAGCACGTACATGGCGGCCGCCGAATCGCCGAGCGCCAGGATGATGAACGTGGCTATGCACTCCGACAGGAGCTCGCCGCCGCGGATCCCCGCGCCGGGCAAATTGCCGATTTCCAGGTCGCTCCCCATGTCCGTTCGGCGCCGCGCAACCGGGCAGCGCTCGCGCCCCCGAGATCCGACCGTGCCGTGCCTCCCCCCGACTTGTTCCGGTTTGGTTTCAGACTAACCCGCGTATCGGGCCTTCGCAAGCAAGGCCCGGTGTGGCAGGCGGGCCGCCTGTCAGCGCCCATCCGACACCCGGTTGCGGCCCCGCTCTCTGGCGCATGCGGGGGCACGCGCCATACTTCGCAAGGGCATTGGAGTCCGATCACACGGAGAACAGCCATGAATCGTCTACCCGTAATGATGGCCATCACCGGCACCGTGTTCGGCGGCTCGACGATCCTCGGCGGCTCGATGATGCTCGGGGCGTTGACGGTGGTCGCAGGCTCGAGCGTACTCGCCAGCTCGACGGCACTGGCCGCCGACCCCGCCCACTCGTCATGGTCCGCCAAACGTCAGTTCGTGAGCCAGGTCATCAACTGCATGCGAAAGCGCATGGCCAACGATAAGTACATCTCGTACAACCAGGCCGCCAAGATCTGCAAGGATGAGGTGCGCAGGCAAAGCACCGACGCAGGTCCGCTGGTCGCCGCCGACACCAAGCATTGAAGACCGTCAAGAATTGACTTGCCGTCGCGCCGCATGGATGTAGCGCCGCTCTCCGCCCGCCGAGCGTATCCGGTAAAATGCGACGCATGCGCGTCGTCACTTATAACGTCAACGGAATCACCGCCCGCCTCCCGAACTTCCTGCGCTGGCTGAAAGAGACCACTCCCGACATCGTCTGCCTGCAAGAGCTCAAGGCGCCCCAGGATAAATTTCCCGAGACGGAGATTCGCGAATTGGGCTATGGCGTGATCTGGCACGGTCAGAAGAGCTGGAACGGCGTCGCCATCCTCACCCGCAATGCCGAGCCAGTCGAGATCAGGCGCGTGCTTCCCGGCGACCCCGAGGACGAGCACAGCCGCTACATCGAAGCCGGCGTCAACGGCCTCATCGTCGGTTGCCTGTATCTGCCGAACGGCAATCCGGCGCCCGGACCCAAGTTCGACTACAAGCTCCGGTGGCTCGCGCGATTCCTGCAGCACGCCGCAACCCTGGTGCCGAGCGCATCGCCCGTGATCCTCGCGGGCGACTACAACGTGATCCCCACGGAGCGGGACGTCTACAAACCGGAACGATGGGTGGATGACGCGCTGTTTCGGGTCGAAGTCCGACAGGCGTTTGCGAACCTGCTCCAGCAAGGATGGACGGATGCGATTCGAATTCTGCACCCCGACCGGACGATGTATACGTTCTGGGATTTCTTTCGCAATGCCTACGGCCGGGACGCCGGCCTTCGTATCGATCATCTGTTGCTGAACGCGCCTGCTGCGGCGCGCCTGAAGGGCGCCGGCGTCGAGCGCGAAATACGCGGCTGGGAGAAACCGAGCGATCACGCCCCTACCTGGGTGGAACTGCGCGACCCCTAGCGGGGGAGTATCATGGCGTCATGCGATTACGGTGCACGCGGATCTGACGGCTCCCATGTTCTCATCGTTCGACGCACTCCATCTGGCCCGCGCGCAATTCGCGTTCACGATGTCCTTCCACTTCGTCTTCCCCGCCTTTTCCATCGGCCTCGCCAGCTATCTCATGGTGCTCGAGGGACTGTGGCTGAAAACCGGCAAGACCCTCTATCTCGATCTCTTCAATTACTGGCTGAAGATCTTCGCCGTGGCCTTCGGCATGGGCGTCGTGTCCGGCATCGTCATGTCGTACCAGTTCGGGACGAACTGGTCGGCCTACTCGAACAAGGCCGGTCCCGTCATCGGACCGCTGATGGCCTACGAGGTGTTGACCGCGTTCTTTCTGGAGGCGGGCTTCCTCGGCGTGATGCTGTTCGGCATGAGCAAGGTCGGCAAAGGCCTGCATTTCTTCGCGACCTGCATGGTGGCGCTCGGCACCCTGATCTCCGCGACCTGGATCATCAGCGCGAACAGCTGGATGCAGACGCCGGTGGGATTCGCCGTCAACGCGAAAGGCCAGTTCGTGCCCGCGGGATCCTGGTGGTCGATCGTGTTCAACCCGAGCTTCCCGTACCGCCTGGTTCACACCGTCATCGCCGCGTATCTCACCACCGCGTTGACCGTCGGCGGGGTCGGTGCCTGGCACCTGCTGAGGGATCGAGTCAACCCGCACGCCCGGAAAATGTTCTCCATGGCGATGTGGATGGCGGCGCTGGTCGCCCCCGTTCAAATACTCGCCGGCGATACGCAGGGGCTGAATACGCTGAAGTACCAGCCCGTCAAGGTGCTGGCGATGGAGGGGGATTTCGATCCGAGTCCCACCGGCGCCCCCTTGGTGCTTTTCGGCATGCCGGACAATCGGGACGCGTCGGTGCACGCTCGCATCGAGATCCCGAAGCTCGGCTCGCTGATCCTGAAGCACGATCCGAACAAGGCGCTTCCCGGACTCAAGGATTTCCCGCGCGAGCGCTGGCCCACGGTCGCCATCGTGTTCTGGTCGTTTCGCATCATGGTCGGGCTCGGCATCGCCATGCTGTCGCTCGGCGTCTGGAGTCTCATCGCCCGAGCCCACCGCCGGCTCTACGATTCTCCGCTGCTGCATCGGGCGGCGGTGCTGATGGGGCCCGCCGGTTTCGTGGCGGTCATCGCGGGCTGGGTGACCACGGAGGTGGGCCGGCAGCCGTATACCGTCTATGGTCAGCTGCTGACGGCCGACTCGATCTCCCCGCTCGCCGCGCCGGCGGTCGCGACCTCGCTGGTCATTTTCGTCGCGGTGTACTTCACCGTGTTCGGCGCGGGCGCGGCTTATTTGATCCGGATGATGGGCCGCCTGCCGGCGGCGCAGGAGCTCGAACCGCCGCACATCCCGCAGCGCGCCGCAGGCATCACACCGGCGGCGGGCATCACGCCGGCAGCGGGCGTCCCGCCGGCGAGCGCCGTCGATCCGGCCCCCGGGCCGCGGGGCGCTCCCACCGCCGGAGGCGGACCGTGAGCCACAGCTACGACCTGAGCGTCGTCTGGGCTCTCATCATCGCCTTCGCGATTCTCGCTTATGTGGTGATGGACGGGTTCGATCTTGGTATCGGGATCTTGTTTCCCACGCTCGCCGTGGGTCCCGAACGCGATCAGGCGATGAACGCGATCGCGCCGGTCTGGGACGGCAACGAGACCTGGCTGATCCTGGGCGGCGGCGGGTTGATGGCCGCGTTTCCCCTCGCCTATTCCATCATCTTGCCGGCCACTTACCCGCTGATCATCGCGATGCTGCTCGGCCTCGTGTTCCGTGGAGTGGCCTTCGAGTTTCGCTGGCGCGACCCCGAGCATCGTCCGTATTGGGACGCGGCCTTCGCGCTCGGATCCTTCGTTGCGGCGTCGGCGCAGGGCATCACGCTCGGCGCGATCTTGCAGGGGATCCGCGTGGTGAACGACGGCTACGGCGGCGGCTGGCTCGATTGGCTGAGCCCGTTCTCGATCCTGACCGGGCTATCGCTGGTACTCGGCTACGCGCTGCTCGGCTGCACCTGGCTCATCTGGAAGACCGAGGGCAGCGGGCAAGCGCATGCGCGGCGGCTGGCGTTCAAGCTCGGGATCGGCACCTTGGTCGCGATGACGGCGGTGAGCGCCGCGACCCCCTACTTGCACTACGATTACTGGCGCCGCTGGTTCTCCATGCCCAACGTGCTGTTCACGGCGCAAGTGCCCTTGCTGGTCATCGTCACCTCCGCGGTCTTCGTCTGGAGCTTGCGCCGCGGGGCCGAGCGGCTGCCGTTCCTGATGACGCTCGGGCTGTTCGTGCTGAATTTCGTCGGCCTGGGAATCAGCGTCTTCCCCTATCTCGTGCCGCGCGCGGTGACCATCTGGGATGCGGCGGCCCCCGCACGAAGTCAGGTCTTCATGCTGGTCGGGGTGGCGGTGATTCTGCCGGTGATTCTTGCCTACACTTCGTGGGCGTACTGGGTGTTCCGCGGCAAGTCCGGCACCCACGGCTATCACTGATGCCGGGGCGCGCGGCGCGGCCGGCGCCGACGACACGGCCGGCGCGCACGACGCCGCCGACGCGCACGACGCGGCCGGCGCCCACGTCCGATCCGGCCGAGACCCGGTCCGTCTGGAAGCGTCTTGGCTGGATGCTGCTCATCTGGTCCGCGAGCGTCGCCGCGCTCGGCGCCCTCAGCCTGATCCTGAGGCTCTGGCTCAAACGTTGAAGGCTCGATCCCCCAGATGAATTCTCCTCTGCACGACGTGTCGGACACGGCCTTCTGGATCGCGTATCACCGCGCGCTGGAGAGCGATCGGCCCGACGCGCTGTTCCGCGATGCGTTCGCGAGGCGCCTCGCCGGCGAGCGAGGCCGCCGCATTTCCGAGGCCATGCCCTCCTCTCGCGTCGTCGCGTGGACCGTGGCCTTGCGCACCCGGATCATCGACGACTATCTCGCCTTCGCGCTTCGATCGGGAATCGACACGGTGCTGTGCCTCGGTGCCGGGCTCGACGCACGGCCCTATCGATTGGCGCCGCCCCCCGACCTTCACTGGATCGAAGCCGACTTTCCTCGGGTCATCGACTACAAGGAAGACATCCTGCGGCAGGAGACTCCGGCCTGCCGTCTGGAGCGTGTGAGAATCGACCTCGCCGATATCGTCGAGCGGCAGAAGCTCCTGGAGCGGATCGACGCAGTCTCGCGAGGAACCCTCGTCCTGACCGAAGGCGTCATCTCTTATCTCACCAACGAGGAGGCCGCATCCCTCGCCAACGCCCTGCGCTGCATGCGCCATGCCCGTTTCTGGATCGTGGACTATCTCTCCGCGCAGGCCATCGCATTCCGGCGCCGCGGGCGCGTCGGACGCGCGATGCGGAACGCGCCGTTCAAATTCGCGCCGGCCGACTGGTTCGCGTTCTTCCGTCAGCACGGCTGGCGCGTCAAGGAGATCCACTACTATCCCGAGGAGGCGGCACGCTACTCCCGGCCCATGCCGCTGCCGGCGGCGGCAAGGCTGGTGCTCTCGGCCTCGCGATTGTGGATGAGCGAGAAGCGGCGGGAGGGATTTCGCCGATTCGGCGGGTATGCGATGCTCGAGCCCATCGGGGATTTCAACATCCGGCCGGTGGATGGCCGCGGCTCGCTCTAGGCCTCGTCGGTCCAAACCCGGAACACCTGCAGCAAATTCGGCCCGAACGCGGTGCTGATGGCCACATCCGCCGCATCGCGGCCGCGGGCGATCAGTATCCGGCCGATGCGGCGCTGATTGTTGCGAGGGTCGAAGGTACGCCACGCGCCGCCGACGTAGGCTTCGAGCCATCCGGCAAAATCCATGGGGGCATCGGGGAGCGGCACCCCGATGTCGCCGAGATAGCCGGTGCAGTAGCGTGCCGGGATATTCAGGCAGCGCAGCAGGGTGATCGCGAGATGCGCATAGTCGCGGCACACGCCCTGACGCTCGCTGTACGCCTCCGAGGCCGTCTTGGTGGGCCGCGCAAAGTGATAGCCGAACGCGATGTGCCGGTGCGCGAAATCGCATACCGCCTGCACCCGCCCCCAACCGGGAGCGAGATGGCCGAAGCGGCGCCACGCCTCGTCCATGAGCCGCTCCGTCTCGCAGTAGCGGCTGCCCAGGAGAAACGGGAGCGTATCGTGCGGCAGCACCTCGACGGGATGCTCCTCGGCGTGCGGGCAGGTCGGATCGGGCAGTCCGGTATCGCGGATCAACCCGTCGGCGGTGATCCGGATGCCTCCCGCGGGGGCGACGATCCGGGTACAGGTGTTGCCGAACGGATCCGCGTAGATGTCGAGGGGCACGTCGGGCTCGGTGATCATGCGGTCCGGATGCAGGAGGTCGGCGCTTCGGCTCTGATGGGTGTGCAGCATGAATATCATCGGCACCGGCTGGGAGCAGGTGTAGTTCAATTCGTATCCGAAACGAATTTTCATGCCGGTTGCCTGGGGTTAGCCGCGAAAAGGGGTCGAGACTCGGCCTTTATGGCATCGCCCGGATGCGGGCCGAGTAGGATTTTCCAGACTTCGGACGTAGGCGCCTCGCGTGACGCGCCGCGCTGCAGAAACGCGCCGCCTCGCGTGATGCCGCTCCGCGGAAAGCCGTCCCACGTGTCGAGCCGACCCGCAGAAAGGCCTCGAGATTTCCCCACGATCACCTCGCTTTCAAAGACAATGGCGATCTCGCGTCGAGATTGCCGATGAAAACATTTCACTGCACCCATTGCCAGAATTTGGTCTTCTTCGAGAATGTACGCTGTCTCAACTGCGACCGTTCGCTCGCGTTCCTGCCCGACCGCGGCCTCATGGCGGCACTGACCCAGAGTCCCGACGGACTCTGGCGATCGGAGCTTCAGGGCACCGAGTCGCAGGGCTATCGCCTGTGCGCGAATTACGACCGGGTGAGCGTGTGCAATTGGGTGGTGCCCGCCGGCGATGCCGACGATTTCTGCCGCTCCTGCCGGCTGAACCAGGTCATTCCCGATCTGTCCACCGAGCGCAACGCCGTCGCCTGGTTCCGCCTGGAGGTCGCAAAACGGCGCATGCTGTACACCTTGCTGGGTCTCGGCTTGCCGGTGATCCCGAAGAGCAAGGATCAGGCGCAGGGACTCGCCTTCGAATTCCTCGAGGATTACTCCGACGGCGATGCCAAACGAGTGCTCACCGGCCACGACAACGGATTGATTACGCTCAATATCGCCGAGGCTGACGACGTCCACCGGGAGAAGGAGCGCACCCTGCAGAAGGAGCCGTACCGTACCCTTCTGGGGCACTTCCGTCACGAGATCGGCCATTACTTCTGGGACCGGCTGATCGCTCACGGTCCCTTGCGGGAGGCCTTTCGCTCCGCCTTCGGCGACGAGCGGGCCGATTACCAGGAGGCGCTCCATCGACACTACCGGGACGGTCCGCCACCGCGCTGGGAGCGTCACTTCATCAGCGCATACTCTACCATGCATCCGTGGGAGGACTGGGCGGAGTCCTGGGCGCACTACATGCACATGGTCGACGCGCTCGAGACGGCCGGCGCCACGGGCCTGGCGCTCCGGCCCAAGCGCAGCGATGAGCCGCGCATGCAGCCGCCGCCGGATCCCCTGCATCCCGGCTACCGCGACTTCGACTCGATGATCGAATCCTGGCTATCGCTGACCTACGTATTGAACAATCTGAGCCGCGGACTGGGGCTGCCCGACAGCTATCCTTTCGTGCTCTCGGTACCGGCGATCGATAAGTTGCGCTTCATCCACGACACCATCGACCGGCAAAGCGGCGGCGAAACGGCTCGTTGGAGTACGGTGCGCGCGGCGCCGCACTAGCCTTTCAGGGACCCCGGAGACTTCCCATGTCGATCCACGTCGCGCTCAACCATGTCATGCATTACCGGTATGACCGGCAAGTCGCGCTCGGGCCGCAGATCGTGCGGCTGCGTCCCGCGCCGCATTGCCGCACGAGGATCCTGTCCTATTCGCTCAAGATCGTGCCCTCCGAGCACTTCATCAACTGGCAGCAAGATCCTCAGTCCAACTATTTGGCGCGCGTGGTATTCCCCAAACCCGCGCGCGAGCTCCGTGTCGAGGTGGACCTCGTCGCCGAAATGGCCGTGCTCAATCCGTTCGATTTTTTCCTGGAGAGCTACGCGCAGCATTTCCCTTTCCGGTACGAGCCCGCCGAGGAGCGGGAGCTCGCGCCGTTCCGCGCCACCAGTCCGGCGACGCCGCGCCTCACGCACTATCTCGCCGGCATCGCACGGACACCGCAGCCCACCGTGGATTTTCTGGTCGAGCTGAACCGCCGGCTCGCGGCGGAGGTGAGGTACGTGATCCGGATGGAGCCGGGCGTGCAAGCTCCCGAGGAGACCCTCGAGAAGCGCTCCGGGTCGTGCCGGGATTCGGCCGAGCTCCTGGTCCAGATCCTGCGTCATCTGGGGTTCGCCGCGCGATTCGTTTCCGGCTACCTGATCCAGCTCACGGCGGATTTGAAGCCGGCGGAGGGGCCCGCCGGACCCGCTCAGGATTTCACGGACCTGCATGCCTGGTGCGAGGTGTACTTGCCGGGTGCCGGATGGATCGGGCTCGATGCGACGTCGGGATTGCTCACCGGCGAGGGACACATCCCGCTCGCGTGCACACCGGAGCCGCAATCCGCGGCGCCGCTCAGCGGCATCGTCGAGGCCTGCGAAACCAGCTTCGAGTACTTGATGAAGGTCGCGCGCGTCTGGGAGGCGCCGCGCGTCACCAAGCCTTATACGGAAGCGCAATGGCAGGCCATCGATGCGCTCGGCAAGCAGGTGGATCAGACTCTCGCCGACGGGGACGTGCGCCTCACCATGGGCGGCGAACCGACGTTCGTCTCGAGCGAGGAGCCGCTCGCACCCGAATGGAACACCGCGGCGCTCGGCGAGAACAAGCGCATCATCGCCGCGCAGCTGTTTCGACGGCTGAAGGAGCGCTATGCGCCCCGCGGCCTCGCGCATTTCGGACAGGGGAAGTGGTACCCGGGCGAGCCCTTGCCGCGCTGGTCGCTCAATTGCTTCTGGCGCACGGACGGCGAAGCCGTCTGGAGCGACGCGGCCCTCATCGCTGATGAAACCCGCGAGTATCCGGCCGCCGCCGCGAATGCATTGCGGCTGCTCTCCGAGGTGGCGGCGCGGCTCGGCATCGGCGGGGACCCCGTATTCGCGGCCTTCGAAGACGCGCTCTATTATCTATGGCGCGAGCGCAAGCTCCCGGCCAATGTCGATCTATCGTCCGCAGCGCTGACCGACGCGGAAGAGCGCAAACGGCTCGCGCGCATTCTCGATCGCACGCTCGATGAGGCGGTCGGATATGTGCTGCCGCTCGCCAAGGCCGCCGAGGGTGCTCCCTGGCAAAGCGGGCCCTGGCTGCTGCGCGGCGAGCGCTGTCATCTGATCCCCGGCGATTCGCCGATGGGCCTTCGCCTGCCGCTCGATTCGCTGCCGTGGGTGAGGCCCACCGATTTTCCGCATATGTACCCCCCGGATCCGAGCCAGTCCTTCGAGGCGCTGGCGAAGCCGGCACGGGATGAGTCCGGTCGTGAACGAGACGGCCGCCGCACGGACGCGGCCATCGCGCGGGCCGCGGCGACCGGCGCCGCGTCGGCTGACACCGCTGCAACCCCGACCGGCGTCGCAGCAAGTGGCAGCGCCACGACCGGCGTCGCGGCCGCGGTCGCCGGCTCCTCCACGTTCGCTGCGGGCGCACCGCAGGCGCCGCCGCCCGAGGCCACGGTGCGGACCTCGATGTGCGCCGAGGAGCGCGGGGGCGTGCTGTACGTCTTCATGCCGCCGACCCGGTGCCTCGAGGATTACCTCGAGCTCCTCGCCGCGGTCGAGTCGAGCGCAGCCGCGCTCCGTCAACCGGTGATCATCGAAGGCTACGAGCCGCCGTCCGACCCGCGCCTGGTCAATTTCAAGGTCACGCCCGATCCGGGCGTGATCGAGGTCAATGTGCAGCCGAGCGCCGGGTGGGACGAGCTCGCCGCGCGCACGCTCGAGCTGTACGAGGAGGCCGCGGCCTGCAAGCTGCGCTCGGAAAAGTTCATGATCGACGGGCGGCATGTGGGAACGGGCGGCGGCAATCACATCGTGATGGGCGGGGCGACGCCCCAGGACTCGCCGTTCCTGAGGCGCCCGGATCTGCTGCGAAGCCTGATTACCTACTGGCACAATCACCCCTCGCTCTCCTATCTGTTCTCGGGCCTCTTCATCGGCCCCACCTCGCAGGCGCCGCGTGTCGACGAGGCGCGCAACGACTCGCTCTACGAGCTCGAGATCGCGTTCGGTCAGTTCCCGGCGCCGGGCGCTTCCGTCCCGCCCTGGCTCATCGACCGGCTGCTGCGTAATTTGCTGATCGACGTCACGGGCAACACGCACCGCGCGGAGTTCTGCATCGACAAGCTGTACTCCCCGGACTCGAGCAGCGGGAGGCTCGGGCTCGTCGAGATGCGGGCTTTCGAGATGCCGCCGAATCCGCGCATGAGCCTCCTGCAGCAGCTGTTGCTGCGGTCGCTGGTGGCGCGATTCTGGCGCGAGCCTTACGCGCCCCGGCGGCTGGTGCGCTGGGGAACCTCGCTTCACGATCGGTTCCTGCTGCCGCATTTCGTGCGCGCCGACTTCGAGGATGTGCTCGAGGAACAGGCCTGCGCCGGTTTCGACCTGCGGCCCGAGTGGTTCGCGCCGCATTTCGAATTTCGGTTTCCGAAGGTCGGTGACCTGGAGCTCTCCTGCGGCTCGCTCGCGCTGCGGCAGGCGCTCGAGCCCTGGCATGTCATGGGCGAGGAAGGAACCGGCGCCGGCACGGTGCGCTACGTCGACTCGTCGGTGGAGCGGCTGGAGGTGAAGGCGAGCGGCCTCGCACCGGATCGCTACGTGATCACCTGCAACGGCCGCGCCATGCCGCTTCGGCCGACGGGACCCGCCGGAGAGTTCGTGGGGGCCGTGCGCTACCGCGCCTGGCAACCGTGGTCCGCACTGCATCCGAACATCGGCGTCCACTCGCCGCTGACATTCGATATAGTGGACACCTGGATGAAGCGATCGCAAGGCGGCTGTCGATACCATGTGGTGCATCCCGGGGGACGCAGTCACGATACATTTCCGGTGAACGCGTTCGAAGCCGAGAGCCGCCGGCTCGCGCGGTTCTTCCGTCTCGATCACACGCCGGGACCGATGAGCGTCGATCCCGCGATGGCCGACGATGAGTTTCCGTTCACTCTGGACTTGCGCCACCCATAAGGCCGCCAATCGACGTCCATGGAAAAGATCAGGGATAGCGCCGGCGCCACATCGGCAGCGGCACCGAGCGATCCGCGACTCGCGAGCTACCGCAGCTATGCCGGACGGTACGATGAGCTGATCGCCGATGATGGCCGGATTCGAGGACATTGGCGCGCGCTGATTCGCGGTGTCTCCGAGGACGACGCACGCGCCGCGCGCCGCGCGACCGAGTTCACGCGCCGCATGATCGTCGAGAACGGCGTCACCTACAACGTGTACGCCGACGAGCAGGGCCGCGATCGCCCCTGGATCCTGGATCCGCTGCCGTATCTCTTGACCGCGCAGGAGTGGCGAACCATCGAGGCCGGCGTCGCCCAGCGCGCGCGCCTGGTGAACGCGGTGCTCGCGGACCTGTACGGCAGGCAGGAGCTGCTGTCGAAGGGCGCGCTGCCCGCCGAGATCCCGTTCGGTCATCCGAATTTCCTCTGGCCCTGCCGCGGCGTCCGTCCGCGGGAGGATCGATGGCTGTGGATCTACGGCGTCGACCTCGCACGCTCCGCCGACGGACGCTGGTGGGTGCTCGCCGATCGGACCCAGGCGCCCTCGGGTCCCGGCTATGCGCTCGAGAACCGCCAGATCGTGCGGCGCGCCCTGCCCGAATTGGCGCAATCGATGGATGTGCGCCCGCTGGGTGCGTTCTTCGCCGCGCTGCGCGACGAATTGCTGCGCGGCGCCGGCGAGGATGCGCTCGCGGTGGTGCTCACGCCGGGCTCGTTCAACGAGACCTATTTCGAGCATGCCTACCTCGCGCGCCAGCTCGGCTTCCCCCTGGTCGAGGGACACGATCTCACGGTGCGCGACGAAACCGTGTTCCTGAAAACCCTGTCGGGCTTGAAGCGCGTGCATGCGGTGTTCCGCCGGCTCGACGACGATTTCTGCGACCCGGTGGAGCTGCGCGTCGATTCCGCTCTGGGTGTGCCGGGATTACTCGCGGCCATTCGCAAGGGAACCGTGGTCGTCGCCAATGCCCTCGGGAGCGGCGTCATGGAGTCGGCCGCCTGGCTCGGCTTTCTGCCCGCCCTCGCCGAATCGCTCATCGGCGAGCGCCTCACGTTGCCGTCGGTCGCGACCTGGTGGTGCGGCGAGCGGCCCGCCTTCGAATCGGTCATCGAACAGCTCCCGCGCCTGGTGATCAAGCCGACGTTCCCTAACCAGCAGCGGGCTCCTGTGTTCGGCCGCGACCTGTCCGCCGGGCAGAGGAGCGAGCTGATCGCACGGATGCGCGCCCGGCCGCACGCCTACGTCGCCCAGGAACACCTGGCCTTCTCGCAGGCGCCGGTCTGGTACACCAAGAATTCCGACGGATTTTCGGCGCGCGCCCTCGGCATCCGCGTCTACGCCATCGCGACGCCCGAGGGTTATCGCGTGATGCCCGGGGGACTCGCGCGTTTCGCCGCCGACGATCACGCGGAAATCGTGTCCATGCAGCAGGGCGGCGGCAGCAAGGATATCTGGGTGCTCTGCGACTCGAGCGAAGCCTCCGAGGAATCCACCGCGCCCATCGCCCGCGCCGACGCCGCCCGCACCGACGCCGCCAGCACCGACGCCCGCACCGACGACGCCCGCACCGACCCGCGCGCCGGCGGGCCCCATCGGGATCTGCCCTCCACGCTGGTCGAGAATCTGTTCTGGATGGGCCGCTACGCCGAACGCTGCGAGGACAAGACGCGGCTGCTGCGTGCGACCCTCGGCCTGAGGCGCAACCTCCCCTTCTGGGCGCAGGCCGTCGAGATCTGCAAGGAGTTCGGCGCGGCCTCGGTGTTCGACCCGGAGAAGCGCTTCACCTTGAGCGGCGATATCGGCCGCCTGGGCGAATGCGCCGCTCAGGTGAGAAGCTCGCTCTCCGCCGAGAACTGGCGCGCCATCACGGTCCTGCAGCGCGAGTTCCGGCGTGCCGAAGCCGCGCGGAGCGACGCCCGCGAGACGCTCGACCGGCTGCTCCTGTCGCTCGTGTCCCTGGCAGGATTCGCCCTCGACGACATGACCCAGGACGACGGCTGGCGCCTCATGATGATCGGCCGGCGGCTGGAGCGGCTGCAGTTTCTCGGCGACGTACTGGCGCGGCGCCTCGCCGCCGCCGACACGCCGCTCCGGCAGGAGCTCGAATGGCTGCTCGAGCTCGGCGACAGCGCCATCACCTACCGCACGCGCTATCGCGCACCGCCGGTTTGGGACGACACCATCGATCTTCTGGTCTACGACGAGCACAATCCTCGCGCGCTTGCGTTCCAGTGGCGGTCCGTGAACACCTTGTTGATCGAGGTGGCGGAATCGCTCGGCACGCGTCCTCAGGACGCGCTGTACGAGCCCATCGAGGATCTGATCGCGCTGAAGGAGCAGCGTCCGTCCATCGACGATCCTCCGATGGTGCAGACCTCGCGCCGGATCCTCGCGCAGTGCTTGAAGGAGCTGAACGCGGCGGCCGCGCAGGTCTCGGATCAACTCAGCTCCCAGCATTTCTCGCACGTCGACTTCGATCTGAAGGCGGTGACCGCGTGAGGCACTACGCCGTCCGCCACGCCACCGTGTACGAGTACGGCGGCGACGTCGCCCATTCGCATCACCTCCTGCACCTGACGCCGCGCGAATTCGAGCACCAGCGATGCCTCTCGCATGCTCTCGGCCTCGATCCGCAGCCGAGCGCGTTGCGCGAGGATAGGGACGCCTTCGGCAACCGCATCGCCCGCCTCGAGTACGATCGCTCGCACGACCGGCTGCGCGTCACCGCGGAGATGCAGGTCGAGGTACTGCCGCGCCGCGGCGGTACCCTCGAGGACGGCGAGGCCTGGGAGAGCGTGCGGGAGCGCTTGAGCTATCACGCGCAGCCCATGAGTCCCGCCGATCTCGAAGCCTGCCAATTCCGCATGCGCTCGAACCACGTGCCGTTGAAACAGGCCGCCGAGGATTACGCGCGCGAATGCCTCGCCCCCGGCCGTTCCGTTGCGTCCGCCGCGCATGCGCTGACGCGGCAGATCTACCGCGATTTCGACTACGTTCCCGGCTCGACCACCAACCGCACCTCCATCACCGAGGTGCTCGCGAGCCGCCGCGGCGTCTGCCAGGACTTCGCACACCTCATGATCGGGTGCCTGCGTTCCGGAGGTCTCGCCGCCCGCTACGTGAGCGGATATATCCATACCGCCCGCGACGGAGAGCCGGGCACGCTGGTCGGCGGCGATGCCTCCCACGCCTGGGTATCGGTCTACTGTCCGCCGCATGGCTGGATCGATTTCGATCCGACCAACGACCGCGTGGTCGGCGAGGACCATGTGACGCTCGCCTGGGGGCGGGATTTCGGCGACGTGTCGCCGCTCCGCGGCATGATCGTCGGCGGCGGGCGGCACCGGCTGAGCGTGGACGTGGGGGTCCGCCGGCTGGGCTGACGCCCTGGCGTCGAGGATCGCGTTAGGTGCCGTAGTTACCGGCTTTTCTGCCCCAATGAAAAACCCATGCGCCTGAGCTGCTGATGCGAAAAGACAACGGCGTCATGTCGGCATACTATGCGGTGCGTGCAACCCTGAGCCACGTGGCGAGAAACGGATCATCCAAGCGCAGGCGAACGTCGCCGAGAGTTTGTTCTTCGCGAACAATGCCCCGATCGATCAGCGCCTTCAACGCCTTTTGCATGCTGGCGACTGCGAGGCCGTATTGGTCATTGACGGCTTTGGAGAGCAGTAGTCGACCGGACGTGCCGATGACGGCGCCGAGAGCTTTTTTTTGCACCATGGTCAACGACAACCAAAGCTGGGTGTAGGCAGGATCTTCCTCGAGGGCGATGCGCTCCAATGCACGTTCCACGAAGTGCGGCGTCAAAGCTCTGGCAGACGTCGCCGCACCCGCGAGCAAATCCCAGCAGCGATGCGCCAGACGTTGCACGCTATAGGGCACGTCCTCGGCAAGGTCAAGAATGCGCTCTATGGCGCCATTGGCGACCTCGAAGTTACGCGCCTCGAAGCCAGCGAGGAGGAAAGGCGCGAAGGCTGCACGCGGGACGGGACCCAGGAACAGTGAGGACCCCATGCGATAAAAGGGCCGCGCGTGCTGAGCGGTCATGTCGGTGAGCAGCCGGGTCTTGGATCCCGCGAAGATGTAGCTCACATGCTGGTGGTCCTGGACAGAGGCCCGAATCTGCCGCTCCGCCGTGACACCGCCCTGCGCTACCAATTGCTGGAACTCATCGAGCACCACCGCTACGGTCTTCTTTCCTGACGCGGCCATGGCGTCGATCCCGTCCAACACGTCGGTGAGCAAGGGAAGACTCCCGGCTTTGGCGCTGCGGTCGCCGAGTACGGAGACCGACCAGGTCTCCTCCGCAACGTCGTAGCTCAGTTCCGGCTTGAGCGAGCCAAAGAAGCGTTTGATTTGCCGGGCCGCCATGGCGCTGACCTTGTCGACGGGACCGGTGAGCGTGCGGATGGCCCCTGACAGCAGCGCTTGAGCGAGGAGGCGCGTGGTTTCGAACTTTTCAACGTCGTACTTGAGTACGATCACGCCTTCTCGTTCGAGCCGCTTTTGCATGTAATTCAGCAACGAGGTCTTACCGTAGCGCCGCGGTCCGATCAGAAACAAGCGCTCGCCGTTGCGCACTGCATCCGCCAGGCGGCGTAGTTCCTCCTCCCGGTCTACGATAGACTCCGCGCGCATCGCTCGGCCAAATTCGAAGGGATTGGCGCTCTCGGTGGATTTGGCGGTCATGGGGACTCCCGCAGATTATCCGGGTAGCATTATGCCATTTGGATAGTCAGATGGCAAGGCGTTTTCCCTGGGGACACGATTATCCGGATGGCATAATGCTCATCAGATAGGCATGCCGATTGGCTGCCTCTTTGATCCGCATCTTACGCCGGCACCGTATCTGCCCCGGTCGTCATCAACAGCCGTTCGTCAAGGTGCCGTCCCTCCCGCGGGCGCCGCCGCGCGCTCGTCCGCCCGCTCGAGCCTCCATCCGCCGTCGATGACATAGGCATGGATCGCATCCACGTCCGCCGGCGACAGCACGTCGTCGAAGCGGCCCATGCCCTTCGCCGCGAAGGCGCCGCCGAGCACGATGGTGCTGAACAGCGCGTGCGTGCCCGGCTCCATGCGTCTGAGGTCCGGCAGATTGCCGCGACCCATGACGTGGCATCGGGAGCAATAGCGGTTGTAGAGCACCTCGCCCGCGGCGATTTGCTTCTGATCCGTGGGACGCGGCGGGAGATCGGGAAACGGCGGGTCGGTGCGCAGGTGCGGCAGCGGCGGCGGCGGACCGCCGACCTTCAAGGCGATGATGCGGCCCTCGTTGCCGTAGCGGTACGCGGCGGATGCGGGGTCGAGCGGATAGCCGGTGATGACGGCGCCGCCGCCGTAGCCTGCGATGATGGCGACGTACTGAACGCCATCCACCCGGTAGGTCATGGGAGCCGCCATCATGGACGTGCCGAGAGGAATCGATGCCAGGTGCTCGCCGGTGTCCGACCCGTAGACGTTCAGATTGCCGTTGGCATCGCCCTGGAACACGAGTCCGCCGGCGGTCGCGAGCACGCCGCCGTCCCAGGCGGTGGCCGTTTGCCTTTCCCACTTCACGCGGTGTTCCTTGACGCTGTAGGCGCGCAGGAATCCGCGCGAGGCGGGATCGGTCTTGATCGGACGCTCGAGGTCCGCGAGCGGCGGGAGGACGCCGTACAAGGAGCGCATGGCGATGGGGTCGTAGACTTCCGGCGGAAATGCCGGCGTCGTGTACTGCCCCTCGACGAGCCCGGCTCTGCGCTCGCTCGTCTCGATCATGATGTTGCCGGCCTCTTGTACGGAGATATAGGCGAGCGCCCGCTCCGGGTCGTATGCCATCGGCTGCCAGCTGTGCGCTCCGGCCTCCGACGGATACACCAGGGCGGGTCCGCGAACGTACTCGGCACTCGGATCCACGATCGGCCGTCCGGTCTTCGGATCGATGCCGCGAGCCCAGCTGACATACGCGAAATTGCTCGCGGACAGGAGCGCGCCGCTCGCCCGATCGAGCACGTAGTAATAGCCGTTCTTGTCGGCCTGCATGATCACGTGCCGGCGCCGGCCGTCGAGATCCACGTCGGCGAGCACGAGCTTCTGGGTGCTGTCGAAATCCCACCGGTCGCCGGGCGTGGTCTGGTAATACCACGCCATGGACCCGTCGCCGGCATGAACGGCGATGATCGAGGCCGCGTAGAGTTGGTCTCCGCCGCGGCGGCCGCCGAGCTTCATGTCGTAGGGAGCCGCGTTCGCGGTGCCGATGTACACCAAGTGGAGTGCCGGATCGTAGGCCATGCCGTCCCAGACCGTGCCGCCGCTGCCGGCGGCCCAGGGATGTTTGGCATCCCAGGTCTTGAGTGCCGCCACGAGATGCGGCTGATCCTGCGGACCTTGAGCGGGATCACGCGGCACGGTGTAGAAACGCCAGCGGAGCGCGCCGCTCTCGCGGTCGTAGGCGGAGACGTACCCTCGGCCGCCCGCAAAGTCCGCACCGCCGTTGCCGATCACCACGAGGTCTCCCGCAAGCTGGGGCGCGCCGGTGATGGTGTAGGGCTTGCGCTCGTCCCGGCCGACCAGGGTGTCGACTTTCCACACGAGCCGGCCTGTGCGCGCATCGATGGCATGCAGCCAGCCATCGAGGGCACCGACGTACAGCAAAAGCGACGGCGGCCCATTCGGCGTCGCCGCAGGTGACGTGCGCGGCGCGGGCGGTCCTTCGAACGCGGCGAGTCCGCGGTTGACGGCATCACAGCACGCATAGCGCGCCCAGCGGCCGTCGCTGTGCGGGTCGTAGGTCCAGAGCTCCTTGCCGGTCGCCGCATCGAGCGCATAGACGCGTCCGAAATTGCTGGTCGCATACATCACACCGTCGATGACCAGAGGCGTCGACTCCTGGCCGCGGCGGGTGCCGAGCCGGTAGTCCCAGGCGAACCCCAGCTTGCCGACGTTGCCGGCATCGATGTCCTTGAGCGGGGAATAATAAGTGCCGTCGGCGTCCCGTCCCGGGGTGAACCATTGATCGGGGTCTGCGGCGGCGAGCCGCGCGGCGGTCACGTCCGCCGCCGCCTTGGAAGGCGTACCCTGAGCCGCCGCCCCCGCCACGGGCACTGACTGGGTCGTGCCCGCTGCGGGCGCTGAGGAGGCCGCGGGTCCCGAGGCCGTGAGCGCCGAGGCCGCGAGCGCCGAGGCCGCAGCCGCCGAGGCCGGCGGCAATGCACCGTCCCGCTCGCATCCAACGGCAGCAAGGAGCATCGCGACGGCGAGCGCCGTCACCGTCGTCGGCCATCTCAGTGTGTTCATCCCCGCCCTCTCATCGCTCGATCGTCATTCGATCCGACCATGCTATCTCAAACCGCGGCGTTGCCGCTGTCGCGGCTTCGCCTCAATAGGCCGCGACCGCGGGGATGATCTGGCGGCGGAATCGCTCGATCGGCGCGAGCTCGTGCACGGTCGGCATGTTGAACACCGCTTGCTGCACGCCGATCCCGGCCAGCGCCTTGCAGTGGGCGATCACCTCCTTGGAGGTCATCTTGCCGGGTTGCAGGTCCAGGGTGCCCAAAGTGGTGATCTCGATGGTGCGGTAATCGCGCCCGAGGGTCTCGCAGTGCCGCTTCAGAATGTCCAGCTTGGCGCGGATGGTCTCGACGCTGCCGTAGAGGTTGCACGCGTCCGCATATTGCGCGACCAATCGGAGCGTTTTCTTTTCGCCGCCACCCGCGACCAGAATCGGCGGGTGCGGGCGCGACAGCGGCTGAGGGACGCACAAGGTTTGCTCGAGCTGATAGTGCTTCCCTCGATACGGTCCGTTGTTCTCGGACCACATCTGTTTGGCGATCTGCAGCGTCTCTTCGAGCATCTCGAATCGCACGCCGAGCGGCGGGAAGGGGACCCCCAGGCCGCGGGCTTCCTGCTCATTCCAGGCGGCACCGATGGCGAAGTAGGCGCGCCCGCCCGACAGCACGTCGAGCGTCGTCACGCTCTTCACGAGGATGCCCGGATAGCGGTAAATCACGCCGGTCACCATGGTGCCGAGCTTCACCCGCCGGGTGAGCGCGGCGAGATACCCCAAGGTCGTGTACGCCTCCAGCATGTCGTTTTCCGGGGGCCCGATCATGCTGATCTGAAAGAAGTGATCCATGACCCACAGGCTGTAAAAGCCGGCCTCGTCGGCGGCGTGCGCGATATCGGCGAGCCTGGAGCCCATCCGGGCCGGGCCTTCCGGCCAGGTGAAGTTCGGCACTTGCAGACCGATTTTCATGAGCGATTCTCCTGAACGAGCGGAGCCGGTGAGGGAGCGATTGGGGCGCGCCGGGGATCGGCACCGTTTGATTCTATATCATCGCCCGATTGCCAAAAGAGGGGGAACTCGCATGACTGATACCAAACGCAACCGGCCGGCTCAGGGCAGCGGAACCATCGCCGTCTGGGGCGGCGAGCGCGGGCACGAGCCGTACGAGCGCGCCACTCAGGTTCCGGTGGTTCACAGCGTGTCCTTCGGATACCGGGATCTCGACACCTGGCTTGCGGTCGCGCTCGGCCATGAAGAGGGTCACATCTATTCGCGCAACACCAATCCCACGGTGCGCGCGTTCGAGGAGAAAATTCGAGATCTCGAGGCGGCGGAGGCGGCGACCAGCTTCTCGAGCGGCATGGCCGCCATCAGCGCGACCTTCTTTGCCTTTCTTCGGCCGGGGGACCGGGTGGTGTCGATCAAGGACAGCTACGGCGGCACCAACAAGCTGTTCACCGAGTTCCTGCCCGCGTTCGGTATCGAGGCGACGCTGTGCGCGACCGGCGACCCTGCGGCCATCGAGGCCGAGATCGCCCGGGGATGCAAGCTCCTGTATCTCGAGTCGCCGACCAATCCGACCGTGAAGGTCACGGACATCGCCCGGCTCGCGCGCGCGGCTCACGCGCGCGGCGCGCTGGTCGCGGTGGACAACACGTTTGCCACGCCGATCAATCAGAATCCCCTGAGCCTGGGCGCGGACATCGTATTGCACAGCGCGACCAAATTTCTCGGCGGCCACGCCGATGCGCTCGGGGGCGCCGCCTGCGGGCGCCGCGAACTGGTGCAGCGGCTCTACCACTTCCGTGAGATCAACGGCGCAACGCTCTCTCCCGGGGATGCCTACAGTCTGTTGCGCGGAATGAAGACCCTGGGCCTGCGCATCGCGCGCCAGAACGAGAGCGCCCTCGCGATCGCTCGATGGCTCGCCCGGCATCCGGCGGTCGAGCACGTCAATTACCCCGGGATTCCCAGCCACCCGAACCACGACATTGCCGTGCGGCAGATGCGCGGCTTCGGCGGAATGCTGAGCTTCAGCGTCCGCGGCGGCCTCGACGCCATCAAGGTCTTCCTGCCCAAGCTCGAGCTCGCGCACCTGGCGGCCAATCTCGGCTGCGTCGAGACCGTGGTCGGTCCGCCGTCCGTGACGAGTCACGTGGAATGCACGGCCGAGGAACGCGCGGCGGCCGGCATTCCGGAGGGTCTCGTGAGGTATTCGACCGGCATCGAGGAGGTTGCCGACCTGATCGGCGATCTCGAGCAGGCCTTGGCTCAGATCCGCTGAGCGTCGGGAGGCGAGTCGGGATCGAGCGCCCGGCAGTGCGCGATGAACCGGCCGAGGCCCGCCGAAAGCGTCTTTTCACGGTGCCAGATGATCGACAACCGTCTCCTGAGAACCGGCAGCCGGGTGTCGAGAATGACCAGGCGCCGGGCGCGCACCAGATCGTCGACCACCCAGCGCGACAGGCAGCTCACGCCGAGTCCGAAGGCGGCGGCATTCTTGATGGCTTCCGAACCGCCGAGAATACGCGCCTGGCCAAATGAATGAATGTGCGGCAGCACCGCCAGATCCACGGCCTCGCGGGTTCCCGACCCTTCCTCGCGCAACAGCCAGGGGCCCTCGGCGAGCTGGACGATGGTGAGCGGGCGACGCTTCGCGGCCCGCGCGAGCGGGTGCGTGGGAGCTGCGACCACCACGAGCTCATCGAGGATCCACGGGCTCACCACGAGACCGCTCTCCTGGCACGGTCCCTCGATCAATCCGAGGTCCGCGGAGAAATCCTGGACGGCGCGTATCACCTCGAGGGTGTTGCCGATGCGGGCCTCGACCCGCCCCAGGGGACACTCCCGCCGGAAGCCGGCGAGAAGCCTCGGCACCAGGTAGTTGCCGATGGTGGTGCTCGCGTGCAGTCGCAACTCGAACGCGCTCGACAGGCTCGTCCCGGATTCGAGCTGGCGGGCGTTGTCCAGGATCCCGAGTGCCTTCGGCAGCAGCGCCTTGCCGTCGGCGTTGAGCGCCAGCCGCTTGCCGATGCGGTCGAACAGCCGGATGCCGAGCGAGCGCTCGAGCTGATTGAGTCCGGCGCTGGTCGCGGACTGCGACAGCGGCAGCTGCTCGGCGGCTGCCGCGGTACTGCCCTGTCCGGCGACGGCGCGAAAAATCTCCAGCTGCCGCAGGGTGATTCGGAACATGTGAGCGCCTCCCATCAACCTACTGGCTCGGTTGATCATACATGAGTTATGCGTTTCCTCGCTTGACCGGGTGGATGCATAGTGGCGCCCAGGAATCTCACGGGAGTTGCCCATGATGGACTCGATCAAATCCAGAAGCGCGGGGGTGGCGTTGACCGGCGCTCTTGCGCTGGCGTCCATCGTGCTGGCGCGGATCCCGCTCATCGAGCGCAACGGTCTGAGCGCGCTCACCCTCGCCATCATCCTGGGGATGCTGGTCGGCAACTGGGTCATCGGCGCCGGCGAATCGCGCTTCACGGCGGGCATCGCGTTCGGCAAGCAGACGCTGCTCCGATTGGGGGTCGTTCTCTACGGCCTGCGGCTCACCTTCCAGGATATCGCGCATGTCGGCGTCGCCGGCCTCCTGATCGACACCATCATGCTGAGCTGCACCTTCCTGCTCGCCTGGTGGGCGGGGACGCGGTGGTTTCAGCTCGACCGGACCACCGCCATGCTGATCGGCGCCGGCAGCGCGATCTGCGGCGCGGCCGCCGTGATGGCCACCGATCCCGTGGTGCGCGGGCGCGCGGACCAAGTCGCCATAGCCGTCTCGACCGTGGTGGTGTTCGGGACGTCCGCCATTTTCCTGTACCCGTTCCTCTATCATCTGAATCTCGAGCATCACATCGTCGCGATGACCCCGGGGACTTTCGGCATCTTCGCCGGATCCACCATTCACGAGGTCGCCCAGGTGGTGGCCGCGGGCCGCGCCGTGGGCGACAGCGCGGCCGATACGGCGGTGATCACCAAGATGGTGCGGGTGATGATGTTGGCGCCGTTCCTTCTGTTGCTGTCGGCTTATCTGGCGCGGTCCAAACCCAGCGAGCCGGAAGATGCCGCTGTGCCGGCGCGCGTCAAGCTCACCATTCCCTGGTTTGCGCTATGGTTCGTGGCGGTGACGGCGCTGCACTCCGTGGTCCGCCTGCCGGCGGTGTGGGTGAGTGCGGCGGTGAACGCCGATACCGTGATCCTCGCCATGGCCATGGCCGCGCTCGGCCTGACGACTCATCGGTCCGCGATCGGCCAGGCGGGTCTGAAGCCGATCGCCTTGGGCGCCCTGCTGTTCACGTGGTTGATCGTGGGGGGTGCCGTGGTCAACACGGTGCTCGAAAGAGCGCTGTCCTGACTCGGGGTTGGCGCCTCGAGGGGCCGTTTGCACATCCGGCGGCCGTTCGCGCGTCCGGTGGTCGTTTGCACATCCGACGGCCGTTGGCGAGTCAGGCGGCCGTTCGCCGTCAGGCCAGCGTGAAGGTCCGCTTCAAGAGGTACGACCCGAGGCCGCCTTCCATGCTGTAGTAGAGCCAGTCGGATCCGCCGAAGTCTCCGAGACTGACGAGCCCGAAGAAACCGGCGCACAGAATCAGTACCCCGAAACAGGCCGGCCATACGCCGCTGCCCCCGTCGAAAAATCGTGCGACGGGGCTCTCGGGCTGGTCGAGCAGCCACGAGGAGGGTTTCAATTCGGCGGCCAGAGAGGCCAGCGCCAAGAACCACATGGTCGGTGCCTCACGCGTGATTCCACTACTTCGAGGTCCATTGTCCGGAACTGCCCTCGAACGCTCTTGGAAATGAGTCTCACGGACGTTATGTAATGCGTGATCGACGTCACGAGACCGCAAAGTCGTCGCACCGCGGCTCGATCGGCGGGCCATGTGACATAATCAAATCCGCTCTGTGAAGCGGCGGGCACAAGCGAAAGCTCGGCGGTCTTTTTTCCGCACCCGCGCGTGCTCCATGGATTAAGATCGAAAAAAAACCAGCTTCGGGATTTCATGCGGCTCATTACTTCGCTCGGCGCATTGGCAGCGGTGTCGGTCCTGTCGGCGTGCGGCGGCGGCTCTCCCGGCACCGCGCCGTCTGCCACGGCGACTCTGCAGGCATCGAGCACTACGATCGACGCGGGCGGCTCGGTGACGCTGACCTGGTCCTCGACCAACGCGACCTCGTGCACCGCCTCCGGCGGATGGAGCGGCACCCTGGCGGCGAGCGGCAGCCGCAGCACCGGCGCGCTCGGCGCCAACACGACGTTCTCGCTGACGTGCACGGGTACGGGCGGCACGAGTCACCCGGCCGCCGTCACCATCACCGTCAACGCGCTTCCTACGGCCACGCTGAGCGCGAATCCGACCATCGTCGCTGTGGGCGGCACATCCACGCTCACCTGGTCGTCCGCCCACGCGACGGCGTGCACCGCCGCGGGTGGCTGGAGCGGAGCGCTGGCGGCCAGCGGCTCCC
>DASYAC010000058.1:0-28991 GCA_036501585.1 Steroidobacteraceae bacterium
ATGCCCGCCGGAGTCGCGACATTGCGCCAGATGGGATTTCAGGGTGCGTGAACACGAGCTACAGCGCCTGCAGCAGAAAATCGCGCGGCTCAGCATGCCGCGACACATGAGCTATCGACCGGTCTTGATCCATGCCGGCGCGATTGCCGAAAGTATCGCCGAACAAGAGTATTTTGCGTCCGTGATCGATTTCGGCGAGCTGATGAGTTCTGCGGATACCTCGACGTAGGCCAGGACCGGCGGGAGTATTATCAGTGTTCGGCGGCCGAGGCCGCCACCACCGATGCGATCACGCCCGTTGCTACCGCTGCGAGAACGTAGTTGCCGTCGACCAGGCGCCATTCAGATCCATGCGGCGGCGCTCGTAGATGGTGCTGTCTGTAATCGACCTGCTCCCCCCGCTTCCAATCCTGGTCCTGGATTTTAGCTCCTTTCCTCCACTCGTCATGATGGACGTACTGACGGTTGCCGTGTTCGTCGGCGAGCGCTTGCGTATTGCCTGCGGCTACCGCGATTGCGCATAAAACTGACGCCATAATAGGTGTTTTCATAGGCCCCCCTGCTGATGCCACTTTGTGGAATTGTTCAGTTTGTCTCTGGGGCGCAACGCCAGCAAGTGGGATAAAGTGGTACTACGGCGTCAGTGGGCACTGACAGAGAGTTTTCTTAATCAGATTTGGGGTGGCGCGCCCCGCGAAATTGCCGAGCAGTCGGCTCGCGGCTTCAAAGAGAAAATTCACCGGCCGGCCTCCGTGTTCCTGCCAGAGGATTCATTTGCAATGCTCGAATACCGCCACGCCGTCTCTTCGGATGCCGAGGAATGTGTTCAACTGCGCGGGAAGACTCGAGAAAACGCCATCTCCGTTTCGAATCTTGCCACTCTAGGCATTACGGCTAAGTCTTGGGGCCGCGCCATACAGGAGGGCCCCTACCGCCCCGGCCACCAATTCCATCGCCCCGCGAGCCGTATCAGCGCGGGTCCCACCGCCATGCGAATCACCGTCGCATCCAGGAATACCGCCACGCCGAGGGCGAAGCCCAGGATCTTGATGAGCACGAAGTCGCCGAACACGAACGCGCCGAAGATCATGACCATGATGGAGGCGGCGAAGGTGATGACGCGGCCGGTGCTCGCCAGTCCCTCGACCAGCGCGGCGCCGTCGCCGAGCCCGGCTCGGCGGCCGTCGGCCACGCGCGAGACGATGAACACCTCGTAGTCCATGCTCAGGCCGAAGACTATGCAAAAGACGACGATGGGCAATATCGGAAAGCCGCCATGCATGGGCGTGGGCAATCCCACGAGGCGCGACCCGAGGCCGTGCTGAAACACGATCGCCACCGCGCCGTAGGCGGCGGCCACCGAGAGGAGATTGAGGGCCACGGCCTTCAAGGGAATGAGGACGCTGCGAAAGGCGAACGACAGCACCAGGAGCGTCGCGCAGATAACGCTCACGAAGACCAGCGGGAGCGCGCTCTTGATGGCATCTTCGTAGTCGGCGTTGAAGCCGGGTAACCCGCCCACCTCGACGCGGGCACCCGCGAGGCCCGTGATGCTCTCGAGGTTCGCCGAGCGGATTTCCCGCACCAGCCGCACCGCGTCGGGCGCCGCCAGATCCTTGTGCGGGAGCAAGGCGAGCAGGACCGCGCGGCCGTCGGCGCTGACCAGGCTGCGCCGCTCCGAGTCCGGAAGGCGCTTCAGGATCTCGGGGCCGCCCAGCGGCACCGCGTTCAGCGTGGTGACCGCCCACACGTGCTGAATTCGCGGGTTGCGCGCGAAGTAGCGCGCGAGGCGCGATTCGGCGCGCCAGCCGGCTTCGTCTTCGATGGTGGTTCCGGGCGGAAGATAGAGGATCACCTGAAAGATCTCGCCGAAGCTGCCGCGGGCGGCGCCGTCGATTTCATGCAGCACCCGCACCGAGTCGGCGCTGTCCGGCAGCCACCGTCCGCGCGGCAGATCGATGCGCAGATGCGTCGCCTGAGCGGCCAGGAGCACGAGCGGGATGCCGGCCACCGCGAGTACCGCCAGCGGATGACGCATGACCCAGTGCGCCCAGCGCCGCCAGTGGCGGCGGGTCGCGGGCTTGCGCGCGAAGCCGAGCCGGCCGGCGTCGATCCACGGGCCGATCCAGCCGAGCACGACCGGCAGGAGCGTGCTCGCGACCAGCACGGCGACCGTGGTCACGATGAGGCCTCCCATGCCGATGGACCTTATCTCACTCACCCGCACCATGAGCATCGCGGCAAAGCCGATGGCCACTGCCGAGCCCGACACCAGCACGGTGCGGCCGCCGCGCCGGGCCGCCTGGGTCACCGCTTCCTGCCGCGACAACCCCTCCTCGAGCCCATCCCGGTAGCGGCTCACGATGAGAAGCGCGTAGTCGATACTGAGTCCCAGTCCCACCATGCTCACGATGCTGACGACGATCAGGGAAGCCGGCCAGACTCGGTTCACCGCCGCCACCGTTCCGAGCGACACGACGACGGTCAAGGCGCCGCACAACACCGGCAGAATGGCGGAAATCAAACTGCGGAACGCGATCAACAACAGCACCAGGGTGAGCGGCAACACCCGCCATTCGGCGGCGCGCGTCTCCTCGGCGCTGATGCGCCGGAGGTCTGCATTGACGGCCGCCTCGCCCGTCCACCCGAAAGTGAGATTCGGGTATTTCCCCTGGAGCTGCGTGCGCATGGCCTCGGTCGTTTCGCCGAGCTTGGTCATCACGGCGTCCTCGGTGCCCTTCGGCGCGTTCAGCCCGACGATCAGAATCGGACTCTCGTCCTCGCCGAGGAATAGCGAATCCTCGCGGTCCAGATAGGACATGACGCCGCGCACGCCCGGGGTACTGCGGATCCGCTCGGTGACCTGCTTGAGCAGGGCCGCCCCGTCGGGCTCCCGAGGGTCCGGCGCCGAGGAGATCCGAAGCAGCGCGATCTTCGCAAACGGCGATTCGAATTGTTGCTGCAGCGCCGCCTCGACCCGCGAGAACTCGCTGCCCTTCAGCCGGACGCCCGCATCGAGCTCCTCGTTGATGCGCGCGGCGAAGGGCAGCGCCGCAATCGCAACCAGAACCCATCCCGCGACGATCAGCCACCCCCAGCGTGGGGAGAACGGGGATTGATTCAATTCACGTCACTCATCGTCGGCCTCGGCAGATATCTAGCCGATGATAGTATCAAGCTCCGAGGGCTCCCGGCGGCCGCATCTCGTCCCGCGCGCTCACTGCGCGGTCCAGCCTCCGTCGACGGGAAGCGCGGTACCGGTGATATTGTGAGCCTCGGGGGCGCAGAGCCAGCGGGCGAGACGCGCAATCTCGTCGGGCGAGGAGAGCCGCCGCGAGGGTTGTTTTTCGGCGAGCATGCCCTCGAGCGCCTCCTGCCGCGATACACCGAGCGATTGACGGCGCTCGTCGATCTGTGGAGCGATCAGGGCGGTATCGACCCATCCGGGACAGATGCAGTTGACCGTGATCCCGCCGCTCTTCGCGGTGCCGAGCGGCGCGTATTCGAGCGCGGCCACCCGGGAGAGTCCGACCAGTCCGAACTTGGCGGCGACGTAGGGGGACTTATGGACCGAGGCGACCAGGCCGTGCACGGAGGCGATGTTGATGACCCGCCCATAGCCGGCCTCGGCCATCCGCGGCAGGGCGTGGCGCATGGTGTGAAAAGGCGCTGACAGGTTCACCGCGATGATGTCGTTCCAGACCTCGGTGCTCACGTCGGCGAGCGGCTGCGTGCTTTGGATGCCTGCGTTATTGACCAGAACGTCGAGTGCTCCCCATGCCGCGACGCGTTCCATCAAGGCGCTCACCTGCCGGGGGTCCCGTAAATCACCGGTGAAGAAGCGAGCCTCGATGCTGCCGGCGTCCAGCATCTCCTCGACAACCGCCTCCGCTTCCTCCGGCGTGGCGAGCCCGTGCAGCGCAATCCGCGCGCCCTCGGCCGCAAATCCCAGCGCAACCGCCTTGCCGATGCCCCGGTCGGAGCCCGTCACGAGAACCCGCTTGCCGCGCAGGCTGAAACCGCTTCGTTCGGCGCGGCTTCGTTCCGTGCAGCTTCGTTCGGCGCGGCTTCTTTCGGCGGCGCTTCGTTCGCCGCGCCGGCGGACGCGTTGCTCCGGGGTCATCTCGGCTCCAAGCGTCTCAAGAACTCATCGATCGCGGCGACCGCCGCCGGCTCGTCGAGCATCGGCGCGTGCCCTCGATGGGGAAGCGTGAGCGCCGTCAAGTTCGGATGCCGCGCGCCCATCGACGCCAGGGTCTCGGCGCTGAGGATGTCGGACAGCGCGCCGCGGATGGCGAGAATCGGAATCGCCTGGATCTGACGCCACGGCGCCCACAGGTCGGGCGGCACGGCGCTCGGATCGGTTGCATTCAATCCCTCGAGCACCGCGGGATCGAAGGCGGGGACCGGCCGTCCCGCCGGATCTTGCATATACGTGCGCCGGGCAAAGGCCTCCCAGTCGGCCACGCCATAATCGGGAAAGGCCGGCTCGTTCAGGCGTCTGGCCTGAAGCGAGGCCTCGGCCCAGGTACTCGCGGGCGTCCGGTCATTCAAGGAGCGGCGCAGCCGGGCCAATCCGGCAGCGGGTACCTCCGGACCGATGTCGTTCAGCACGATGCCTTCGATTCGCGCGGGCTGCATCGCGCCCATGAGCATGGCCATGATGCCGCCCATGGACGTGCCGATCACGGCTACCCGCTCGATGGCGAGGTGGTCGAGCAGGCCGAACATGTCCGCCACATACGTCGCCGGACGGTAGCGGGCGGTCTGCGGGTCCCACTGCGACCTACCGCGGCCCCGCTGGGAGGCGGCAATGACCCGATAACGTGCGGACAAATGGTCCCCGATGAAAGCGAAATCGGCCACGTTCCGCGTCAGCCCATGCAGACAGAGGACGGTCAGAGGCGCGTTCTTCGGACCCCGAATTTCCGCGTGCAGGCGCAGGTCGCCGCCGGCGCTCGAGAACCAGAAGTCGGTGAGCGGGGCCGCCATGCGTCAGCCGAACACCGTCGCGGGACCGGGCATCTCCTGCCAGAACGCCCGGATCTCGCCATAGGGATCGTTCACGACCCGCGGCGGGTCGCCGAAGATCATCGTCGGACGATGCACGGCATCGAAGCGTGGCCAATCGGGTATGAGTGCGTGATTGGGGTCGCCGGTCTTGGCGAAACTCACCCAGGCGCCTGCCAGGGCGTCGCACATCGCTCGCGCGGCGCGGCTGCCGCCGCCCACGATCACGTCGCGCTCATTATAAAAAGAGGCGGCGACGTCCATGGCATGCACAGCGCCGAACTTGCCATCATACGCGGGACTCGTCCATTCCCAGAGATAGGTGAACACGGGCGCCCTCGCCTGCGCCGCCTTGCGCTCGGCTTGCGCGTGGGCGAAGCGCCGAAAGCCCGCGTCGGTGATGATCTGAGAATACAGGAGGTACGGCGACTTGGCCGGAAAGTGCGCGCGGTACAAGGCGAGCAGAGGCGCGGCTTTGGCGCCGTAGGTCGCCGCGAGCAACTGCTCCAGCCCGGCGCCGGTCAAGGCGAAGGTGTTGAAGAAGAGACCCGCATCGTCGAGCGTGGTCGAGACGATGAGCGGTACGTCGATGGAGTCGAGCGGCGCCGCGGGATCGAAGGGGTGCGCGGGGAAATGGGTACCGTCGAGCACGGGCGAGAAAAGATGCTCGCCCAGCTCCGTCTGCGCCGCCAGCAACGAGCTCCACGGCAGGCTTTGAATATCGCGGAGGCTCGCCTTCGACAGGCCGAGCTTCTCCGTGAAAGTCTGCGTGAGTCGGGCACCTTCCTCGCGAGACAGAAGACGCAGCAGCGAGCCGCTTTGCACGGCGGCGCGGTGAAAGAGGCCGCGCGCGGCGGGCATGCCGAGCAACGCGCTCACTTTGAATCCGCCCCCGGACTGTCCGAATATCATCACGCGCCCGGGATCACCGCCGAAGCCCCCGATGTTGTCGCGCACCCACTCGAGCGCTGCCACGAGATCCAGCATGCCCGCCACGCCGGCATCCGCCCACGGACCCGAGGGATCGAGGTCGGCCAGGTTGAGATAGCCGAGACTCGACAGCCGATGCGTGACGCTGACCACCACCACATCGCCGAATTGAGCGAGTTTGGCGCCGTCGTACAAGGGATGATTGCCCGAGCTCTGGGCGAAGCCGCCGCCGTGGATGCAGAAAAGCACGGCGCGTTTCTCGCCCGGTGCCGTGCCGGGCGTCCAGATGTTGAGGTGCAGACAGTCCTCGCCCATCCCGCCGAAGCCGACATTGAGATCGAATTGCACCAGTCTCGCGTAATCGCTGCCGATATCGGACGGCAGCTGCGGCGACACCGGGCCGTAGCCGAAAGAGTCGCGCACGCCTGCCCAGGGCGCGACGGGCTGCGGGCGCTGGAATCGATTCGCACCCGCGGTGGACGCGGCGTACGGCACGCCCTTGAACTGGCGCACGCCCCCGCTGATCACGCCGCGAATCTTGCCGTTCGCCGTATCAGCCGTACAGAAGTATTCACGAGTCACCGCGGCGCGCCGAAGGTGGCCATCAGTCGGTCTTGACCCGGACGGACAGTCCCACCGTTCGCGGCTGAGTGAGGAACACGGGCACCGGAGCGGCGGGGTTGTATTCGTTCGCCAGCGTGACGGCCGATACCTCGCCGGCCTTGTCGAAAACGTTTTTGAGGAACAGGCCGAACTCCAGGTGATGCGGTGCGAGCACCGACACATTGAGATCGGTGAGATTGTAGGACGAAAGCTCGTATTGCGGACTCACGGGGGTGCCGAAGGCGGCGAGCCGGTCGCCCACCCAGCGGTCGGTCACGGTGAACACGCCGGAGTAATTGGTGACGATGTCGAAATCATACGCGGCCACGACCGCGAAATTGTAACGCGGCGACAAGGGCAGGCGGGCGCCGGTGGTATTGACGCCGAGGACCGGCGCCTCGGTGACGAGCTTCGCATCCGTAAAGGCGGCGGAGCCGCCCAGCGACAGGGCGGGAACGATGCGGTAGTTGAACGCCAGCTCCGCGCCCCGCACCCGAGCATTGCCCGCATTCTCCAGCTGATTGACACCGCCGTTGTTGACCGTGACCTGGATGTCCTTCCATTCGATGTCGTAGACGTCGACATTCAAGGTCGCGCGCTTGTCGAGGAGCGACGATTTCTCGCCGAGCTCGTAATTCCAGAGCTTGTCCGGGCCGAAGGTCGGATTGCCGAGCCCCGGCTTCAACACGAAATTGGGTCCTCCTGGGCGGAAGCCGCTCGCCGCCCGCGCGTACACCATCACATCCTCGGTGATGTGGTATTTCGGATTGAACAAATAAGTCGTGACGCTCTGATCCGAAGTCGCGACCGGGGGCGTCAAGGAGGTGTCGGACCCCGTGGCCAGGAGTCCCACCACGGTTTCCTCGTAGGCCTGGTGCTGTTTGCTGTAACGCACGCCCAAGCCTACGTCGAACTGCGGCGTGATGAACACGTCGCCGTCGGCGTAAAAGGCATATTCGTGGTAGGTGCTCGGCAAGTAGCTGGTGAAAGGCGGAAGTCCGAGAAAGGTTCCCCCCACGTTTGCCTCGTCGAAAAGATCGACGACCTCGCGGGTCTTCTCCGTGTCGAAGTAGCCGCCGATGAGCCAGTTGAACACCGAGCTCTGATGCGACGCGAGGCGCAGCTCCTCGGTGAATTTCTTGGTCGTGGTGTCGACATAGAGACTGAAGGGGTCGGTGCCCCCGCCGAAGGCCGCGAGCGCCGGATCATAGACGTAGCTTTCGTCGGTGTGGCTCACGCCCTGATTGTTCTGAAAACCCGTGATCGAGGTGAGCTTGGCGAAGGGCAGATCGTAGTTCACCACGCCCGAATAGAGCGTCAATCCGTATTTCGAGGGCTGGTACGTCGGGTAGGCCTGATCATAGGTGCCGATCGTCGGCTGATGCGTCACCGGGTCCCGAAAGGCCACGTCGTCGCTTTCGCCCGGAATGTGCTGTGTCAGGGCGGTCAACCGCACATCGAGCTGGTCGGTCGGCTGGAGCAGCACGGAGATCCGGCCGCCCTCGGATCGGTCCCAGCCCTGATTGTCGCGATCGTACACGGGGTCGCGCACATATCCCGCATCGTATTGCTGGAAGCCGTCGATGCGAACCGCGCCCAGGCCGTCGCCGAACGGCATATTGATCATGCCGCGGTAGGCATGATTGACGCCGCCGTGCTCGGTGGAGGACACCTCCGTGTCCACATCGGCGCTGAACGCCTTCGGATCGGGGAGCGCGGTGACGTACTTGACCGTACCGCCGAGCGAGGTCGCCCCGTACAAGGTGCCTTGCGGTCCGTTCAGCACTTCGACGCGGTTCATGTCGAACAGGTTCACGTTGAGCGCCTGGTATCCGAGGCCGAACGAGGTGCTCGCGCCGAGCGGCACGTCGTCGAAATAGAGGCCGATCGCGCTGCTCAGCTGAGAGCCGGTGGTGATGCCGCGGATGACGATGAGATTGGACTGCGGTCCGTTGTTGGAGTAGCTCAAGCCCGGCACGAAGGCGGCAAAGTCCGCGAACTGCCGGGCATTCATTTGATCGAGCGCGCTCGCCGTCAAGGCGGTGACCTGGCCCGGCACGTTCTGGATCGACTCCGAGCGCCGGGTCGCCGTGACGATGATTTCCGTCAACGTCGCATCGGACGACGCCGAACCGGATGGCTGACCCGGGCTCCCCGTGGAACCTTGAGCGGTGGACTGGGCCACCCCGGCGGTGGCGCACAAGGACAACGCGACTCCGCCGAGGAGCGCCACCGGTAAGCGTGATGAAGCCATATAACCCCCATGGACAAACCGTGCTGCCGGGAACCGTGCCCGCAGGCCGGTTCTCTTCGTTCAATTCAGCGCCCGCTGAAATTATGCCAAGCTTCGGGCGTTGTCAAGAAAACGCCGGATGCGATCAGCCGGTGAGACATCGGTGGAAATCGTCGCTCCGGAGGGCATCCGAGGCGGCATCGACGCAGGCCACGGCGGGCACGGACGCAGGCCATGGCGGAGTTTCGACGGGACCTAAATTCAGCAATCGCCAAATTGACAGCGCCGGCCTTGCTAGGCAAGGTTTGCAAGACCCATCGATACTCATAACGAAGCGGGGCCGCCGGTGACCAAAATCGAACCAAAAACACCGTCCAAGATGGAGAAAAAGAAGCCGCAGCGGCGCGGACGACCCAGCCGATCCGAGGGCGGCGTCAAGGCGCGGGGAAGACTGCTCGATGCGGCCGAGGCCTTGTTCGCCGAGCGGGGTTTCTACGGCGTGACGACGCGGCAGGTCGCTTCGACCGCCGGAGTCGACGACGCGCTCATCTATTACCACTTCAAGAACAAGTCAGGGCTCTTCGACGCCGTGTTCGAGCGCCGCGCGCGAGTGCTGATCACCGCGCGCCAGGATTCGCTGCGCGCGTACCTCGCGAACCGGCCGCAGGTGACGGTTGAAGGGACGGTCGCCGCGTTCATCAATCCGATGATTGACCTGTCGCAGAAGGGCGATCGCGGCTGGAAGAGTTATTTCGCGCTGGTGGCGCAGATCGACAATACGCCCTGGGGGAGCGAGATCATCCATCGCTTCTTCGATCCCAACGTGCACGAGCTCATCGACATCCTGCAGGAAGCGCTGCCCGGAATTCCGAAGCGCGACCTCTACTGGGCGTACAATTTTCTCGCGGGGTCGATGATGCTCGCGATGTCCGAGACCGAGCGCGTCGACCGGCTCTCGGGGGGACTCTGTCACGCCAAGGATCTCGATGCCGTGCGAGCGCGATTGTTGAATTACTGCGCCGGCGGATTTCTCGCCATGGTCACGGCGGAGCGGCTCAGCGGGCGGGCGTGAGCCGAGCTATGCAGGATGACGGGCGGTTGTTCGTGACCGGTTACTCGCAGGGCGGTTATGTCGGCAGAAGGAGCTGAGCGTCGTTCTCCAGGAGCTGAAACGCGAGACGGCGGATTATCGGAACTTGTGAAGACGGAACGGTCCCCTGGAGCCCCACGACTGGACGGTAATACCCTATTTGAGCTTCCAGTTCGGTCGGACGAAGTGGCAGGTATAGCCGTCGGGATACCGCTCCAGATAGTCCTGATGCTCGGGCTCGGCCTCCCAAAAGTCACCGGCCGGCGCGACCTCGGTCACGACCTTGCCGGGCCAGAGACCCGAGGCATCCACCTCGGCGATGGTCTCTCGAGCGACGCGCTTTTGCTCCTCGCTCGTGTAGAAAATCGCCGAACGATAGCTCGGCCCGGTGTCGTTGCCCTGGCGATTGCGGGTACTCGGATCGTGAATCTGGAAAAAGAACTCGAGAATCTGGCGATAGCTCAGTTTGGCGGGATCGAAGATGATCTCGATCGCTTCGGCATGGGTGCCATGATTGCGGTAGGTCGCGTTGCGTACCTCGCCGCCCGTGTAGCCCACCCGCGTCGATACGACGCCCTCGTAACGGCGAAAGAGATCCTGCATGCCCCAGAAGCAGCCGCCGGCCAGGATCGCACGTTCATTGGTCATCGGACATCCTCCGCCTCATTCTAGCACCGCGCTCCCGCGCGCGGTTCATTGAGATTGCCCTGGGAAAAATCCCACACCCGATCGCCACGAGCGAGGACAGTCGGCGCACCCCGGCAGCGGTAGGCTGAGCACTCCCCGCACCAGAGGAGCGCAGGAATGACCGGCAGAGCAAAGTCCAAGCCCCAAGCGCGGAAGTCCAAGCCCCCCGTGCGGCGCGCGAGCGGCGGCGGGCCAGCCCGCAAGCGCGCCAGTTCTCCACGCAAGTGGTCCCACAAGGTGATGGAGGAGAGCGATGCGATGGATCTTCGGGCCGGAGTGTTCAAACTCAAGAGTGCACGCGCCATCGCCAATTCCCTGAAGAGATCCTCCGAGGCCAGTCACCGCCGCAAGTCCAGCCCCTTTCGCTCGGCGATGTCCATGCTCAACTTCGAGATCAATCGCGCGGGCAGGAATTTGAGCCAGGAGCGGATCCAGGTGCTCAATCGGGCCAAAGTGGAATTACGCAAGGCGTTCGGCCGCGCTCCCGGAGGTTAGTCGGCGCCATCAATCGGTCGTGAGCACCACCCGAAATCGCGCTTTCCCGCTCATCATTCGCCCGTAAGCTTCCGCGGCGCGCTCCAACGGAAAGGTTTCGATCAGCGGGCGAATGCCGGTCAGGACGCTGAAATCCAGCGTGTCTTCCGAATCGACGGCGGTTCCCGATGGCCAGCCCGAGATCGAACGCCTCGCCGAGATCAATGCCAGCGGCGGAACTTCGATCGGCTGCATGGATGCGCCGATCACCATCAACTTGCCGTCGATACCGAGGCCGCCGACGGCGTCGCTCATGGATTTGGCATCCGTCAGCGTCGCGAGGATCACTCGGGCGCCTCCCAGCTTGGTGAGTTCCGAGGCGACGTTCTGCGTGGTGCTGTCGATGTAGTGTTGAGCACCCAACTGCCGCGCCAGCGGCTCCTTGTCAGTACCCCGAGCGACCGCCACGGTATGACACCCCATTTTGGCCGCGAACTGCACACCGAGATGACCCAGGCCGCCGATGCCGAGTACCGCGACGAGATCACCCGGGCCTGCGCCGCTATGGCGCAGGGCGTTGAACGTCGTAATCCCCGCGCAGAGGAGCGGTGCCGCGGCGGCCGAAGACAGCTCCTTCGGAACGGCGGCCAGTGCTTCGAAGGGTGCAATCATGTAGTCCGCATATCCGCCGTCGTAGGAGATGCCCGGGATTTGACCGGTCGTGCAGGTGATGAAATCCCCCTTGCGACAGGAATGACAGTGTCCGCAATGGCCTCCATGCCAACCGACACCGACGCGGCCGCCCACCTTCCAGTCGGGCACCTCGGAGCCCACGGCATCCAGGAGCCCCACCACTTCATGGCCGGGGACACGCGGGAATTGAATTCCCGGGAACGCACCCATTTTGGTGAATGAGTCGCTGTGGCAAATGCCGCAGGCCTGTACTTTGATTCGGACCTGTCTGGGTCCCGGAGCCGGAATCTCGCGTGTGACCAGCTCGAAAGAACCGTTGGCGCCGGAGACCTGGACTGCCCGCATGCGTGACATCGCTAATCTCCTTGAACGTTGGTTTGAGCCGCGACCTACGGCTTGCTGTGTTTCGACACCTGCTCCCGCAGGCAGTTCATTGAGTTTGCCCGGCCGGGGCGCCGGTGGTTGACGTAGACGACTCCGTCGGAGGCGACCACCAAGTGGCGTGCGTGACCGATGCCGTCCGCGAAAACGCTGGCGCAAAACCGGCGGGCAAGGTGAGCCCGCTGTCATCACCCGGGCAAGTGCTTGGCTCCGAAGACACCGCGGCATGTGCGCCGCTGTGCGCGCACAGCGCCATGACCAGCGCACCCAATGTGGAGAACGCATTCTTGCGGAATCGAGATGCGGGCATTGAACTCTCCGATCACATCATTGGCAATCGAGGATATCATCGGATCCCGCCAACGCCGCGTTTGCCGAAAGCCATCCACTTTCACTATGGCGACAGAACAAAGTGTTGTTGGTATATCTGACTCAACACGATAGGCTGCAACCCGGGCTCCGCGGCAGCCCAGTGAATCCAGGCTAAATGCATCCCCATGCCTAACCCTCAGTTCACCGGCGCCGCGGAAGCCCACCACGATCATCTGGTGACGACCCCGCCTCCGATTGGGCGAGACGCGCGAGCGCACGGGTCATGGCGACGGCGCCCTGCTGCATCATGGCGCCGATGGGAGCAGCCGCCTCATCTGGAGGGCGTCCCGGCGGTCCGACGGAGCTCATCAGCGGGCGGTTAGTTTGACCTCGAACTCGACATCGACCGCATCGGCGAGCGTCGTTACCTTGGCGATCGCCAGATTCGTCGCCGACACTTTGATATCCGATCCCGGCACGCTCGTCGGCTTGAGCAACGGGAGGAGATCGATGTTCACCGTTTTCGGCAGGGAGCGTCCGGTTGCGGATTGCAGCAACTCGATGACCTTGCGCGTCGATTCGTCCTGCACGTTGTCGATGCGAATGTCATCGATCTCGATGTGTGAGCCGTACCCCACCAGCTTTCCGGAGACTCTCACGTCCGACATCATCTGCGTGCCGACGCAGGTATCGCCGACCGTAAGTCCCAATCGGGACGACAGGTGCGCATCGATGATGACCCTGGCCGCGTCGAGCGCGACATGCGGCCGCTCGAGGTACGCGTAGCACTTGCCTTTGGCCAGGTACCATCGTCCCTGATCCTTGAATGCCGATGCCACCACCAGCGTCTGCAAAGCCCCGCGGCCGATGACGATCTCGCTGGCGATTGCTTGGCCTACGAATCCGCTGAGAATCACGCAGACGGCGAGACGCAATGCATAGCCCATGAAAATTTTACAATGCATTCCAACGATCACCACTTCGTCGCACTCGTGTAACAGCCGGCCGCTAGCTTGTCGGCGCCAAGTCAAGTTCTAACAGTTCCTTATATCAGCATCCGGCACATCAATTTAAGGGGATGGGATATGAAGCAGCTTTTCGCAGCCGCCTGTCGATCGGGAACGGAAGGATGGATTGAGCAGGAATGGGCGCCGGGAATGGCTCCGGCGCCCATTTTTTTCTCGGTGCGCCGCCTAAGAGGGGACGGCAATGCCCAGGCGGGCGGCAATACGCGCGCAGTTTCCTCCCGTTGGCCCGTGATACCTTGCAGCGATCGCCGCGCTCGTTCGAGTATGGCGGGAGGAGCGCTCTCGGGCACGCCGTGACGCATCATGCGTTCCAGGCATGGACCTGGAGCCAGTCCTCCAAAGGAGGATTGGTGACGCTCCCGGTATAGTTCGTGATGGTCGAGGCCGCCACGATCGTGATCACCTCGAGCAGGAGGCCCTTGCTGAACCCGGCGTCGAGGAAGCCCGCGATGTCATGATCATCGACCCTGCCGCGCTTCTCGATCAGCGTCCGCGCCAAGATCGAGAGCGCGGCGAGTTTTTTGTCCGCCGGCGATCGGCCGTCCCGGATTGCCTCGACATCCGCCGCTTTCAGGCCGGCCTTCAGCCCAAGCGCCGTATGGAGCGCAACCGCCCAGGTGCTGGCGTTGGCCACGGCGTCGGTGAGCAGCACGGTTTGAATCTGCGGTTCGGTGAAGCTTCCGCCGTGAACTTGGTCGAAGATGGGCACGAAGCTCTTGATGAGCACGGGCGACAGCGCCATGGCGCCCGCGAGGTTTGGAATCGCCCCGAACCTCGCCTGCACGTCTCGCAACGAGGACCTGGAAGCTTCGGGCGCGGACTCAATCGTGTATACGGAGAACTTTTCCATCGGAGTGACCTCTCGTAGGTGATAAGAAGCAAAGGTGTTCGACGGAAGATATTTAACGCCGCCCATGGGCAGCGGCCCTGCCAAAGTCCCCACCTTCCCCGCCAAGCGGGGGAAGCTCGGGCGCGGGGGAGGTCGTGCACTCAGGGCCAGTGAGCAGTCACAAATTATTACGGACGTTTCCGCGGAAACGTGCGCCACTACAGTCAACGAGAATCAAAAGCCGGGAAGCAAGGCCGCGCCCTCGGCTCGGCCGTCCACTGGTAGAATGCCGATTTATTTCAGAATTCATTTCAGGGTAGCCCATGCTTCTCTACGTCGATGCCAATTTCGCAAGCCCTTACGCCTTGGTTGTATTCGTAAGCCTGATCGAGAAAGGTTTGGATTTCGACATCGAGTCTCTGGATCTGGCTGCTCACGCCAATCACGATCCGAGCTTCGCGCGAACGTCGGTCACCCGACGAGTCCCGACGCTCATCGACGACGGCTTCGCCCTTTCGGAGTCGTCGGCCATCTGCGAATACGTCGACGAGACCTTTGAGGGCACGCGCCTCTATCCCACCGACCCGCGCGACCGCGCGCGAGCTCGCCAAATCCAAGCCTGGGTGCGCAGCGACCTCATGCCCATTCGCGACGAGCGACCGACTTTTGTCGTGTTCAATGGGGCGAAACGGCCGGCGCTATCGAAGGCTGCCGGTGACGCCGCCGAACAGCTATTCTCAGCGGCACTGACCTTGCTCGACGGCCGCGCTGACAATCTTTTCGGCGCCTGGTCCATTGCTGATGTGGACCTCGCGATGATGCTGCAACGCCTGATCGTGCTTGGAGACCCCGTGCCCCAGCGGCTCATAGACTACGCCACTCACCAATGGCGGCGCCCGTCGGTCGAGCAATGGGTTCTCAGAAAGCGCCCCCCGCTGATTGGATACTGACCACGGAAGGCCCGCGCCTGTGCGCACGTAAAGGCCCACGCCGGGCTCTCGTGCATTGATATAAAGATCGTATTCGCGCACTGAGAAAGTTCCTGTCACGCTCGGCGCATACCGAATTCAAAGCAATTCGATCGCCTCTCCGATCTGTTTGATTGCCTCGTTCACGTTCGGCAGCCGCTCAAGGTCGGCTGCTATCGCGAGCAGATCAGTCTCCGCACTCACGGCGTCGTTGCGAAACAAGGGGTCGCCTGGCGTCAAATGTCGCTCGACCATCTTAATGCGCGGCGACAGCGGATGGTCCGCGCCGAGCGCAAGCCGGGCCGAAGATAGGTGGTTGCAAATCGCCTTTAAGTCCATTGGCGGTCTCTCCTGCGATGACGGTCATGTTCGTTCGAGTGCCCGCGCCGATCCGGTGAACGATGCGATCTTCTGCGCATCGGCAGCCGTCGCGGGGTTGTAGACGACCATGGTGAGATCCGGCCGGCCATCGACCGCGAATGCCGAATACTCGAAGGCGATCGGGCCGAGCACGGGATGCCGTATGTGCTTGACGCCCTCGCCATGGCTTTGAACATCGTTGTCGCGCCATAGTGCCTTGAACTCGGGGCTGAGCCGGCAGAGCTCATCGACCAGAGGCTCCACCTCCGCCGCCGCTCCCGCGCGTGCCGCGTCCACCCGGAATGCGCCCACCACGTAGCGCGCCACGCTGTCCCAGTCGTACTGGGCCGCGCGGACGCTGGGATCGAGAAAGATGAAGCGCAGGATATTGCGCTTCTCCGGCGGCAGCGACCCATAGTCGGTCAGCATCACGGTTGCGGCCCGGTTCCACGCGGCCACATCCCATATCGCGGTCCTGATGAGGGCGGGACTCGGCTCGAGCGCATCGAGCACGCGTTGCAGGCGTGGCGTGACGCCATCGTCCTTGCGGTAGCGAACCTCCGGCGGACGGCCGAGGCCGAGCAGGAAAAGATGCTCGCGCTCGACATCCGTCAGCATCAGGGCCCGCGCAATCCGATCGAGCACCTCGGCCGAGGGCGCGCCGCCGCGTCCTTGTTCGAGCCAGGTGTACCAGGTCGAGCTGATATTGGCGCGCTGCGCCACTTCCTCCCGGCGAAGTCCCGGGGTTCGGCGACGCTCCGCAGGAAAGCCGAAGGCCGCCGGATCGAGCTTTGCCCGCCGGTCTTTCAGATAAGTGCCAAGCAGGCCGTCGGTCGCCATGTGCTTCCATCCGGTTAGGCGTTATACCACGATAATGTCACTACTTTACCAGAATAACTCACGGGTAGACACTGGCCTCTCACGAACAACTGGAGATTTCTATGCGCGTATTCGTCACTGGAGCAACCGGTTGGGTCGGTTCGGCCGTCGTCAAGGACCTGATCGCCGCCGGCCATCACGTGCTCGGATTCGCCCGCTCGGACCGGGGGGCGCAGGCGCTCACCGCGGCGGGTGCCCAAGCCCATCGCGGTACTCTCGCGGATCTGGACAGCTTGAGGAGCGGCGCCGCCCAATCGGACGCCGTGATCCACACCGCCTTCAACCACGACTTCTCGAAATTCGTGGAGAACTGCGCGGAGGACCAGCGCGCCATCGAGGCGATCGGCGCCGTGCTCGAAGGCTCCGACCGTCCGCTGCTGGTCACGTCCGGTGTGGCGCTCCTCGCCCCCGGCCGCACGGCGACCGAGGAGGATGTGCCGCCTTTCAATTCTCCCTCCTATCCCCGCAAATCGGAGGCGGCGACGGCCGCGCTCCAGGAACGCGGCGTACGAGCATCGACCGTCCGGCTCGCCCCGTCGGTCCATGGGCACGGCGATCACGGCTTCGTGCCGCGCCTGATCGGGTTCGCGCGCGAGAAGGGCGTGTCCGCCTTTGTCGGCGATGGGCAGAACCGCTGGCCGGGCGTGCACCGGCTCGACGCCGCCCGCCTCTATCGGCTCGCGCTCGAGCGCGGCGTGGAGGGCGGCCCCTTCCATGCCACCGCCGAAGAGGGTGTGCCGCTCAAGGCGATCGCCGAGGTGATCGGCCGGCGGCTGAACATTCCGGTGGTCTCGAAGTCGCCCGAAGAGGCGGCCAAGCACTTCGGCTGGTTCGCGATGTTCGCCGGCATAGACGCCCCGACATCGAGCGCGCTCACCCGAGCGAAGCTCGACTGGACGCCCAGGCAGCCCGGGCTCATCGCCGATATCGATCACCCGGCGTACTTCGCTTGAGCAGCGCCGGGGTCTGCGATGTGGCCCCCATGCGATCCCGAAGGCGCTTGCGAAAGCGCCGGCTCAACCGCAAGCGGACCTTGGATCTCAGTACGACCTCGTACTCGCCATCGCTCTGCGTTTCCAGCCCATGAATCCGATCGAGGTTCACGATGATGGAGCGATGAATGCGGATGAACTTGTCGTCGCCCAGGTCCCGCTCGAGCTCCGACAGCGTACGCCGCAGGATGTGCGTGCTGCCACCCACGTGTAGGCAGGCGTAATAATCCGCAGCCTCGATCCAGTCGATGTCTGCGACATTCAGGAATACCACCTGGCCCCGACTCTTGACCACCAGCCGGTCCATGGGCCGCGTCTGCAGCGGCGCGTAGTGCGCGAGCTTATCCTTGGCGCGGTATAGAGCACGATCGAAGCGCGCGTCGTCGAACGGCTTCAACAAATAGTCCAGCGCCCCCGCCTCGAAGGCGCGCAGCGCATACTCGTCATAGGCCGTCACAAAAATGACGGCGGACGGCAGGACGCTCCCCAGCAACTCGATCACGTCGAAGCCATCGCACTCCGGCATCTGCACATCGAGAAACATCAGATCGGGCGTCGATCTGCGAATCTCCTCCACGGCGTCGAACCCGGATCCGCACTCGGCGATGGATTCGATGTCCGGATCACGCCGCAGCAGCACCGTCAGGTTGCGCCGCGCCAGGGGCTCGTCGTCGACCACCAGCACCTTTATCGGCGCCGGAAGCTTCCCCGGAGACGCCATTCATGCACTCCTGAAAGGCAGGTTCACGGAGACTTCCACTCCGCCGGTATCGGCGTTCCGCAGCTGCAATTCGAACTCGCTCCCGTGCAGAATTTCCAGGCGAGTACGCAAGTTGCCGATGCCGATGCCGGTATGTGCCGCCTGCCAATCTGCCGGCAGCCTCGGTCCATCGTTGTAGACGCTCAGACAAAGATTGCCGTCACGGCGGGCGCCCGCAACGCGGATCGCACCCCCGGCGATGCGCTTGGCGATGCCGTGCTTGATGGCATTTTCCACCAGAGGCTGCAGCAGCAGGTTGGGAACCTGCGCCTGCAGCAATTCTGCCGGGATGTCGACGCTCACGTGAAGTCGGTCTGCAAAGCGAACCTTCTGGATGTCGAGATAGCGCTGCAGGTACTCGACTTCCTCCGCCAGCGTCACCTGCGATCGGTGGGAATCCTCCGAGGCTCGGCGCAGAAACTCGCTGAGCCCTACGATCATGCGCACGGCCGCGTCGTTGCTCTGATCGCGCACCAGTCCGGCGATGGAATTGAGCGCATTGAACATGAAGTGCGGCTCCACCTGCCGGCGCAGCGCCGCGAGCTGCGCTCTGGAGAGTTCCTGATTGAGCCGCGCCGTCTCGGTTCGCTGGCGGGCGGCGCTTTCGCGCGAGTCCACCACATAGGTGATGGCCAATATCAGCGCGTACACGAAGATGAATGTCAGGCCTTGGTCCACGAGCGACTTGCCCCAGACGTACATGAAGGGACCCGGCCGCCGTGGATGTTCCCACGGGTTGAAAGCCATCTGCAGCAGTGCACACCATGCGGCAGCGATCAGGCTGATGAGGGTAAAGGCGGCAAGGTGCACGCCGGCCGCGGGCACCGTCGTCGGGCGGATCATGGGGTGTCGCCGTGCCAGGCGAATGACGAGCGGCGTCGCGATCACCCACGGCAACCAGGTTGCGATCTCGATGCCGAATATCCGCAACCCCGAATGATGCGCGCCTTCTGCATGCATCATGAGCAGCGCTTGACTCGAGTCAATCATCGCGCCCGCGCACCAGATCGCGGCAACCCAGAGCCAGCGGGAAAAGCGCAAATCCGGCGCTATCTCGGCCATAGCCCTCAGTCTAACGCCATGGGCCACCGCCGGCTCACTCATGCAGCGAATCACCCTCCCCGTGCAGCCGGCGGTCTGGGTTGGTCCGGCCGTTGCCCCTACATTGGGACACTCCAATGTTACCGACACCGCATAGGTTGGGCGCGCGCGCCCATACCGTCGCCAGGACGGGTGGGATCGCGAGCGGGCTGTTGCTGGTACTTTTGCTGTTGTTGCTGCTGCTGCTGGCCCTGTTGCTGTTACCCGTCGCCCCGGCCCAGGCTCAGCATGCATCCGACGATCCGGTGGCCTCGGCCGCGCAGCTTGTTCGGCTATTTGACGGCTGCCTTCTGACCGTCGGAGGGAGGCACACCCTGGGAGCGCGATCCCGGGTCACCACGGAACCCTCCGACCCAGGTAAGGACTCGCGGTTCTAACGGGGCAGAAATTCCCGCATCGCCAGTGCGATCGGCTCCGCGTGAGTTTCCAGCGCGAAGTGCCCGGTATCGAAAAAGCGGATGTCGGCGCGCGGCATGTCGCGCCTGAAGGCATTCGCCCCGGCCGGCAGGAAAAACGGGTCGTGCTTTCCCCACACCGCCAGGAAAGGCGGCTTGTGGGTGCGGAAGTAATCTTGGAATGCCGGGTACAGTGACACGTTGCTCCTGTAGTCGCCAAAGAGATCGAGCTGTACCTCGTCCGCGCCCGCACGCGCGAGATAGAAATTGTCGAGCGACAGGCCGTCCGGTGACACGCGAGTGGGATCGGGCACACCGTGGGTGTACTGCCAGCGCGTCGTCTCGGGAGAGAGGAACGCGCGCAAGGCATTGCGATTGGCGGTCGAGGGATCTTCCCAGTAGGCTCGGATGGGGTTCCAGCCGTCGCTCAGCCCCTCCTCATAAGCGTTGCCGTTCTGAGAAACGATCGCGGTGATCCGCTCGGGATGCCACGTGGCCAGCCGGAAACCCGTGGGTGCGCCGTAATCGAACACGTACAGCGCGAAGCGCTCGAACCCCACGGCCTCGGTAAATCGGTCGATGATGCGGCCGATATGGTCGAACGTGTATTTGAATTGACCTCGTGCGGGCATATCGGACTGGCCGAATCCCGGCAAGTCGGGCGCGATCACGTGGAAGCGATCGGCCAGGAGCGGGATCAAATCCCGGAACATGTGACCGGCGCTCGGAAATCCATGGAGCAGCAGCAGCTTGGGCGCGTCGGACGCTCCCGACTCCCGATAAAAGACCTTCAGAGTGTCGACTTCAACGGTGCGATAGGTGATGGGTAGCATGTGTTTTCCGTTACTGATGGTGGAAGCGCTTGAGCGGTTCCGGAGGGTTGTCGAAAGCGGCGCTTGGATGGGCTCGAGCGCTCCGATGGCCTCCAGAATGCCGTGCATCGATCGACATCCATAACCGCCCTATTGCCTGCGGGAAGGTTACGCATGCGGCCGTAACTTGTCAATTGCAACTGAGATGGTTATGGTGCAATGCCATAGAGGTGGTTCCATGTCTCAAAAATCCCCTGCCATATTCATCGCCGACTCGGCAGGGCTGAATTTTTTGAACTCGATCGCGACTCCGGTCGATACCGAAATCGACTGGATCAGCGATGGCGAAGGATTGTTGGCGTGGTTGGATCAAGCGCATCTGGTGCCGGTGGACGTGCTCAACGCGATGCGCAAGCAGGCAAAGCCGGGCGATATCGACCGGGTGGCAGCGCAGGCACGGAGTCTGCGCGAATGGTTCAGGACATTCGTCCGCGAGCGCAGGGGCAAACCCCTGAAAGCAGCAGATCTCGCGGATCTCGAGCCGCTGAACCGGCTGCTTGCCCGAGATGAAGGGTACGGACAGTTGGTGGCGCACAGGCGCGGCAAGACTACGGCACTCGAATTTCAGAGAGCGCGACGCTGGCGATCGCCGGAATCGCTCCTGGTCCCGATTGGCGAAGCACTGGCGCAGATGCTCGCCGAGGAAAATCTCTCCGACTTGAAAACGTGCGAGGGAGCGGCCTGTACGCTGATGTTTGCCGACCGCACACGAGCCCGTTCGCGCCGATGGTGCAGCATGGAGGTCTGCGGCAATCGGGCGAAACAGATTGCCCATCGACAGAGATTGAGGACGCAGCGCTAGGCGCCAGGGAAGCCCCCCGCCGCGCCGCGCTGTCCGGTTTCGAGCGCGAAATACGATCTTCTTCGCAGGAACCCCAAATTCTGCGAGGTCGACGTGCAAGCATTGCCCGATCGATGGGTCATCGCGATCGGAGGATCGGCGGTGATGCTGCTCATCGGTACCGTTTATTCATGGGCGATATTTGCCCAGCCGCTGGTCGTCGGCTTCGGCTGGGACTTGACGACGGCGACGTGGACTTATGCCATCGCCAATTTTTCCCTGGCGACCGTGGGCGTGGTCGTCGGCGGCTTCTGGTTGGACCGGAAGGGCCCGCGGCGGGTTGCGATGACGGGCGTGGCCCTCTGGGGAGCGGGCAACGTGCTTGCCGGGCTCGGCACGCCGATCTTCGGCGCTCCCTGGCTCTATCTCACTTACGGCCTGATCGGAGGCGTTGGCGCCGGCATGGCGTATATCGCGCCGCTCGCGGTCGTGAGCAAATGGTTTCCCGAGCGGCGCGGTCTTGCCGGCGGACTGGTCGTCGGAAGCTTCGGACTCGGTGCTTTCGTCTATAACCAGTTCATCCCACGCCTCCCCGCCTTCCATGCCTTCTCGGTTCAGGCGGCACAGATCCTCGCGGCGGGTGCCGCCGGCCGAACTGCACCGGACGCTGCGCTTGGCATCCTGGCTACCGGCGAGGGTGTGCGCACCATCATGCAGATCTTCATCGCTTCCGGGCTCGCGTTCCTTGCCATCGGGTTGCCCGCCGCGTCGATCCTGCGAAATCCGCCGGCGGAGCGCGACGGCGGTCCGCGCTCGAAGCGATCGAGCGTGGGCTATCCGCCCACGAGCGTCGTCCGCATGCCGCAGTTCTACCTCCTGTGGCTGCAGCTTTTCGCCAATGTGATTGCCGGCATCACGATCATCTCGAACGCCGTCGTCATCCTTTCGGATCTCACCCGCTTGGCGCCTGCGGAGATTGCGCCGCTGTTCGGGGTCGTGAGCGTCTTCAATGCCGTCGGGCGCTTCTTCTGGGGCGGGATTTCCGACCGCATCGGCTGCCAGCGGACCTTCGCGGCGATGTTCACGGTCCAAGCCCTCACGCTTTACTGGCTCTGCGGAGTTCACGCCCCCGCGCCGGCCCTGGCCGGCTTCGCCATCGTGCTCCTCTGCTGCGGCGGAGGGTTCGGAACCATGCCGTCGTACAGCGCGCAGTGTTTCGGCACCCGGTACATGGGATTGAACTACGGTTTGGTGCTGACGGCCTGGGGAGCGGCCGGCCTGCTCGGGCCGATCCTCGTCGCACGGGCCAAGGACATCGGCATCTCCTTTGCGGTCCTGATGCCGGCGGTCGCCTGCGCCCTCGTGGCGTCCGTCATCCTGCCGATACTCACCCGCCCGCCTGCCCCCGCCGTGCGAAGCGCCCCGGCCATCTGACCGGTTGCAGACAGCCCGCCCGCGTGCGAGCCTCCCCAAAGAACCAGAATGACGGGAGACGCGCGTGAGAGTCAATCCCGGGCACGCGGAGTGGAAAGCCGTCGAGAAGCACCTCGATCGACTGCTGGACATGGACGAGACGCAGTGGGACGCCTACATCTCGCGGCTCGAGAATGACGAGCCCACCGTCGCCGCCGCCTTGCGCGACATGATGTCGGACCGGCGCAATCTCGACGCGCAGGGATTCTTGGAGACGAGTCTCGTCGGCCCGGCTGACCAGGAGCGGGCCGGCACGCAGGTGGGCGCCTACACCATGATCTCGCTCATCGGTCGCGGGGGAATGGGCGAGGTCTGGCTCGCGCAACGGAGCGACGGCCGGTTCGAGGGAAAGTTCGCGCTCAAGTTCCTCGAGACCTATTCCGCGTCCCCCACCGCGCTGGACCGGTTCCGTCGCGAAGGCCGGTTGCTGGCGCGGCTTGCGCATCCGCACATCGCGCGCCTGATCGACGCGGGCGTCGCGGGGTCGGGTCGCCCCTACCTCATCCTGGAGTACGTTCAAGGGATACGCATCGATGACTACTGCGCCGCCCGCGCGCTGAGCGTCGAGGCACGCGTCCGGCTGATCCTCGATGTGCTCAGTGCGTTGGCGCATGCGCACAGCAACCTGGTCATCCATCGAGATATCAAGCCGACCAATATCCTGGTCACCGAAGAGGGCGAAGCGAAACTGCTCGACTTCGGCATCGCGAAACTGGTCGGCGCCGGGACAGCATCCGACGCCGAGTCGCCGGCGACTCGCATCGAAGATTCGGCATTCACGCCCGAATACGCGGCACCGGAGCAAATTCTGGGCGAGCTGCCATCGACCGCCACCGACGTATTTCAGATGGGCGTTCTCATTTTTGCGCTGTTGACCGGCCGGCTGCCCTCGGGCGAGGAGAGCACTACCCGTGCACAGCGGATCAAGGCGGCGCTCGATGAGGATCCGCCGCGGATGTCGGAGGTCGCACCGGCCGGGGTCCGCAAGGCGCTGCGGGGCGATCTGGACGCGATCGTCTCGAAAGCACTGCGGAAACCGCCCCGCGAACGCTACGGCACCGCCGCCGCTCTGGCGGACGACCTGAAGCGCTATCTGCAGAGCGAACCGGTGGCGGCGCGCGCCAATCTGCTGACCTACCGGATGCAGAAGTTCGCGCGCCGCTATCGCGGCGCCGTGATCGGTACCGCGGCGGCGGCCGTCGCACTCATCGCGGCGACTGCCTTCGCGCTCCATCAGATGCGCGAAGCGCAGATTCAGCGCGACCAGTCGCGCGAGCAGGCACGGCGGGCGGAACTGCAGGCGGAGTTCGTAACCCTCATGATGTCGACCGTCGGCGACAAGCCGACCACGGCGGAGCAGCTCCTCGACGCCGGCTACAAGCTGGTCACCCAGCACTATACGGACGATCCGATCTTCCGCATGAGTGCCATGCTCAATCTATCGGCGCGCTACGGAGACATCGGCCTGACGCCGAAGCAATACACGCTGCTGCAAAACGCCGATCAGATCGCGCGCGGCTTGAACGACTGGTCGATGATGTCCCGCGCCGAGTGCGGGCTGGCGGAAGCGGAAATCGACCTCGGCCGCCTCGATCGCGCAGTCTCCTGGATCGCTGCCGCCAAGCTTGCGATGGGTCATGTGCCGAATCAGAATCCGCTCTACCTCGAGGACTGCATGGAAGCGGAGGCCGACGTCATGGATGCCCGTGGAAATCCGACGGGCGCCACGCTGGTCGCCGAGCAGGCGCTGGCGCTGCTGGAGCAGTCCGGTGCCACGCATGATCTGCGCTACACGGATCTGCTCGGACGCATCGCAGACTACTACAAAGAGGCGGGAGACACGCACAAGGGCTTCGAGTACGTCGCGCGGGCACTGGCGGCCGCCGAGCGTGACGGTCTCGGCGACACTGACGCGGCGATGACCGCCATGCACAACGTCGCCTCGAGCCTCACCGGTTTCGGCGAGCTCAAGGAAGCCTGCTCGCGCGAAGCTCGTCTGGTCGATCGCCTGCAGTCGACCGGACGCATGGTGATACCGGCCATCGCCGTGCTTCATGGGACGTGCCTGCTGCGCGCGGGCGATGCGTCGGCGGCGCTCGTCTGGTACGGCAAGGGGGTGAGCGTGGCCGTCACGGAGCAGTACCGCGATCGCGAGGTCTACGCGCGCCTCAACCGCGGACGCGCCCTGGTCGCCCTGAAGCGTTTCGACGAAGCCGCGGCGGAGCTCGACCATGCCCGAGCGCGGTCGAAGGCGGACGGCCCCGACGGCACCCAGGAGGTCATCCGCATTCAGATCGTGCGCGGGGAGCTCCTTCTCGCCGAGGCACGCTACCCCGAGGCCGCGCAGACCCTGCAGTCGGCCGTATCGGCCATACGCGCGAATTCGAAGACCGCGGGGTTCCTGCTCGCGGACGCCGTGCTGGATTCTGCCAAGGTAGCGCTCACACAGGGCCGGTATGCGGATGCCAGGCGCCTTGCTCAGGAGGCGCTGGCGGAGACGCTACGAAAAGCGCGCAATCCGGATCTGAGCGCCGACGTGGGCGAAGCGTCGCTGGCGCTGGCCGAGGCCCAGAAGGGCCTCGGCAACGCACGTGCCGCCCGCGATGCGGCCCGTCAGAGCGCCGTATCGCTCACCGGCTCGCTGGGACCGGATAATGCGCTAACGCGCGACGCGCTCGCCCTGGAGTGAGAAGGCGCCGTGCGACTCTCGTGCGGCGCCGGTCTTGCGCACCGCCCAGAGAGCGTCGAACAGCAGATACGCCGTCACCGCCGTTGCGAGCAGCAGATGCCCGACGGTCATCGCCGACGTGACCCACATCGCAATGAGAATTCCGCAATGGAGCGGCTGAAGAAGCGTGTCCGTGAAACGCACCTTCCCTGCGGCTCGCGCGTGTCCGCCGTCATCTGCCGCGGCCGACGGCTCCGCACCCGTCGCCCCGGTGATCTGGTATATATCCAGACGACTCGCAAGAAATGCGCCGATCAGGATCAACGTCCAGGCGAGGTAGGAGAGCCCGGAAAGCGCCCATTGCAGGGGTCCCGTCGCATTCCAGAGGATTTGCGGCAGGGGCTGCCAGCCAGCATAGATCACCATGAGCGCCGCGGCGGCCGCCCACGCTTGCGTGCTGCGCTCGAGCGGGTGCGGGATCGACCGCCGCGCGAGATGTCGCAGCATTCCGCGCCTCGCCGATCTGTGCAGCAGCGCCAGCAACAGGAGCAGTCCCAGATCGACGAGGGTTCCCTTCAGCGGCGCAGCGGTTGCGGCGGCATCCATGGTGGAGACGTTGACGCCGTCTCCGACGAATAGCATGCCCCAGAGAATCGCCGCGAGCAGCGCCAAGTAGCCGAATGCTGCGTAAAAGACCGAGACGATCTCCATGTCCGACTCCTGTTCGTGGGGGTCAACCTATAGATCGGATTCGCGAGGCGAAACCCGACAGCACCATGGCTTTGATGCCGCCTCTGCGCGTTGCCCGCTGCAGCGCATTACGGCACAATCGAATGCCCGGCGATCAGAGGTTCCGGGCGGGGCGATACCATGTCAGAAGACGCGCCGAACAGTCCGGCAGAGGCCGACAGCCCGGAAGATCGGGGCGCGAACGCGAAGCTATTTGCCTCGCTCTACGCGGATTTGCGTCGATTGGCTGACCGGGAGCTGCGACGCCTTCCGTCGGCGGGGGTCAGTCCGACGACGCTGGTCCATGAGGCCTATTTGAATCTTGCCGGCCGCGGCGGGGTGCACTTTGCCGACCAAGGGAAGTGCTTGAGCTACGTCGCGCGCGCCATGCGCGGCGTGCTCATCGATCTTTCCCGACGCCATCAGGCGGTGAAGCGCGGGTCGGGGTTCAAGATCGTGGAGCTCGATACCCAGATCGGCGAGGAGCTGAGCGACGATCAATCGCTGATGCAATTGTCCGGAGCGCTGGATGATCTCGCGCAGCACGAGCCCGCTCTCGCCGAGCTGGTCGATCTGAAGTACTTCTGCGGCTTCTCATTCGCCGAAATCGCGAAGCTGCGCGGAATCTCGGAACGCACCGTGCAGCGCGACTGGCAAAAAGTGCGCCTGCTGCTCTACCAGCACATCAACGACAACCGTCCTCAAGGGTGAACTTTTTCATCCGCGCGTGCCGACCGTTGCCGGCGCCAAGCCGCCGGCGGCAGGCCGTATTCGCGCCTGAAAGCACGGATGAACGCGGTGTCGGTTCGATACCCGACGTCTTCGGCAATTCGCGTCAGGGGCGCATTGCTGCGGCAGAGAAAGTTGGCGGCGAGCACCATTCGCCACTGCGTCAGGTACTCCATCGGCGGGCTGCCGACCAGCTGCTGGAATCGCTCGGCGAGGACGGATCTCGACGTGCCCGCCGCACGAGCCAGTGTCTCCAGCGTCCATCCGTGCGCGGGGCGCGCGTGCATATGAGTCAAGGCAGCTCCGACAATGCGGTCACGAATCCCCGCGAGCCAGCCCGATCGGCCGGCATCCTGTTCGTTCATGTAGAGGCGCAGAACCTCGATGAAAAGCAGTTCGGCCAGCTTCGAGAGCACGCCGGCGCCTCCGGGGCGCGGTGAGCGTGCTTCAGCCAATGCGTACTGCACGGACGCTTCGAGCCATATCCCGGCATTCGAGCCCCGGACGCTCACCTTCAGAAGTGCAGGAAGTCCGCTGAGCAGCATCCTCGCCAAACGCGCGTCGCAGGCCAGGTATCCGCAGACCAGCCGTGTCGTCCGCCCGCCTCCGCCGTGGACGAGCTTGCGCGGCCGACGAGACAGTATGTCTTCGAGCCGCGCGCCCTTTGCGGGTTGAAGACCGGGCTCGGAGCACATGCGATGAGCATGGCCCTGCGGGAAGACCACCGCGTCGCCGGCGCTGAGGTGCACCGGCGGCTCCGAGTCGATCTCCACGAAGCACTCACCCTCCGTGATGAGATGGAAGATCACGACCCGTTCGGCACCGGGCTCGAGCAGCGGCGCCGCCGAATCTGCGCGCGGCGATTGGTAACACCAAGGCGCGCTGAATCGGCCTTGGATGAAAATGGCACCGACGAGGCGCACGACCCGAAGTGTCTCGGAGAGCGCGTCCATCAATTCGCCTCGATATCAACGTGCAACCCGACCGGAACCGCCCGCTCGAGCGCGGCTGAAACCGGTGAACAACGGAAGCTGCTGTCGATCATTGCCCGAAGCCGCTCGCGGGCGACGTCGGTTGCACCCAATCTCACTTCGAGCTGCACCTCACCGGGTGCCGGCGTGACTCGTTCGCCACCGTCGTCCGTCATGCCCAGAAGACCCCGCGCATCCGATGTGCTTCTGGCTATGACCTCGAGCCGCGTGAGACAAATTCCAGCGACGGCGGCCTCCATCGCGATGCGCGTTGCAAGACAGGACGCCAGGCCGGCCCTGAGCAACCAGCCTGGGCTCACCTGATTCCCCTCGCCGCCAAGCTCCGCGGGCATATCAGTCGCAATCTGCGTGCCGTTCGCATGCCGAGTAACGACCCGCATGCCTTCGTCCCAGCGCGCAGCGGCGGGTTCATCGGCGTGAATTCCGGCTCCCGGATGGCGAGCAAGGGCCGCGCGTACTCGCTGCATCGCCTTCAAAATATGCTGGGCCACGGTCGTCGCCTCAACGATTTTTGTTCTGTCGAGTTTGGGCCCAATCGGATGCACTGCCAAGCTCGCTTGTGCGCCGCAATAATGGGGCCGGACGATCGGGCAGGAGATCCGGACGCGGGGGAAGTCCCCTGGCCGGGATACATGCTCTCGGACGAATGGGTAGTTACGGGCGACTTCCTGGCAGGACGTCACTCACCCCCGAAGCGCCTCATTGCTGTCAGGCGCATCGAGCGCGGCACAATCCAGCCATCGCCTGCGATAGCCAACAGAAGGAGAGCTGTCATGCCATTCATCAATGTCAAAGTCATCGAAGGCGTCTTTTCCGCGGAGCAGAAGACCCAGATCATTCGCAAGCTCACCGACGCGATGGTCGACATCGAAGGCGAGGCCATGCGGCCGGTCACGTGGACTGTGATCGAAGAAGTCAAAAGCGGCGAGTGGGGAATTGCCGGCAATCCGTTGAGTACCGCCGACGTCCGAGCTCTGGCGGCGGCGCACAGTGCAAAGGCCGGCTAGCGATCGAGTCGCCGC